>NZ_JBPCCV010000005.1:0-237851 GCF_053471565.1 Furfurilactobacillus sp. WILCCON 0119
GTTAAACAGGCGTTTATAGATTATCTAAAATCCTGTCGTCTCCTTTTTGACCCGTTATTGAACGGTCACGAAGAAGAGAAAAAAGTAAGCCAAACCCTTTTATATCATGGGCTTGGCTTATTTTTTTTGATTTTGACCAATCACTGAATAATCACTGAAATAAAAAAACATTTTGCGCAAATTTTGCGCAAGCCTCTTTTGAGGTCTCGAATATCCCTTAAATTGGTATACCAAATCAAGTGCACTCATCATATGTTCTGCCATTTCTTAAATCTCAAATAGAAATAAATACTGAATAGCAGTACAAACTGCGCCCACTTCAGTTATTGAAGACCATTTTTTTAAAAAATAGTTAAGTATAAAAACTATTTTCGCCATGATTTTTTTAATCGTGTGTTAAAGTTATGTTGTACAAAATATTTTTTAAGGATGGTTATTATGAAAAGTTCGAAAACTTTCCGAAGTATATTAGCTCTTTTAATATTCGTCGTTACTTTAGGATTTTCTTTTCCTGCGTTCGCTGCTCCAGATCCAAATAGTATTACCATAACCTATACTTGGAAAAACAGTGATTCCGATACAACTGCGTTTCCATCTGTCTCTCAACATTTCGCGGAAGGCCAGCGTTACACGTTCATTCACGTATCTAAAGTTGGATACACTATTGATAACAATAATTCTTTTCTCGCGGAGAGAATTACTGGTCCTCATACTGCGTCGTATGCACAAATGATTGCTACCATTCCCAATGCCACAAATATTGATAATTATCTTGACATAGCCAATGAAACCGGATATTTCGCTGGAACTGTCGAGAATGGCAGAAAATATTTTTTTAATACTACTCTGATTCCAAACGATGAAACGGTGACCGTTAACTACGTTGCTTCTGATGGCAAAAAGTTAGGCTCTAAGACAATTGATACCAAGTTCAGTCAGACCATCACGATTGATCAGCCTAGTTTTGATGGCTACACCATTGCCGCTAATCAACCAAGTTCGTATAAGGTTGACAAGGACGGTGATGGCGCTAACGTTGTGACTGTCACTTATGATCCCGCCGCTTCATCAAGTTCTGAAAGTTCGAGTTCAAATGGTTCAAGCAGTTCTTCCTCCAATTCTAGCGACGTCGCTAGTTCAAGCGTTTCTGGGAGTTCTTCATCGAGTTCAAGCGTAACTTCGAATGGTCAATCATCGACTGCTGGTCAATCAAATTCACAAAGCAGTAATGGTCAATCTATTGTTGCTACCCTTGTTAAAAAAGATTCTTCAAGCAATAACTCATCAAACACGCCTGCACAACAAACTAGCAAAGGTGACAACACGCGTCACGCTAGTTTACCAAGTACCAGTGCAATTGGTTACACAACCAGCATCATTGGCATTATCATCTTAGCTGGTGTCACCACCTTATTTGTAATTAAGAAACGGAATCATTAATCACAAAAAGGCTCTAACTTCCTACAACATTAGGAAGTTAGAGCCTTTCTTTGGAATTTTAGTTAGAAATGTGATCGGTTATTTTTCTCGAAAAGTTCGTAAAAGACTCAGTTGAATCTCCATTTTTATCAAAGAATTTAGATCTACGTAACAACCAAAATCCTAATAATAAAGGAACTAAGTAAACAGGGCTAAGTGAAACAATCTTGCTGTCCCCAATTCCAGCCGCAATAAACGTCATACCATCATTCATTGCGTGAAAAAGCATTGGCCATAAAATACTACCAGTCCGTAGCAAGATGGCCGCTGACAAGAACCCAGTCATAGCCGCCGAAGCCGCTTGAACCACTGTTGCCAAAACACTTTGGCTTGTAAGATTAATGCCATGCGTTAGACCAAAGGTCAAACTAGAGATAATCGCGGCATACATAACACTTTTATACGTAATTTTATTGAATGATGACAAAATTGTCGAAATGATTAGCCCTCTGAAAAGATATTCTTCGGCTATGCCCACCAAAACTGCCGCTGCATAGAATAATAATAATGTTCCAATTGGCTTACTGCGACCAATATGTGAAAGAAAAGAAACGGCGGTAATGTTTAAAAACAAGTACGCAACCAAAGGCAACCAGGTAACGGCCAGTTGCTCTTTAATCGATACAGTCGGTTTAATGCTTATTTCTTGTTTGAGCCAAAAAACATTTAAAGCAACAACAACCAAAATAAGAATTATTTCATCAAAAATAATCGAAACTGCTGGATTCTTGAGAAATCCTGCTGGTGTCCAATAGTTTTCGGTAAGAACTAACGCAATAAACACAAGCCATGTAACAAACACCTTATAATATTTTGACATGATGATGACTTCCTTTACTATTGTTTAGAACCATATTACTAAAGGCCTCGAAGCAGCTTTCTTGAGGATCTTTATTTATCTCCTTGCTGAGGTCTTGAAATTTAAGAGTACCACCCAACAAGAGTAGCACAGCACAATTAAATTGTGCGAAACGTATATTCGACTGCAATTAAACCAGCCCCTAATTATCATAGTAACCGGCCATAAGACGGAATAAAAATAGCCATTGAAATTCAAAGTGCTTGTTTATCATTTAATTGACTTATAACCTAGCTCAACCGCTCCTCACCCTGTTATTTTTTCAATTATGCTACAATTCAATTGGATCAACTCATTTCAGAAGGAGCCTCACTCATGTCACCGATCAATATCCTAGTCACGCTAAATCAAAATTATCTTATGCCGCTAAAGACCGCGTTGACATCCCTGGCGGCCAATAACCGTGCTTATGAATTTCACATCTATTTACTCCATAAAACAATTACTCCAGCGCAAATTCAGGAATTATCAACGTTTGTACAGAGTTTCAACTGGCACTTCACTGCCATTCAAATTGATCAGGTCTTTGACACGCAAAAGATTACGACAATCCATGATTATCCATCAGAAATGTACTTTCGTTTACTCGCTGGTGACTTCTTGCCAGATGATGTGAGTCGCATTATTTATCTTGACCCTGACACCTTGATTATTAATGACCTTTCACCCCTGTGGACCTTTGATTTGGGTGACGCAATGATGGCGGCCGCCTCTCACACCGGTTTGCTTGATGCTGTCACACCAATCAATAATTTACGGCTCAATACTGAGGGGAAGTATTACAACACTGGTGTGCTCTTAATGGATTTGAACAAAACCCGGCAAATTATTCAAGCGAGTGCGATTCAGCAGACCATCGAAACCTATCATGACCAGCTCCTCTTACCAGATCAAGACGTCCTTAATCACTTATATCACAGCCACATCGTCGAAATTCCTGAAGAAATTTGGAATTATGACACGCGTCAATTTATGACGTATCAAATCCGCAGCATGGGCGAACACACGCTTGCTTGGGTTATGCAGCAGACCGTTATCCTGCATTTTGCCGGAAGCCCTAAACCATGGGAAGCTAAAAGTGATTCACGGTTCACGGCACTCTATTTACAATATCAACAACTAACCAACAGACACATTGCCCAATTGAGCTAAACGAGGTTTCACAACCGACCTACGCACGGTTACTCATTGCTCCTACAGAATCACTTTTGCATCGAAAAAGCCAAGCACTCCCTTAATCAAGGAGTACGCTTGGCTTTTCTTTAACGTGCGACTAAATCCAGGTCACCTTAAAACTTCATTGACAAGGTAAACCACAATCGCCGCAATAACTGTGCCAACCACAAAAATCACATTTAAATTCAGCGATTTCCGGTCGGTTATCTTCATGAGCATTCCGGTAATCAGTCCAGCTGTAATAATGATGATTACAATTGCCATCGCATTAACGTCCTATTCCACGATATAGACCGTACAAAATTCCCGCAACATGTTGAAAAATAAAGATCGCCAAAAACACCCGATCAAAGATTTCGGCTCGTGAAAAGTGATTGAGCCATTGTCTAAACCGGTGGCTATGCCAATAAACTAAGTGAAAGCAAATGTAGACACAATTTATCGCTAGTAGAACACCAACAACTTCATGTAGTGACGGTAGTGGGCCCAACCAGGACACCCTCATTCTTTATGATTCATTTACAAAATCATTATACCTCACAGCTTCACTTGATTATTATCTAAATCAAACTTTTCAACCACTCAGGCATTTCAACTAGTGCAGCCTTTAAAGCAGATTTTTTGTTGCGTTTTCACGCGCGGTGTAACCTACAAAGTGTCCTCACAGCTGGCCAGCATGGGACACAAATTCCTCATAAAAAGAAGCATTCGCCTATGGCAGATTGGACAACACAGTTAGTCGTAAAAAACACCACTAAGCAGGACCGCTTACTTAGTGACCGCTATGTTTATCCTAAAAATCGGGTTGATAGTTTCCCGGAAATCATTCGTGCTGGAAAAACTGCGACCTTTAAAGTGGTCTCCCCTAGTGGAAAGCCTTACGGTCCGGAATTCTGGATCAAGTTGGTCGCTGACTCACCGGTCGGCCACGAAAGTTTAGGCTCAATCTATTTTCACGTCGACATTCCTTACGGTCGCCACATCAACGAATTAGTTGTCCGGGCTAACAATGAGTTAGCATTCAAACTAAATCCATCTGAATTGAAAAATGGGGCGCATGACTACTTTGGCGAACTAACCATTGGCTTGCTGAACGACGCAAAGGAGCCTACAAATGAGAAATGGACTGAAGAATTGATCATTGAATAGTTTTCGCAAAGCCTGCCATCTGGCGGGCTTTTCATTTGCGCTTCGTTTTTTAAGATGCCCCTGATTCCGTTTTACGGCCCCATATCATTCCAAATGTAACAAGATTGCTAAGCCCATTTGTAAGGCCTCTTGGCGTGCCGAAAAACCCCAACCGCGTTTATCATAATTATTACTATCCGCTAAACTATCTGCCGTAAAGAAAAATTGACCAAACGCAACCTGCCGAAATTCAGCGCAAGCAGCCAGCGCGGCACACTCCATTTCGACCGTCTCGTACCCCGCCGCCCGATATTCTTCAATCAGGGCCTGAGTCTCACGAAAGAACGCATCCGTTGTCCATGTCTTGACGCGGCTCGTCGTCCTACCCGTTCGGTTGATTTGGCGTTCAATCGTTGTTTGCATGGTTTCATTAAGTTTAATCGTCGGCGCCGCCGGAAGATAGTGATAAGAGGTTCCCTCATCGCGTAATGCCGTAAACGGAACCAAGAACGCTGCTTCCGGTCGCTTTGTCAGTACGCCGCAACTGCCTAAACTGATTATTTGCTTGGCACCATGCCCAATTAAATAATCTAAAAACTGCACCGCAGCGGGCGCTCCAAGTGGTGCCTGCGCAACCATGATTGCTTCATTTTCAATTGTGAGACGCCAAATCGGAAACTGTTTCGTAATGTTCTCGAATTGAAAGACCTGTTCAACGTCATAATCCTCAAAGAAGGTTTGTAAATCCTTGTCCTCCACAAAGGCAAATAAGCATTTCGCAAACCCCGTAAATTCAGGATCTTCGGTTGGCGATACGACACTATTTGGATTGGCGTCATAGTTAAAGAGTGGTGATTTAAGGTTCATTCAGACAGCCTTCTTCCGTTCTAAATTCTTACACATGGCCCGCATTCTCATTTTATTTTCATTTAATCATACTGTTGTGGAGCCTTAATGTCGAGCATTAATACAACCTTGCCTTATGCTATCGAGTTGGTGTCAAACGCCGTCTCATTTATTCTTAATAGTTAAACACTAGTGTCTTCTATCTAGGTGTCACTAGGTTTCATCCGCTCATGGCGTATAATGTGAATCAAACATTGCTTTTTGAAAGGAGTTTTTCCTCATGGAAATCGGACCACTTTCCGAATGGGTCACCGCCGCTGCGGAAATACTAGCCGTCTGTACAGCACTATTTTTACCCACCATTACTAATGCTAGAACGGCAAAACGTCGGGAACGAAAACTTGCCACGTCAATTAAGCACATCACCCAGCAGGCCTTACAGGGTGACGCTGACACTGGTCACCAACTTGAAATCTTTATCAAAATCTACTTCTTTATTGCGGAAACATCACATGAACAAAATGATTTATTGATTGCCACTCAAATCGTGGACCTTTTGGATCACAAGACCGTTGATGAAGAGGTCACTTCAGCAGTTACGCAATTACTAAAGGATCTCGATTAACCCGAATTTGTTGTCATTTCATCCACCCACAAAGGAGTCTTTTCATGGCTGACGCACTCATTATTATCGATATGCAAGCTGGTTTACAAGACATTGCCCACCGAACTCAAACAGTTGCCGTCATTAATCAGCGGATCAACTTATACCGGGCCGACCACAAACCAATCGTTTTCATTCAACACACCGAGCCTGGTATGGAAGTGGCGTCAGCTGGTTGGCAGTTGTTTTCAGACATTGACGCTCAGGGTTCAGATACTTATTTCATCAAAACACGCCCCGATTCGTTTTATCAAACCGGTCTCAATGACTTTCTTAACATGAATCAGCTGACACACATTGAAATCTGTGGTGCTCAGGTTGAATTCTGCGTCGATACCACCATTCGGGTCGCCTTTCACCTCGGCTTCACCGTCTCGATCCTTTTAGATGGCATTACCACTTGCGATTCTGCCCTTCTCTCCGCCGAACAAATCAAGGCCCACCACGCCAGCATTTGGAAGGATCGGTTCGGCACGATCGTTGCGCCCACCACATCGCTGTAATCAACAAAAGCGCTCACCATGTTTTGACAACCCGTCCAAGGATTATCAAAAACACGGTGAGCGCTCTTAATTTCAGCACTATTTCGGTGAATCTTGTCCAACTGTCTTGGCTGATCTAGCCCGATAAAGCACGATCAGTAGTGCAAGCACCGAAATGAAAATTGCAAACCAAAAGACCCGTTGAAAGGCCGCAACAAAGGTCATCCCCAGCGCTTGACTAACGTGTTTCACGTTTGGTAATTGGGCAAACAATAATGTTGACCCGAAACTAATGCCGACCGTCATCCCGATCGTCCGGGCAAATGAATTGAATGAACCCGAGACACCCGACAAGCGTGAACTGACAGATGACATCGTAATGGCATTATTTGGTGAAAGGAACAGTGCCATCCCGATTCCGTTTAAAACAATTGGCCAAATGATCATAACCAAATTTAGGGTGAGCGGATAAACGGCATAACCGATTTGCGAAATAAGCAGCACAACTAGGCCAATAATGGTTAACTTCATCCGATCCCAGTGATCTGCAAGTGCGCCTGCAATTGGTGTCACAATCAGCATGACGCCCGCTTGCAAGCCCATAATCAAACCGCTTACTAACGGCGACAAACCGCTATAACTTTGTAAATAAAATGGTAGTAGAATGTTAGAAATCGCGTTTGTCAGCATCGACAGCGCCATCGCAAAGATCGATACCATGAACGCCTTATTATGAAGGATCGTCGGATCGATCCACGGATTTTTCGATTCGCCATCCACTTTAAAGCTATAGAGTGTAATCACACTTCCTAAAACGAGCGCCACCACCCCCGTTAGCATGGCCACTGGCGTATGCGTGTTAAAAAATAAACTGCTGGAGAAAAAGAGAAGAATTCCGATGGTGAAGACATTTTGCCCGCGCCAATCCGCCTGCTGATACACCGTTTTGACAAGTGTTCGATCAATTTTTGTAAATGGCAACACTCGCCAACCAAAGATTAAAATAATGATGCCAATGGGCACGTTGAAGAGAAAAATCCAGCGCCAGGATGAAATTGACATAATCAGCCCACCCAGTGCTGGCCCAGAAATGGACCCAATGGCAATAAACATTGAAATTACCGATAACGCCTCAGCCCGTGAATTATCTGAAAACGTTTCTGTGACGATTCCCATTGAGTTCGCCATGATCATGGCAGATCCAATGGCTTGAATGAAACGCCCCAGAAGAACGAACCAAAACGCCAGTGCGATCCCGGTCATCAGTGATCCCAGAATAAATAGCCCGCCGCCATATAAAAAGATTAATGTCTTTGATGTGATGTCGCCGATGTGACCAAACATAACGAGTAAAATGGTCGTCGTCACTAAGCCAACTTGAACGATCCACGTGGCGGTGCTACTGGAGACACCAAGTGAAACGGCCATTTTAGGTAATGCGAGATTTGTACTCGATCCAGATAACGAAGTCACTAACGAGAACAGTCCCAAAATGACGATGATTGGCCAACGTTTCACACTTTGATTTGTTGAATTCATGGCTTCTCCCCCTTTATCCAACAAAGCATACATCATGACTTTTTTAAATACTTGATTGTTTACTTATTTAGTCCCCACTTGTTCTAATGTCATGACTGTAACCGCCAGCTATTCGGCGCTTACGTCAATTCTTATTCAAGATGTGGTGCAATTGAGTCCCAAACTTTTGCGTCGCTTGCTCACCCAATTGAGTCAGGAAAACGCGTTTTGTCCGGCGATCCCGCGCAACATTTTTAACGCTAATGAGGCCCAAGTGAACATTGGTGCTAATCCGCAGTGACAGTGCCGAAGAACTGATGTTAAGTGCTTTGGCCAGCACCGCAATTTCAATGCCATCCGCTGCTTGCTGTAACCGCAACAACATGTAGATGGTGCTTAAATCGTAGCCAAAGGCACGATAAACGTTTCGATTGAGCGTTTGAACATGGTCTTGTGTTTCAATAGCTGCATTGAGTTCATCAATTATTGCTGCTTTAATCATTGGCGTTACTCCCTTTTCACTGGCAAGTTTGCGTTGATTCGCAAACTACCCAAAATCAGTTTACGACCAACGATACCACCGCACTAAAAGCCCATTTTCAAATTCTGGACGGGCGGCGAAAAATTGACATTTGTCCGGCAGACTCATCAATCAATCCAGCTAACCAACGCAAACCAGCGTTCCACCATTAAGAATCAATGGTGAAACGCTGGTTTAATTATCACTTTGAACCGCTATTTATCGAACGACAATAACTGTCTTGCTGAAATGGTGAATCAAAAAATCGGCTGTTGATCCGAGGCTACTTGCGTCAATTGCATTGGCCCCCTGCGCACCGATCATCAACGCAAAGATTGCTGAGTCCATTCCTTGCGCAATGATTTCTTCCTTCGGGTTCCCCAACATCACTTTAGAAGCGGCGGCAAAAACCCGGCTAGCTTTTGCCTGGTCAACGTAACCCGTCAGCTTCTTTTGTTCCGCCAGTTGCTCTGTTTGAACGAGTAGGTTCAACTTCCCATCAGCATCATCAAAATGGAACCCCGTGGCGTCAACCACGAAGAGAAATAAGATTTTCATCCGTAAATCGACCGCATAGCGAATGGCCGCTTTCACAACCGTGTCGGCGTGCGCCGATTCATCAATGGCAACTAATAATGTTTGCGCCGTGTCATCCATGACTAACCCTCCTCAACTGAATCGCTAAGCTGCTAACCCGAGAGTGCTATTTTTCTTCATCACTAACCAAGGTGATTTTATCATCACGTCGGCCCATCTAGTGTGTTTTTATGCTTTTAATCGGTCAGCAATAATTCCAAGTCCAAAAATTGGTCTGTTTGATTGCACACCTCTATAATTGGGTCATCAATAAACAGGAGGAATCGCTCATGGCAAAATTAACCGCTGAAATGAAAGAATTAGTCGACAAGGCATTTCCGTTTATCGCAACGGTGGACGCGCACGGGAATCCGCAGATTGGTCCCAAGGGTACGCTGCGGGTCTTAGACGATGAACACTTGATCTATAACGAAGAGACTGGCCGCCACGCCTGGCAAAATTTGCAGGACAACGGCAAAATTGCGGTGGCCGTGCATCCTTATCCCGGGTTAAAGGGCATCCGTGTGGAAGGCCATGCTACAATTTATACGGACGGTAAGATTTTTGACGACGCAAAACAGTTTGCTACCGATAACAAGCTTCCCGACTTGATTGCGGCAGTGGTCATCAGCGTTGACCGGATTATTCGGTTAGATGCTGGTCCAGACGCCGGAACCGAAATTGCCAATTCACCTGTCAAAGATTAGGCCAACTGGACTAACATTCAAGATAAAACGACGTAGGTAATCGCTTTTTGATTTCCTACGTTATTTTTAACCCGTTGGTCTGGTAATTTCACCGGCAATTTAGTTTCTTAATTTTTTTGAATCTGGATTTTTATGAGCGGTGCTTAACACGGTTAATCGCTATAATGACTTTCTAAATAAGGATCCCGTGTCTTCCTTTACCGTCAGTTGACGACGACAATTGATGCTTTGGACCAGACTAAACTAGTGGCGGGCGTACCCTTTCGGAGGCAGTTACCATGGACAACAAAGAATTAATGGATCAGTATAATAATGCATTTTTATTTATGGGAAAGTTTATTGATGAGTTTGTTTCCACCGTCGATCAACAATATCAGTTGTCCCACAACGCTTGGCTTATCCTAAAACTCATTCGGGATAACGGACAATTAACCAACCGAAAAATTGCCCAGATTATGAAGGTTGCGCCCGCCAGCACCTCAATTCAACTCTCACCGTTATTAAAGCGTGGCCTTGTTAACCAATCATTGAGTAATGAGGATCGCCGGGTTCGGCAGCTCACCCTCTCCGACGATGGTCTTCGCATTGTCAATGAACTCGAAAAACGGCATCTGGCCCGTTTCGACCAGTGGGCCAATGCTCTTGGTCACGATGAAACGCTGGAATTACTACGCCTAATTAAAAAAGTTGAGACTGATGTCCTCCCGAACGACAAGCTCGTCAATGGCGATCATTTACGTTAGCCCCACTAATCATTTGTAACGTTAAGGAATGTTTTGTACAATGTAGTTGCAAAAAACTATATTCGAGGTTAGGGACTATGATTAGTTTATATACCATACCATCAAATTTTCCTTCCAGACGTGCAGTCACCTGGTTTAAAGACCATCACATTACCGTTAAGGAGTACCGGGTTCATCCAAGTGCCCCCACGTTAGTAAAATTGCCACTTAAATCATTTTTAGCCGCTTCTGAAAATGGCGTCGATGATTTACTTGCCCTGAAAAGTAAAGCGATGGTGCGCTTCAAGCAAACCCATAGCATTGATGACATTTCGCTAAACGATTTACTTACCACAATTGCTGAGAATCCATCCATGCTCCATTTTCCAATCATTTTTGATTCGGACCGTTCCATCGTTCAATTTGGCTTTTCGGAGGATGACATTCGGACATTTATTCCCCATGCAGTTAGACATGACAGTTTACTTCAATTATTAGAACCACTGAACTCAAGTAATCATCAGCACACAACCGCCAAAAGCGTTTAATTAACCGACAATCACTCACTGTTCTCAGCATGAACAATGGGTGATTGTTTTTTTGTTAATATCCATTCCGTTAACAAACGAGGCATTAGGTGATTCTTCCAATATTTAGATTAGTCAACCTATTTCCGATCACCTCGGCGCCCTAACACTAACTTTTCACGTTCATTACCCGCGTCTCCCCTTTTAGAGATTAAATCGACTTCATCGCTACCCGTTGGCTGTCCATGTAAGTTGAAACATTCAATTAAGGCGTAGTTTTCGGTTCGCTCTTAAAGATGACCACGAATCTGTCTAAGAATCACTTTGCTTTATTGTCTATAAATGACGCCTCACGACTTTTCGTTTGAAAACATTATCAAGTTGGGAGAACATAAATTACCTTTTTTTAACCCTCTGATTTAGACTATGTTTGTTCGAAAGACAAGCTGTTAACCGATGGTAATTTAATTGGAGGGATAATTCATGTCAAGAAAAGATCGTAAACAAAAAATCAAAGACTTACTAACCTTAGAAAAAGTCGAAGGCCCAATTGTTTCCTTGTATTTGCCACTCCATCCACAACAAGACAATCCTGAACAAGACACGGTAACATTTAATTCACTAATTGATCAGGCTAAAACAACCATTAAATTAGAATATTCATCGGAGCTTTGGAACGCTTACCAATTTCAGATTGATAAAAGATTTGCAAATGGTCTCCCAATTTCGGAAACGTTAAGTCAGGGACTATTGATTTATGTATCAACCAATAGTATTGAAGTGGTGGAACTTAATTTTTCAATTGAAGCTGGTTTCTACATTGATCCTCAGCCATTATTATGGCCAGTCTTGGTCAACAATCGACCGCGCCCCGACTTTGATCTACTATTATTACAAAAAGACCATGCTCAAGTTATTCGAGCCACTTTTTCCAATCAAGTATCCGTTAATCAAATTTTCAATATCGCAATTAGTGAGACTGGTATAACAGATACGACCACTTTTTTCACTAATATTGACAAACAAATCATAAAAGATGTCTCCAACCAAGATAAATCACCCCTGATCTTAGTTGCTAATCAAGAAGATCAAGGCCTTTTTCGTAAAGTTAGCAAAAACCAATCTCTGAGTACCACAATCTCCGCATCCATTGACCCTAATTTACCGGCTGATCACATTCAGTTGACCCAGTTGGTACAAGAAGTTAGCAATCAACTGATAAGCGCTGGCATCGCGACACTCCAAGCAGAGATTGAGAAGGCCCAAGGTGCCAACAGGCTTATCCAGACACCAGCTAAAATCGTTACACAAACCGACGCAGCTAATGTCGCAACACTTGTACTCACTACTGATAGCCTGACAATATTCGGTGATACGACAGTGGCTAACAGCTTTCTTAAGCAGGCAGTTGCTAGTGACACGGACATTTTCATCTTTAATAACCAAATGACAACACCAACTGCTCCACTCGCAATTTTGCGTCATTCAATTTAATTTCCAATTTTTGAGTAATAGAACGACTCACCGTACTAATTAATAATCACCGAAACGGTCATGAGAAAGCAATTTTTGCTTTCTCATGACCGTTTTTAGTTCTGGCTGCTTTCATTGAATCGCTGTCCACAAAAGCACATCATTTTGCCAGTTCTGGTTACCGCACTACCATCGCTTCAATCCTAGCTTTACGGGGCTTCCTGGACAAGCGTAATGTTCTTATTTCAGACGGTGATTCAGGCATCGGTCGCGCTGTTGCAATTGCTTTTGCTCGAGAAGGTGCTGATGTTGCCCTTCAATTTCTGCCGGTCAAAAGGCATTGCTACTCCCATTGATTTAAGAGATGAGTCCGCACCCCAAGAAATGATTAAACGTGTTATTACTCCTTTTGGGGCTTAGATACCATTGTTATGCAGCCCAACAAATTGCCGTCGAAGATCATCAAAAACTATCCATGGAGCAAATTCATGAGACATTTACAATCAATCTATTTTTGATGATGGCACTTGTGAAAGCAGCAGAAAAAAACCTTCAAAGCGGCAGTGCCATCATCACGACAACTTCTGTCCAGGCGTTTCATCCAAGCCCTCATTTAATTGACTATGCAGCCACAAAGGCCGCAATTGCGAATTATACAATTAACTTATCTCAGATAATAATTCAAAAAGGAATTCAAGTGAACGGTGTCGCCCCCGGCCCGATTTGGACCCCGTTACAACTTAACAATGGCCAACCAAAAGGTGCAATTTCAGGATTTGGTCAAAAATCTTTGCTGAGTCGCGCTGGTCAACCAAGCCGAACTGGCCTCTGTCTATGTTTTTTAGCTTCAAATAATGCTAGCTATGTAACCGGCCAAATATATGGGTTACCGGCGGTGAAAATATTAACCTTTAGTCACACCAAATTTCCTTATTTAGCACACCATTGTCTTACAATGCTTGGTACTTTCATCCATTTGGCCTCAGAAAGGACAACGTCATTTTCTTCAAGACAATCCAAATCTAGTGGTCAATTTAACCATAGGCATTGCTTTTGACGACAAAAGCTTTTTAGGTTAGTTTTATTAATGAAATGATTTTACGATTTGACGTATCATTTCACCATAATTTTATTCATTTCACGGGAGGTAAAAGTCTATGCATTGGTTATGGGTAATCATTATCGGAGCTGTCATTGGTGCCATTGCTGGAGCGATTACTAATCGCGGTCACTCCATGGGCTGGATTAGCAATATCCTTGCCGGTCTAGTAGGATCATCTTTGGGTGAGGCTATCCTGGGTTCTTGGGGCCCAAAACTTGCAGGAATGGCAATTATCCCTTCTTTGATTGGCGCCGTGCTTCTTGTCCTCATTGTTTCATTTATTTTTTCACGAATGAATCGGTCTTAAGGAGATTAATATTATGTCTAGTATTCTTAAATTAGCTTTTTCCATGGTTCTAATTATTGGAGGCCTCTTAATTGGTGGTACCGTATTTGCTGCCAAAGAAGCTGATAAATGGGGCGATAAGCTTCAAGATCGTCTTCACAATTAAATTCAAACAATTATAAAATCCGTTAAACACATAACTTGAATGTGCGTTTAACGTTTTTTTTAGTTAAGTCAGTAACTGTTTCGACACGTGTCAAAGTAGCCAACGATTATGTTAATCGCATCTAAACAATAGCATCTAAAAATTCACCATATCACAAGCATTTTCATTGGCATTCTGTAACAATCGTCATTACAATATAACTGTTGAAATCGGTTTCATGTCACTATCAGTCACCAAGGAGGCACAATCATGGCCTATCAAACCATTAATCCATATACCAACGAAACAGTTCATGTTTATGAAAATGCTACTGCTACCGACGTTGAGCGGGCATTAACAAACGCGCAAGCGCTCTACAAACACTGGCGCAATGGCCCGGTCGGCAGTCGGATCACCGTTTTACAGAAACTTGCTACTCATTTTCGCGACCATGTCGATGAATTAGCAACCGTCTTAACCGTCGATATGGGGAAACTTTATTCGGAAGCCAAAGGTGAAGTCTTGCTTTGTGCGGACATTGCTGACTATTACGCTAAGAATGCGGAACGACTGCTCGCACCGCGGCAGATTGAGTCAATCGCCGGTGAGGCACAATTAGAAAACCATCCCCTTGGGGTTCTCCTAGCGGTTGAACCGTGGAACTTCCCCTATTATCAAATGATGCGGATCTTTGCCCCCAACTACGCGGTTGGTGATCCCATCGTGTATAAGCACGCTGCCAATACGCCAGGCGCCGCGCTTGCCTTCGAAAAGGCTGTCACAGAAGCCGGTGCGCCCGCTGGTGCCCTGACAAACCTCTTCTTGTCCTATGATCAAGTAACAGACGTCATCGCAGATAAACGTGTTGTCGGCATTGCATTGACGGGATCTGAACGTGGCGGTCGCTCAGTCGCCGAAGAAGCAGGTAAAAACCTCAAGAAAAACACAATGGAATTAGGTGGTGCGGACGCCTTTATTGTTGCGAGTGACGCCAATATGGACCAAGTGAACGCCATTGCGCCACGGGCCCGGTTATATAATTGTGGCCAGGTCTGCACGTCTTCCAAACGTTTTATTGTTACAGAAAACAACTATGACGCATTCTTAGCTTCTTTAAAAAAGGCATTTAAAAACGCCGTCCTTGGCGATCCCATGGATCCCAAGACGACGCTAGCACCGATGTCATCAAAACGTGCCAAAGAAAAACTTCAGGAGCAAGTTGATGCCGCAGTTGACGCTGGGGCCACCCTCTACTTCCGTCATGACCCAGTTGATTCAGACGGGCAGTTCTTCCTGCCAACCATCTTGACGGATGTTACCAAGGATAACCCCGCCTACCATCAAGAATTCTTTGGACCAGTGGCGATGGTCTACAAGGTTAAAGACGATGAAGAAGCCATTAATTTAGCCAATGATTCTGACCTTGGATTAGGTGGTATCGTCTTCTCTGGCGATAAGGATCACGGAGCCGAAATTGCTTCCCAACTTGAAACCGGTATGGTGTTTGTTAATACATTCTTCTCCACGCTTCCAGAATTAGAATTTGGTGGCGTCAAAATGTCCGGTTATGGCCGTGAAATGGGCGAAAGCGGCATTCTTAGCTTTGCTAATCAAGAACTCGTGGTAAAACGTGATGCACCAAATGACAATGAATTTGGTGGTCTTGTCGCTCCGTCAACATATTTATAATTTAAACAGGACCGCTAATGAGCTTGATCACTCATTAGCGGCCTTGTTTTAACAGGCTGTTATTTATACCGGAGTCGAGCTGTTTTTTTAGCTGGCAAATTCGTCTCTCAATAAAATCAGTAAACTGGTAATTATTGAAATGTTTTCGAAAATTAATTATCATGCATTAAAAATCACTATTTTGATTACTAATTTTATAACTGATATACTTAAATAAGTTAAGAAAGCGAGGTTTAACCGAATGACACACACATCGTTCAAACGACCATTATTTCTGGCGATCCTTGGTGCCCTCTTTTTTATGTCATTGACGTCACCAGGATTCGCAGATAAAACAAATTTCACCGTTAACTACAGTTGGACCAACACTGATCCAGAAGGGACGGCTCCAACAGCCGTTTCTGATCGCTTTGCTGTTGGCGACACACTGGTCTGCCACCCCGTCTCGGTAACCGGCTTTACCGTCGACAACGCTGCTTCACGGATCCTGCAGACTGATGTGGACGGCAACGTTAATCTAGATGCCCCCTACACAGATATCATCAACAATCTTCATTTCCCAACCGTTGACGCATACTTAGAATACGTAACCGGGACGCACACTAAAATAACGGCCGAGGATTTGGGCGGGTCACAAACTTACAAGACCGTCCTAACACCAAACGATGAAACAGTGACTGTTAATTACGTTTCGACCGATGGCAAGAAACTGGACTCAAAGACCATTAACACCAAGTTTAGTCGCACGGTTCCAATCGCCCAACCAACCTTTTCTGGGTACACCATCATGGCTAATCAACCAACTTCCTATACCGTGACTCAAGACGGCGCTGATCAAAATGTGGTCACCATTACCTATGAACCTGTGGCCTCATCGAGCTCTAACAGCAGCTCATCAAGCTCATCTTCGACAAGTGGACCTGGGGCTTCTTCCACAGGTTCCACAAATCCTGGAAGTTCAACTAGCACCTCAACGACCCAATCATCAGCGGTTAGTAATGCAACGCAGCCGTCAAGCTCTGTGAGTGCGGTGGCGGTGGTACCAGCGGAAAGTCATTCTTCACACGGTTCCGGACAGCCAACATCCACCGTTTCAAAACAGGCTACTTTACCCGAAACCGGTAAATCCACCACGCATGTTATCGGTGGAATCATTATTACCGTGGGCGTCCTTCTGCTTGGTGGTACTGGCTACCACCTCATCAAAAAGCAACGTAATTAGCCATGGAAGGATTGCACATCGATTATCACTGATCGCACTTCCGCCTTGGTATGAAAAAAAGCGATCGCAATTTCCATTTAGCTTGGAAATTGTGATCGCTTTTTTAATTTACCATTAACGTTCTTCCATAGCAGAGATCATCACGCCAGCCCGTCGATAATCATCCGGGTTCTGAAATAACTGACTCAATGTAACGGCCAGTGAACGAACGCTGATGGGCCCACCGTCAATTACCTGTGAGCTTGGTTCAATGATTGCCTTTTGAACACTGTCATCGTATTTGAAAAAGTGGCACAGTAACAATGTGTAACTTAAATTGCTTGATTCAATGAGTGAGGCACCGAGTTTTTGGTTTTCAACATAGTTGCGTTCCACTTCCTCACTAAACCCAAACGTTGCCGCCAGATCCAGCATGTCTTGAGTCACTTCTGGTCGTGCAATTTGGAACTGTGTTGACCAGTATAACCGGCCAACACCGGCTTCATTCATTGCTTCGATCAATGGAACCGCATATTTTTCAACTTCAAACGGTCCAAGCGTTGAGAAAACAATATCAATTCCAGCTAGCGCTGAAACAAGGTCCTCAACCTTTGTGGCATCACCATAAAAGACGTTTGCTGCTGTGACTGGTTTAGCGTCGGCATGCTTCCGACCAAATAGCGTAACGTTGACCTCTGGGAGTGGTGCCAGTTCACGATAGACTTCCTGGCCAAGTTTCCCGAAGCCGCCCAAAATAAGAATGTTCATCATTCAACCTGCTTTCAAAGATAAAAGTTATTTTACCTCCATATTATACCCCGTTAATTAAATAAATCGGTCATTATCAAGCATTAACTTCAAATCTATGTTAGAATAGTTTCTGTCCCAAACTTATCCGTTTGGGATCATTCCAGGCGATCACTTTTGTGGTCGCTTTTTTTTGCAGTTTTTTCTAAATCAAAAGGCTGGCACTATCCTCTCCGGAAAGTGTCAGCCTTTTAGTTTATTCGTTTACAGAACGTTTTTGTGTCATGACCGTTTTCACGTTTCCAACGAGGAAACGCAAGTAGTGGCCCAGAACAAACATGACCATGATAAACGCAACGCCTAATTCAACGTTTGCTGCAATGTTCCACCATTGCCCCGTTACACCTAGCCGCTTTAACAGCGTTAGGAATCCGGTTGCTGAAATCACCAGTGGGAACGTTAATGCGGCAAAACTCGGGTAAAACCGAATCAACGAATGCTGCCCAATTACATATAAGCGCACCATAAACCCAACCGTAATAACATACAACGCTTGCGCAAATAATGCCAAGCCAACTGCAACGGCAACGTTTAATGTGGGTGTCATGTTCAAGTACCCCGTCAAACATAACGATGCCGGTGCCGCAATAATCATCAGGTACGGAAGCGCATTTTCGGCCAGTCGCCGGTGCCAAAATAGGCGCCACATCACAATTGGAAACACAATTGCATACAACCCGAGCGCAAGCACTAAGAACAGGCGGCCGGTCGCTGGTGAAAATGGTGTCGCCGTCACTGGAATCACACCAATCCCCACAAACATCACAAACCAACTTGGGTAAATATCCGTTGCGCTAATTCGGTGTGCCATGAAGTGGACATAACAAAATGCAATCATCAAGACCACGTGTGTGATCAAAGCGAGCCACCACAGACCTAAACCAACTGTTGACCAACCCCAACGGGCCCAAAAGACCGCAATTATCATCAGCGCCATGGTAAACGTTGGCAACGTCCCCGCGGTAAATGGATTCATTAATTCATCCTGCACTGACGTAAACGTCAGGATGACCTTCATTAAGACAATCATCATTAAGAGCATCCCGATGATTCCAACCACGTTACCAACGACCACTGCCCCAAGATTGACCAGCAGATTACCTAACGACACGAGTCCTAAGATCAGGCCACACATTGCCATTGGGATATTTTTTAACAGTGTTAACATTCGTCTTGTCCCCCATTGTTTTTACTAAACCTAGCTTACCGAATTTTCTAGGATAAATAAAATCAATCATTTTTATTGTTATAATAGAAATATTCAATCTAAAAAGGAGGTCACATGATGAATCCGTACCTCACCACGTTTATCTACGTTTATGAAACACGCAGCTTTTCTTTAGCCGCAAAAGAACTCTTTATCACCCAGCCCACCGTTTCGGCTCAAATTGGTCAGTTGGAAAAACGGGTCGGGCAATCCCTGTTCACGCGCAAACGCCGGCAAGCCATCGTACCCACTCCGGCAGGCGATCTGTTATATAAGCAGGCCCTTCATCTCCGCGAGGTATGGCAGGAAACAGAACAGCTCCTCGCCCAGGTCAATCAAAAGCAACGTCAAATCATCCAGTTGGGCTTCTCCCAGACGCTGGCCCAAACGGTGGCCCCCACGTTTTTGATTCAGGCGCGTCATCAACTCCCCCAGTTTGATTGGCACATTACCGTCGCCAATTCTGATTACATCGCCGACCAACTAACAAAGCAGCAATTAACCATTGGCCTGATCGAAAAACCTGTTCTCACCGACCCCGCCGTCATGACCCGTCAACGGCTCGCTCATGACCAGCTCGTTCGCATTGGGACGCCAACCGGCCTGTGGTTTCAACGGGAACAAGGGTCCGGCATTGCGCACTACACGGATCAGTTTTTTCAAGAATACGATCTTCATCCCGACCAAACGATGATCATCAATCGAAACGATTTAATTATGAATCTAGTCCAACAGGGTGCCGGTGAAACCATCGTTTCAAAAAGCATTCTGCCATCTGAAGTCCCTTTCACCCCGCTTAACGCACACTTCAACCGGGACCTTTACGTCCTGACCACTAAGCAATTAGACGCTGCGGCCGTTACCCCCATCGTGACGTTACTCAGGACCCTCATGGCAACGCTATATTCAGACTAAAACAAAACCACCAATCGCTAATGTCAGCGCTTGGTGGTTTTATTTTAGTTAATTAATAGTCCATCAAAACTAAGGTATCGTAGTCCTTTAACTTTTCACGGCCATTCAGGTCCTTCAACTGCAAGAGGAAGGCACAGCCAACGACGATGCCTCCCAACTGCTCAACCAACTTGATGGTGGCCTCAATGGTCCCACCAGTAGCTAAGATATCATCCGTAACCAACACGCGCTGGCCGGGTTTGATGGCGTCTTCGTGCATGTACAATGACGCGGTGCCATATTCAAGGTCATAATCGGCCTTAATGGTCTTCCGTGGTAACTTCCCCTTTTTCCGGGCTGGTGCAAACCCAATGCCCAGTTCATAGGCGACGGGACAACCAACGATAAACCCACGTGATTCAGGGCCGACGATCATGTCGACCTGCTTATCACGGGCGTAGCTAACAATGGTATCTGTTGCCTGATGATACGCCTCACCGTCACCCATCAATGGTGAAATATCACGAAACATGATGCCCTTTTCAGGGTAATCAGGTACCGTTGCAATGTAGTTCGTTAAGTCTAATGCCAATTTAGCCAACTCCTTTTAAGCCTGGTTCATGGCTCCCGTCAACCAAGCTGTCAGTTGGGGACCCTTTGAATAGAGTAATTTTTCTTCTGTATCGATCCGCGCCAGACGTTCTTTGTACGCAGTTGCCGTAGCCAGTTCAACGTGTTCTGGTGCTTGCACGCCGTTCATGACGCCAGCATCTATTTTAACAAATCCCACTTCAAAAAACAGCTGAATCATGAAAATCAGTTTATCGTGGTCAATTTGTAAATATTTAGCAAGGGCATCCATTTGGTGAGCCACATCAACATCGTGGTGAGTTGCAATAAATTTAAACAGCTTTCCGTACTCAGCCCGACTTGGCATCCCACTCAAATACGCAGATTCACGCTCGTAAAAGTAAACCGTCACTTTATCAGCGCTCATTGCCGTCAGGGTGTCCGTTAACGTTGCTAGGTCATCTGGACAATCAACAAGGACTAAGTGCGTCGTGTGGGTCGGTACCGTGTCACGCCCGACACACACGGCCGTGGCGCCGTCCTCCAAGTAATCAGCCAGTTGCGTCGCCAATTTTTCGTGGAAGAAGAGGTAGGTTCCTGGCTGTGAAAATAGTGATTTCATCAGGTTTGTCGTTCTGGCATCGATAATGGCCATCCCGTTCACCTGAAGATCCTTCACCATTAATTGATACGTCGTCTTCCCCTGCCATTCATTGGCTGATAATGTGCCAACCGTGGTCACCTGATCAGCACCCGCGGTCACTTGGTCAAACGAGGCACCATGACCAAAGGCAATGGCCGGCACCTGATGGTCAGCCTCATCCTTCATGGTGAACTTTAAGTGCGTCTTTGTGGCACCCATCGTTTTAACGTTTGTAACCGTTTGGGGCGCCACCTTGAACACTGGCTGAGGATTATCCGTCCCAAACGGCCCCAGTTGGTGGATCGTTTGGTAGTTTGTGGCGTTGATTTCTGGTAGATCGATCACACCAGCAACCGGCAAACTTGGTTTGGTGGTCAGATCAACATCCTGTTCATCACACGCTGCTTCCAATGCATCCGCAAGTGCCGGCAATTCAGCAATCGGACTGGTTAGTCCACAGGCCATCGCATGACCCCCAAACGCAATCATGCGCTCTCTGATTGGGTTGATTGCCGCAAAGAGGTCATATCCCTCGATGCTTCGGCCAGAGCCCTTTAACGTTTGTTTTTCAGGATTTTCTGTCATCACTAACGTTGGTTTATGGGTTGCTTCAACAATCTTGCTGGCAACAATCCCCAAAACCCCTTCGTGCCAACCCTCACCATGAATGATCAACGTCTTCCGGGCCTGGTTTTCTGGTGTCTGGGCTTGCGCCAGCGCTGTTTCGCTAATCTGTTTCACAAGTTGCTGGCGGTCTTCATTTTGTCCGTTAATCATCTTAGCAAGTGACTTCGCTTGTTCTTCGTCAAACGTCGTCAAAAGGTCAACGGCTGGATTGGCGTCACCCAGCCGACCAAGCGCATTTAACCGCGGCGCAATGCCAAAACCAACGTGTTCTTCATTAATTTCAGTTGCGTTGATCCCTGCTTCCGCCATTAATGCAACAAGGCCGGGCCGTTGCGAATTTGAAATGACTTGAAGACCAAATTTCACTAAGGCATGGTTTTCATCAGTCAATGGCACCAGGTCAGCAATTTCACCGATCGCAACCAGATCTAATTCATCACTCAATTCTTCAGCCGTCGCGTCTAACAAACACTGGGCCACCTTAAATGCGACCCCCACGCCGGATAATCCGCCAAACGGGTAGTTTCCTTCTGGGTGCCGCGGATGAATAATTGCATAGGCATTCGGGAGCTCGTCTGGAAGCTCATGGTGATCAGTAACCACCACGTCCACGCCACGCTCACCAGCCGCTGCGATAGCTTCGTTACCGGCAACCCCGTTATCAACGGTAACAAACAGGGCCGTTCCCTCGTCAATGAGTTTGTTAAAGGCGGCCACATTAGGGCCATACCCGTCGGAAAACCGGTTAGGGATGTAGTAATTTGCATCCGCCCCCAGCTGAAGTAACGTTTCGTACATCAAGGATGTGCTCGTTAACCCATCTGCATCATAATCGCCGTACACCGTAATCTTTTCACCAGCTTCAATGGCCGCCTGGATCCGGGCCACCCCGAGATCCATATCAGCCATTAGCTTCGGATCATGAAGATCATCACTTGTCGGGGTTAACCACCCTTTGGCTGCTGATTCATCTGTCAGGCCCCGGCTTACCAATAAGCGCGCTAAAAACGGTGACACTGATAATGACGACACCAATTGTTCAACCTGCTGTTCCTCTGGTGTCGGGGCAACTTGCCACTTAAACTTCGACTCTAACACGTCATTGTCCTCCCCTTACGTTTCCCACTTTTCAGTCATTCACCACGAGGGAATGACCGGCAATCAATAAACCAGGCCAACACGATGTGCCAGCCTGGTTTATGCGTTAGTGGTCACTCTTATCCTTGTGAACTTGTTTGTGCTGACGTTGCAGCACTAGCAGTGCCCAACTGTTGTTGCAGTTGTTCAATCGTTTGATCACGTTCACTAACCAACTGATTTAACTGGTTATTTTTTGTGGTCAATTCTTTATTTTGGGCGGTTAACTGCTCATTTTCTCTTGCCAATGTGGCATCCGCCCTTTTATCGGCCGAATTATTCCCTGTTGAGACAAGCAGTGCAATGACAACCCCAATCAAAATCGCAACCACTAAAATTAAAATCATGGGCCATTTAACCGTGGCGACGCCGAAATGAATTGGCACACTATCACTGTTTAATAGCGCAAAGCCTGCAACAATTAAAATCAGGACCAGGACCAACACTAAACGCCACTGGTTCTTATTCTTCATGTTTTTCATTAGTCCGCCTCCGGTGTTGTGGTTGAATCCGTGGCACTCAGTTGATGGCGACGCGGCCAGTGGTGCCGTTCTTTGAACAGCTGGTTAATGACAAAGTCACCAGCATCCGGCCAAACACGGTATGCCATTGCTGCGGCTGTAAAGTACCGTGGGACCGTTACTTCACGAACGTGATACCCAATCGTTTCAACTAACCGACTAGCAACCAACTGTGGCGTCACCGTAAACCGTGCAACCCGGGATAGATACGTGCCATTTTGGTCCGCAACATTAAAGAAGTTTGTGGCGACAGGCCCCGGATTAACGGTTGTTACCTGCACACCAAACGGCCGCAGTTCTTGCCGCAGGACATTACTGTACCCAACAATCGCTGCCTTCGTTGCTGTATACACGGCGGACTTCGGTGTTGGAACAAGTGCAGCTACAGAAGCAACGTTAATGATGGCACCATAGCGTTTATCAAGCATCTCAGAAGCTAACCGCCGGGTAATGTAAATCAGGCCAAGCACGTTGACCCGAAAGAGTTGTTCGGTCGTGGCCGTTGATGTCGTCAACGCAGACTCCATATCGCCAAAACCGGCAGCGTTAATGACAACGTCAACGGAACCGATTTTATGACTTACGGTCGTCAGCATTTCATCAACCGCATCAACATCACCGATGTCCACCGGCATTGCAAACGCTGGCCGCCCAGAATACAGCATGCATTGCTGGGCCATCTGGTTCAACTTTTTCGCGTTGCGGGCCACTAAGACCACAATCGCCCCACGCCGAGCAACCTCAAAGGCCGTTGCCTGCCCAATGCCAGACGATGCGCCTGTAATGAGGACGATCCGATTTTTCAGATTCCGTAATGCTTTTAACCGACTTGCAAGGTTCATCATAACGTTCACCTCAATCTCGCTGATAGACAATTTGATGCCCACCACGAGTTATTTTTTAAACGGGACTTCAACAACGTCAAAATCACGCATCACCTTCGTGTTGCTAAACGTTTGTTTTGCCTGTCGTTCTAATTCTTTAGCTCCACGTCCATTATAGCGTGCAGAAATGTGATTCAGTAATAATTTGCCGGCATGCGCATCCCGAGCCACCTCAGCAGCCTGAGCACTCGTTGAATGGAAGTAATTTCGTGCCAACTTTGCTTCATCCGCCGCGAACGTGCTTTCGTGGACAAGGACATCCGCATTTTGAGCCAGTTCTGTCGCCCGCCGGGTCTTTCGGGTGTCCCCTAAAATGCTGACGATCCGGCCTTTTTGTGCTGGGCCAATGAAATCGTGGCCGTCAATGGTCCGCCCATCAGGCAACGTCACGGTCTTACCAGCCTTTAATTGCCCATACAGGGGGCCAGAAGGAACTTCTGCTTCCCGTAACTTATCGACGAGTAGTTCACCCTGATGGTCCTTTTCAACAATGCGGTAGCCAAAACACGTGATTTTGTGGTCCAACCGCTTGCAGGAAACGGTAAAGGTGTCATCGTCAAACAACACACCATCACCATTTAGTTCCACAAACCGTAGCGGATAAGTCAACCCAGATTCAGATAACCGTAAACTGGTTTGAACATATTCCTTGATGCCCTTGGGTCCATAAATGGTCAACGGTTCATCACCACCCTGAAAGGATCGCGAACTTAGTAAGCCAGGGAGCCCGAAAAGGTGGTCCCCATGCAAATGGGTGATAAAAATCTTTTCGATTTTTCGTGGCTTGATTGTCGTGTTCAAAATCTGGTGTTGCGTTCCTTCACCACAATCAAACAGCCAAATGGCGTTTCGTTCATCCAGTAACTTTAATGCCAAACTTGAAACGTTTCGTGCTTTTGCCGGCGAACCAGCGCCAGTCCCTAAAAATTCAATTTCCATAATTATGCTTAACCTAATTTCTAATATGAACAAAATGTGTTTAAAACAGCGCTGTGAGGCTCACAGGCTTGTCGCTTTGCTTAGACGATCATCATCGACCGATCTCAAACTTCGGTCAATACCGACCGTAACGTTTCGATGCGTCCGCCATTAATTTTACTTAATTTACCGGTAAAAAACAATCATTGCCGGTTCATGGTATGCTAAGAAGATCAATTAATTATGCCAATGGAGACGCTAATAACCATGCGAATTGTCGACTTTAAATTTTCAACTGCGGATTATGACCCTAACCGGCCCTTATTCTTGGCCCATCCTGAAAATAATCAACCAGTGACTGACCTCACCCAACAGGCAGACACCCATCAATTGATTCTAAACACAGGAACCGGTCGGCCACTGACCCTGGATCAATTTAACGCCCGCACGCAAAAACTCCCCGGTAGCTGGCGAATCACAACCGTGACGCCAACTGCTAGAGAGCTCTTTGGTTACCGTCTAGTTGATGAACAAATCGTCTTCATGTAGACGTGCCTGTTTACTTTGCTTTGGCCGTAATTGTCTGAACAACTAACCGGGTGTAGGCTGCACTCCCTGCTGGATCTGGATGAACATGATCCGGGCCAAACCAGGCTGGTTGCGCATGACTTAGCGAATACCAGTCGATTACATAAAAGTGCTGCCGTTGTTTTGCATTTTGCGCCAATAAGGTGTTCACTTGATCCTGCCAATTTTTGGTTGGGACCATCGTGTTAACCCAATAAATGGTGTGGTTTGCCCCAACGGCCTTCACAACGTCATCAATTTGAGCCTGCGTTAATGGTGCATTGGTTCCTAAATTAATTAACACCGTTTGCGCCAGTAAATGGCGCTTTTTTAGTGTCTCGATTGTTCCCGGTGCCTGCCAAACTTGGCGGCCAACCTGCGCATCAACGTATGCATGACCAAAGACCTGTTGCAAGTCATCCGCTGTGTCAACCAGAACCGAATCCCCAATCGCCGTGATCGACGTCTGTTGCGCCGCAAGGACCGCGGTTGGTTCTAATCCATACGTTTTGGTCAACGCTTGTTGCTTAGCGGACAGTTGCTTTTTGGCAGCTTCATTATCTTTTTGTTGGTGCGCAGCAGCGCTTGCCAACGCAGCCTTATCGTCTGCAACTTGGCGATTCTTTTGCTTGGTTTGTTTGCCTGCCGCTTGGATGTGCTTGGTAACAGCGTCAACCCGTTGCTTTGCCGTTGTCGGTGCCTGAATGGCCCCAATAACGGTCACAAGGGTCAACACGCCAACAACCGCACTGGTGACTAACCGCGCCACGGGCTGCTTCGCCCACTGCTGTGGCGTGCGCAGTGTTTGCCACACCGTTGCCCATTCAACATGCGCTAACGGTTGTTCAATGAACCGGTAGGACACTTCCGTCAGGATTAAAATTAGCGCCAACTCCGCCAGGGCATTTAACCAGCTATGATCGGCAACATTGACCACCCGCTGCTCGTAAAAAATCATGACAGGAAATTGGTATAAATATAACCCATAGCTTCGTTGCCCGATCCATGTGAATACGGGGTTCGTCAGCCACCGATTCCAACTGGCCCCAGGATGAACAACCACGGCCAAGAGCCCCGTTGTCATCACTGAAAAAAGCGCCATTCCACCATGATAAGTCAGAGCGGCTGTTCCTGACAATTGCCAGTACATCAGAACCATCACCGCAAGACTTATGCCACCAAGCCAATTCAAGACACGCCGACCATTCGTCCCGAGGTTTGCATTGAGGTGTGCACTGGGCCAAATGGCTGCCAATGCACCACCAAACAGAAGTGAAAATGCCCGGGTATCCGTGCCGTAATAGATCCGGTTGATGGACGCTGAACCACTAAACAGCACGGCCATTAGCACTGCTGATATGATTCCCAATAGAGTCAACGTGCCGGCAATCCGGGCCCGCCGTTTAACCAGCCGAACAAGAATAATAATGACTAGCGGCCAAATTAAATAAAATTGGCCCTCAATGGACAGTGTCCACAAATGGGTGAACGGTGACTCCCCGTTAAACCGGTCAAAGTAAGATTGACCGTGGCCAATTTCAAACCAGTTGTAAACGGAAAGTAAGTTAGTCACCAACGTCGCTTTCAGCCCTGGCAACAGTTGCCGTGCGCACACCGTTATGTACGCACTTGTTGCCACTAGCATCGTAAATAGCGCTGGTAATAAACGCCCCACCCGCCGGCGATAAAACTGCCCAACGGCCAATCGTTCACCACGATGTAACTGTTCAAGAAATTGATCCGTGACGAGATACCCCGTCAGGGCCAGAAAAATCGGAACACCCAAAAAACCGCCCGGTAACAGTGCCGGAAGTAAATGGTAGGCAATGACACCCAGAACCGCTAATGTTCGCAGTCCGTTGATTCCTGTGATATAACGCCGTTTCGCCGGCGTTGGTGTTGCCTGCATAACCTAACCCCTGTTTATTACAATTAGTTATTCAACAAAATCAAACGTAAAGTCGAGGATTTGGACGGGATCGCCATCCTGAGCGCCAGCTTCACGCAACGCATCATCAACCCCCATACTCCGCAACTGCCGGGCAAACCGAATCATACTCTGCTCATGCTGCGTGTTGGTCATCTTGAACAACCGTTCAATCTTATCACCATTAAGAATCCACGTGCCATCCTCGTCTTGACTGATTTCAAAGGCTGGGGCGATCTTTTCATCATACTGGTAAACCACACCTTGATCTGCAACCACTTCTGGTTCGATGGCCGGTGTTTCATCCAGTAAGGCCGCCGTTGCTTGGATCAACGGTGTTAACCCTGCGTGAGAAACAGATGAAATTGCTAACACTTGTGGCTTGGTTGTCAGTGAGTCATCGGTTGCTAAGGCCGCTTTAAAGGCTTCAAACCGTTCCTCCGCGCCCGGAAGGTCCATCTTTGTTGCCACAACGATTTGGGGCCGTTCTAGTAGACTTTCGTCATAACTCCCCAACTCCTTGTTAATGGCACGATAGGCGTCGATTGGGGTCATGGCTTCTTCATCAGCCAAGAACTCATCGCCACCCATAGCCACCAGGTGGAGTAACACCCGGGTGCGTTCTACGTGCCGCAAAAATTGGAAGCCTAAACCGACACCATTACTGGCCCCTTCGATCAACCCAGGTAAATCAGCCATAACAAAGTCACGCCCATCATCCAAGCGCACCATTCCGATGTTTGGGTCGATCGTTGTGAAGTGGTAGGCCGCAATTTTCGGCTTCTTGTTCGTAATAACGGACATCAGCGTTGATTTCCCAACGGATGGGAAGCCAACCAAACCAACATCGGCTAATAGTTGTAATTCCAACCCAATGTGGCGCTCTTGACCAGGTTCCCCGTTTTCGGAAATTTCTGGTGCTGGGTTTTTGGGTGTTGCAAACCGAATGTTACCGCGACCACCGCGGCCACCCTTAGCAATCATCAATTCTTGACCATTCTCCGTGAGGTCGCCAAGAATTTCGTTTGTATCAAGATCCCGGATGATCGTTCCACCAGGAACCTTAACGTACATATCAGCAGCGGAACGTCCCGTCATGCCCTTGGTCATCCCGTTGCCACCATGCTTCGCTTTGTAATGGCGATTATAACGGAAGTCCATTAACGTCCGCAGTCCTTCGTCCACGACCATAATGACGCTACCGCCACGGCCACCATCACCACCAAACGGTCCCCCGTTGGCGACAAATTTTTCACGACGAAAGGAGACAATCCCGTTACCACCATTACCTGCCTTCACTTCAATCGTCGCTTGATCAACAAATGCCATTTTTTATTTCTCCGTCTCTATAATTTAACTCATTGACCGGCGCCACGTTCCTTGGCGGGTCTTCACCGTCCACAGCGGTTCATTCGCTTCCACCATTGTACAGTGCGTAGGCCAAGGGGTCAAAATAATCCCGGTAAAACCCGTGAAAAGGTCAATTTAGCGGTTCGTCTGTTTATCCAAGTAACTTAAGGATTGTTGGGCTTCGCCGGCAACCATGGCCGTCACTGCAAGGTGAACCGTTTGGGCGACCGCTTCTGACAACCCAAGTTCATGCAACTCAGCAACTGGAGCAGCCGCAATTTTCTTCAACGATCCGTATTTTTTTAATAATTTAGCCCGTGTCTTTGGCCCGACGCCCTGAATCTGATCCAGCCGAGAACTAAGCGAATTCTTATTATGCAACTGCCGGTGGAACGTAATGGCAAACCGGTGAACTTCATCCTGAATCCGTTGCAACAGGTAAAACCCTTGTGACTTAGGATCTAAATTCAGATGTTCATCCTGCTCACCAAACATTAAGTCGGCCGTTCGGTGATGGTCATTTTTAACCATTCCGGCAACTGGAATCATTAATCCCAGCTCGTTTTCCAACACGTCCTTGGCCGCGTTCATTTGAATCGCGCCACCATCCATGAGAATTAAGTCCGGCAATGCGGCGTGCTCTTTCAGCAAACGAGTATACCGCCGCCGAATCACTTCCATGGTGCTGGCTGTTTCATCCGCATGATCCACCGTCTTCAGCTTATATTTTCGGTATAACTTCTTGTTCGGTGCCCCATCTTCAAACACAACCATCGCGGACACCAAATCTGCTCCTTGTTCATGGGAGTGGTCAAACGCTTCGATGCGCGTAATCGGCGCAATTCGCAGGGCATCCGCAATTTCCTGCATCGCCCCAGTCGTCTTATGCTCGTCCAGTTCCAGCAAGCGGAACTTTTCCTCCAGAACCAAGCGGGCATTTTTCCCTGCCATTTCCATCAGGTCACGACGCACACCACGTTGGGGGACGTTGACCGGCACGTTCAGCACTTCTTCAATAGCCGACCGCGTTTCTGCATCAATCTCTTTTGGCACCAAGATTTCCCGCGGCAAAATCGCGTTTCGCCGGTTGTAAAACTGCATGATAAACGTTTGCATTTCTTCTGGTGCCGTGGAAACAACTGGGAACAACCGCTTTTCTCGTTTCATTAACCGGGCCTGCCGAACAAAGAACACCTGAATGGAAAGCCATCCCTTGTCCAAATAAAAATTGAAAATATCACGCGGCGTCTCATCCGTGCTAATGATTTTTTGCTTTTCAACGGTCACATCAATGTAGTGCAGTTGATCCCGGAGGTCAGCGGCGCGTTCAAACTCAAGCTTTTCAGAAGCGGTCTTCATTTGCTCCTGGAGGTGCTTGATCACGGTCGCGGTATTCCCGTTCAAAAACGACTTAATGTGCTTAATTTGTTCCTCATAGGCTTGCTCAGGAACCTCCTTAAAGCAGGCGCCCAAACACTGGCCCATGTGGTAATACAAACATGGCCGCCCCTGATAACCGGAACAACGCCGCAACGGGTACACCTTTTGAAGGAAATGTAACGTCTCCTCAGCAGCATAAACATTCGGATACGGGCCAAAATAGTAGCCCCCATCCTTTTTAACGTCGCTGGCAATAATCATCCGCGGGTCACGTTCATTTGTGATTTTGATGTATGGGTAACCCGTTCCCCGTTTTAATTTAATGTTGTAATACGGCTGGTGCTTTTGAATCAACGTAATTTCTAATAAAAAGGCTTCTTTATCCGTCGACGTAATGATGGTCTCAAAGTCAACGATGTGAGCCACAAGCTGAGCCGTTTTCCCCTCATGGCTGCTCTTAAAGTACGAGCGGACCCGGTTCTTCAGGTTCTTTGCCTTCCCCACATAAATGATCTGGCCATTGATGTCCTTCATGAGATAACATCCTGGCATGCCGGGCAGTAACGCTAATTTATGTTCAATGTGTTCTGACGCCACGTTGTCAGCCTCCCTTACCGTAAAATCGTAGTTAAATTATAACGCATGAACGCACGTTCGCAAGCAAAAGCAGTTATGCGCCCACATTTTCTAATCGGCAGACCGTTTCACCTTATTCAAACGTGTTGCCAAATAAAAATGATCAATCTCCACTGAGATCGATCATCTAAATACCTGATTTATAAACCAACGCTACTTTGCAGTTTGCGCCCAGAATCGTTCGGCAAGGATTCGGTAAAATCGGCAACCAAGGAGGTAATCTGCCACCGCGACATGTTCGTTGACCTGATGATCCGTTGCACCATCGGCTGGCCCCACAATGATAATCGGTAAGTGCGCCACCTTGACGTACTCTGAGGCATCCGTGGCACCAGTCCCCGCTGCCAATGCAGCATGGTGGTTAAAGTCCTCGTCTAACACCGTCACCGCTAACTGTGCCAACGCGGTGTCTGCCTGACTCGGTAACGGCAGTTCTGGATATTGATAACTGATTCCTAACGTTGCGCCCGCCGCATTTAGGTCTGCGACGATGTCTTCCAACTCTGCCATTATCTCGTCGTTTGGATAGGCCGGAATCGTCCGAATGTTCCCAGTTAGCCAAGCGCGTGCCGGGACAGAATTAACCTGTTCCCCACCCTGGATCTGACTGATGACGTGGGTTAGGCCACCTAAGACGGGGTCCGTCTTTTGATGGTTATCCATGACCGTTTGAACACGTTCAGCAAACGTCAACAGTGGTGTGATCGCGTTGACCCCCTGGTCAGGACGTGATGAATGGGCGCCCTTCCCCACGGAAGTCACTTTATAATCAATAACGCCCTTATGGGTTACCTTCACGTCAAAACCACTGGGTTCACCAATCACGAGGCCGTCCAAATCATTCGCGAAGCCGGCGGCCGTTAACTGGGCCGCGCCGTATTCACCAGTTTCTTCACCAACCGAAGCCAGTAACCGGATGCGGCCAGGTAACGGTTCACCAGTTGCCAGTAAATCAAGCATGGCCACAACCTGCGCTGCTAACCCCGCCTTCATGTCACTGGCACCCCGCCCGTACACATTATCATCACTTACGGTTCCAGAAAACGGTGGAAAACGCCAATCTGCTTCGTCACCAGCAGCCACAACATCTTCATGCCCAGAAAAGCCAAGGAGCGGCCCCTTATCGCCAATTGTCACCACTAAATTATCACGCCCTGGTGCATAGGTGACCCGGTCGATCTGAACCGGTGCTCCCGCAAACAGGCCTGCCAGATAATCAGCAACCTGTGCTTCGTGATCATTGACAGAAGGAATTGCAATTAAATCCGTTAAAATTTTTAGTGCTGCCGCTGCTTCCATTTCGAAACCCCCGCCCTATTGTCTAACCGTTACGCTTCTAAGACCTTCGCCAAAAAGTCCTTCGCCCGATCCGTTTTTGGATGATCAAAGAAATCACTTGGCGTTGCTGATTCTTGAATGTACCCGTCGGCCATAAACCACACTTTGTCCGCAACGTTTCTGGCAAAGCCCATTTCATGAGTGACCACAACCATCGTCATCCCATCGTGAGCTAGATCCTGCATGACTTTTAAAACTTCTCCGACCATTTCAGGGTCCAGCGCTGAGGTTGGTTCATCAAACAGCATCACCTTTGGGTTCATCGCAAGCGCCCGAGCAATGGCAACCCGTTGTTGTTGTCCGCCAGACAAGCTCGTTGGGTAAGCATCCGCCTTATCAGCCAGTCCCACTTGGTCGAGCAGTTGTTGTGCCGTCGCAGTGGCCGTCGCCTCATCAACGTTTTTTACCTTCATTGGCGCTAACTTGATGTTTTCGATCACCGTTTTATGAGGAAACAGGTTAAAGCTTTGAAACACCATGCCCATGTCTTCCCGGAGTTTATCCAAGTGCTTATCATCCATCTTCGTCAGGTCGTTGCCTTCAAAAAGCACCTCTCCTGACGTGGGTTTATCCAGTAAGTTTAAACACCGTAAAAACGTACTCTTCCCGGCACCAGAAGGGCCGATCAGACAGATCACCTGTCCGTTATGCACCTGTTCGGTGATGTCCTTCAACACTTCGTTTTTAGCAAAGACCTTTTTTAAATGATTGACCGCCAGCACTGGCGTTGTTTCGTTATTCATGTGACATTCTCCCTTCAAAGAACTTCATCAACCGTGACAACCCAAACGTCATAATGAAGTATAAAATCATCGTAATGACCAGTGGCATTACGCCCCGATACGTATCTGCCTGAACGATCCGCGATTGATAAATCAAATCCTTAACCCCGATGATCGAGACAATTGAGCTTTCCTTGATCAGAGAAACGAATTCGTTCCCCAATGCTGGCCAAATATTCTTCATGGCTTGTGGCAAGATCACGTGGCGCATGGTTAACCCCCGTGAGAGCCCTAATGAGCGGGCTGCTTCCGTTTGACCGATCGGCAGTGAGTTGATCCCTGACCGGATCACTTCGGCAACGTAGGCCCCGGAATTCAGCGAAACAGCGATGATCCCGGAAAGTAGTGCCGGAATGTTCACAACCACACCAAGACCAAAGTAGATGAACAGGATTTGCACCATTAACGGTGTTCCCCGAACGAACTCGATGTAACTAACCGCAATCCCATTGGCAACTTTGTTTTTACTCAACCGCATGAGTGCTAATAACACCCCAAGTAAAAAGCCAAGAACAACGGAGACGGCTGAAATCATTAAGGTATAACCAATTCCGGCAACGAAGAAGTCCTTGTAAGCCCACATGGAGTTGGCCGCCTTCGCAGATTTCGATGTTCCGTTCGACAGGTACTTCCCTGCGTCAGGAAGGTACTGCTTTTGGATCAAATGGTGCGCGTTGATGTCTGCAATGGACTTATTGGCTGAATCAACCATGGATTGTGCGCCCTTTGGAAAGGCAATGGCTGACCCTTGAGCGCCTTCATCCTTAAAGCCGGCATTAATGGCAACCAGCCCCTGAGTGTTTTTCGCATAGGCTTCCGCCGTTGGTTGGTCCAGTGCGATTGCACTGATCTTATTGGTTTGAAGGGCCAAGATGAGGTCGGTATCCTTGTCCATTCCCTTCAACGTTGATTTTGTTGCCTGACCCTTAACCAAGTTGTATTGAATTGAACCTGTTTGGGCCCCAATCGACTGGTTAGCAAGGTCACGATAGCTCTTGATCTTCTTTGCGTCGGCCTTCTTAATGACAAGGTCTTCACCCGCTTTATAGTACACGTTACTGAAATCAACACTCTTGGCCCGTTTTGGCGTCTTGCTCATCCCAGCAATGACCATGTCGACCTTCCCAGTTTGCAAAGCAACCAGGAGTGAATCAAAGTCCATCCGCTTAATCACTAACTTAACGCCCATATCGTGCGCCACTTTTTTAGCGATATCGATGTCCATCCCCACAACTTCTGACTTACCATTGACGTTCTTGATAAACTCATAGGGCGGGAAATCTGGACTGGTTCCAACGACCAGTTCCCCCTTTGCCTTGACGTCACTCAAATAATGATCCGTAGCGGTCGTTTCGGCATGGCTGGTCGTGTGTGTCAAGCCAAGCGTTACCAATACGGTAAGAACTAATAATAGCCAACTGACTGTTTTTTTCATCTTGTTCTCCCCTTATCTCTTTAACAATGTAAATGAGTATACGATTGTTTGAAATAATATGCAAGAAATATTTAGAATAAGTTTGTTTTATTCATATAAAGTGATTAAAATACCGTGTTTTTGCATATAAATTGCGAAATTTCCGTTTTCGGTCAATTTCTGCTACAATTACCGCAGTTGATAAAGGGAAAGGAGGCACACTCATGGGCTTAACCTATAAACGCCAAGATGATCTCGATAAGTTGTTTGATCAATTCGCGATTGAACCAGATGATCTGAAGGATCCTAGCAAAACACCGCTTAAACGTGAACACATCAAGGATGAGACGCCAAAAAAGGCCACCAAGTCTGACGAGCAAACAAATAACCAATAAAATAGCACAAAAAAACTCAGGTGATCATTCACCTGAGTTTTTTTGTGCTATTCCCACTTGGCGTGCTGCGGGTCTGGGTAGCGTTCGTTTAATTCATCGAGATTCTGTTTAGCAACAGCTTCAAAATCGATGTTTGCCCATTCAGCAATCTGAGATAGATACCATAGCGTATCGCCCAGTTCATGGGTCAACTTTTCTTTATCGAGCGGTCGGCCCTGGAATGTATAGCGTTGCACCAAATCAACAACCTGGCCCGCCTCATTAGCAACCCCCAAGGTGATGTTTGTTAAGACCTGTTCGTTACCAAACAACGTGCGTTTAGCTTCCTTTTGATACTCGTTAAATTCCATGGTTCCTACTTCCCTTCATTCAACCCCGACTGCTGTTCTAACCATTGCCAAACAGCGTCCTTCCCCTGTTTGGTTTCAGAAGAAAACTGAATGTATGGTTCATCCGGTGCCATGTTAAGGCCCTTGCGGATCCGGCTCTCCGCTTGATTCCATTTTCCGCGCGCAATTTTATCAGACTTCGTTGCGACAACCAGCAACGGGATGTCGTAATAGGCCAACCATTCATGCATGCTGATGTCATCGTCTGATGGCTCATGGCGTGCATCAATCAATTGAACGACACCGCGTAGCTGAGGCCGGGAGGTCAAATAGGTTTCGATCATTTGACCAAACTCTTCCCGCGCCTTTTTTGACACCTTCGCAAACCCATAACCAGGAACATCCACGAAGAACAGTTGATTTTCCACTTTATAAAAATTAAGTGTTTGTGTCTTCCCTGGCTGACTTGATGTGCGTGCATACGCCTTTCGGTTAATCAGCGTGTTGATCAGGGATGACTTCCCCACGTTTGACCGTCCTGCCAACGCAATTTCCGGCAGATCCCCATCTGGATACTGCTTTGGTGCCACGGCACTAATGGTTAATTTAACCTCATGAACTTCCATGCCGACAACCTCCTCGATTTCAATGCTTCTATCATAGCATAGCCGCCACTAAATTAGCGGTTCACTTCACTAACATTTTTCTAATCATCACAAGATTCCCTCAACATAAGCATCATCACGATCACCCGTTATGCGCCATGTCGCAATTTTTCAAACAGATCCAGCCATAAAAAAAACGGCCACAAATGCTGTGGCCGTTTTTTGAATTCATTAATGCTTGATCCGTTTATGATGCTTTTTCAGTTTTTAAAATTAACTCAGGTTCGGCGTTTGACGTAACCGTCTCCTTAGTAATAACAACCTTTTCAACATCATCACGGCTTGGCAAATCAAACATGATATCACGCATGACTTCTTCCATGATGGACCGTAATCCACGAGCACCAGTATCTCTGGCAATCGCTTTTTTCGCCATTTCACGTAACGCAGGCCGCGTGAAGTCAAGTTTCACATCATCCAACCCAATCAGCTTCGTGTACTGTTTAACCAGTGCGTTCTTTGGTTCGGTTAAAATCCGAACAAGATCGGATTCGTCCAACTTTTCCAACGCGGTTAAAATTGGTAACCGGCCGATAAATTCAGGGATTAACCCAAATTCTAAGAGGTCTTCTGGAATCACGTGTTGCATGATGTCCTTATCGGTCATTTCAGCAACGTTTGGTTGATTGACAGAATCTGTACCAAAACCAATGGTCTTTTCACCCATCCGGTTCTTAACGATGGTTTCAATGCCATCAAACGCACCACCAACGATAAACAGCACATTGGTTGTATCAATCTGAATGAACTCTTGCTGTGGATGTTTCCGACCGCCCTGCGGTGGCACATTCGCAATCGTTCCTTCGAGGATCTTCAGCAGCGCTTGTTGGACCCCTTCACCAGACACGTCACGCGTAATTGACACGTTTTCGCTCTTCTTAGCAATCTTATCGATTTCATCAATGTACACAATTCCGTGTTCAGCACGTTCAACATCGTAATCGGCGTTTTGTAACAGCTTCAATAAAATGTTTTCAACGTCTTCACCAACGTAACCAGCTTCAGTCAACGTGGTTGCATCGGCGATTGCGAATGGAACATTCAAGATCTTTGCTAAACTCTGGGCTAAGTATGTCTTCCCAGAACCAGTTGGGCCAATGATGCTGATATTACTCTTTTGCAATTCAGCATCGTTGTCATCGTCAGTTGTGGCCGATAAGTCGTTGATTCGTTTGTAGTGGTTATAAACGGCCACTGACAGCGTCCGTTTTGCTTCACTTTGACCAATGACGTACTGGTCCAACGTCTTAACGATTTCCGCTGGTGTTGGTACATCTAGGACTTGACTAGCCGTATCTTCAGCAAATTCTTCATCAATGATTTCTTTACAGAGGTCGATACATTCATTACAAATGTATACGCCAGGGCCCGCCACAATCTTCTTCACCTGATCTTGTGACTTTCCACAAAAAGAACAGGTTACAGGGCCATTTGGATCTGTCTCATCTATCATTAGCACCCTCACTCTCTTTACTCAATTGATCCTCGCGCGGCGAGGATTTAGACTACGAATATCATAGCAGGTTTCTAAATAAAGCCCTAATGACTTGCTTAGTCCCGCCTCAATTAATTCCGGAGGCTATTGTAACACGCACCGCGCAATTATGCTTGGGTCAAAACTTGACCGATAAAAAATGAGCCACCATCGCTGGTCACTCATTTTTCAAACCGTTAATTAAAAAATGTGACTACTTTTCGTCACTCTTTTTAGTTGATTTCTTTGCTTCTTGCTTAGCATTGTCAGCAATCAGGTCAACGGCCTTCTTGATGGCGATGTCATGCTTCAACATGTCGTCAGTCAAAGCTGAACGAACAGCTGATTCTTCCATGTTGTATTGACCAGCCAAGTTTTTAACTTCAGCATCAACGTCTTCATCCGTTGCAGCCAAGTTTTCAGCATCAACGATGGCTTCCAGAACAAGGTTTGTCTTAACGCGACGTTCTGCGTCAGGAGCAAATTGCTTGTGCAAGTCGTCTTCCGTCGTCCCAGTGATCTGGTAGTATGTTTCAGGGTTGATCCCTTGTTGAGCCATTTGAGCCAAGTATTGATCCATCTGACGGTGAATGTCTTCATCAACCATGGCTGCAGGAATGTCACCACCAACGACTTCAGCGTTGTCAACAGCAGCGTTAATCGCAGCGTCTTCAACAGCATCATGAGCAGCCGTCTTCTTTTCTTCCTTCAAACGGTCTTTTGTCTTGGCTTGTAATTCTTCAAGACTGTCAACATCTTCGTCAACGTCCTTGGCGAATTCATCGTCCATTTCAGGCAGTTCCTTAGTCTTTACTTCGTGGATCTTAACATCAAAGATGGCTTCCTTACCAGCTAAATCACTAGCTTGGTAGTCCTTAGGGAACGTAACGTTAACTTGAACGTCTTCATCCGCCTTGTGACCAACCAACTGATCTTCAAAACCAGGAATAAAGGAGTTAGAACCCAATTCCAAACTGTAGTTATCAGCCTTACCACCATCAAAGTGGTTACCGTCAACAGAACCATCAAAATCGATAACAACTGTGTCACCGTTTTCAGCAGCCTTGTCTTCTTTAAGAACCAATTCAGCTTGTTGTTCACGCATCTTTTCAAGTTCTTCAGTAACTTGCTTTGCTGTAACTGTTGTTGATTGCTTAGGAACTGAAACACCCTTGTAGTCGCCCAACTTGATTTCTGGGGCAAGCGTTACAACGGCCTTCAAAACCCAGTCAGAGCCCTTTTCCATGCTCTTAACGTCGATTTGTGGTTGATCAACTGGTGTAATGCCAGCTTCTTCAACGGCCTTTGAGTAGGCTTCTGGTAACACGATGTTCAACGCATCGTTATACAATGATTCCTCACCGTACATCTGGTTAAAGATAGCACGGGGAACCTTGCCCTTACGGAAACCAGGGATGTTCAGTTGTTTCCGAGTGTTAGTGAAGGCTTGATCCATACCTTGTTGGATCGTTTCGTTAGCGATTGAGAATGTCAATTCGCCTTGGTTGCCTTCTTTTTTAGCAAATTCTGCTTTAGCGACCATTTAAAAATTCCTCCAGTTGAAGTCACGCTGTTCACGCACTTCTGTTAAATTGCATACGTTTAACAGTTTAACGTATGCCTGTCCGAAAGTAAATAAACACGGGGAAAAAGTCTTCCACCTGCCCGGATTGATTTACTTTTGGTAAATAAAAAGTGCTTGACCAAAATGGCCAAGCACTCGTGATTGCTATCTCAGGCAACCACTAATTTAGCCAAGGCTAAAATTAGTCGTCGATTTCTGAAACAACACCGGCACCAACAGTGTGTCCACCTTCACGAACAGTGAACTTAGTACCCTTTTCAATGGCAGCTGGTTCGATCAGTTCAACAGTGAACGTTACGTTATCACCAGGCATAACCATTTCTACGCCATCAGGCAATTCAATAACACCAGTGATATCAGTGGTGTGGAAGTAGAATTGTGGACGGTAGTTTGAGAAGAATGGTGTATGACGACCACCTTCGTCCTTTGATAAGATGTAGACTTCACCCTTGAACTTCTTGTGCGTCTGGATTGAACCAGGTGCAGCAAGAACTTGTCCACGGACAACTTGGTCGCGGTCAATCCCACGAAGCAAGGCACCGATGTTGTCACCGGCTTCACCTAAGTCAAGTGTCTTACGGAACATTTCAAGACCAGTAACCGTTGTCTTTTGGATGTCTTCCTTCAAACCAACGATTGAAACTTCGTCCCCAACCTTAACAGTCCCACGGTCGATACGACCTGAAGCAACAGTACCACGACCAGTGATCGTAAATACGTCTTCAACAGGCATCAAGAAAGGCTTGTCAGTGTCACGGTCTGGTGTTGGGATGTATTCATCAACAACGTCCATCAAGTGCAAGATAACCTTTTCTTGTTCTTCGTCGCCTTCAAGAGCCTTCAAAGCTGAACCGCGCAGAACTGGAATATCGTCACCAGGGAAATCGTATTCAGAAAGTAATTCCCGAACTTCCATTTCAACCAGGTCAACCAATTCGTCATCGTCAACTAAGTCAGTCTTGTTCAAGAACACAACGATGTAGTTAACACCAACTTGGCGAGCTAACAGAATGTGTTCACGTGTTTGTGGCATTGGGCCATCAGTAGCGGCAACAACCAAGATTGCACCATCCATCTGAGCAGCACCAGTGATCATGTTCTTAACGTAGTCCGCGTGTCCTGGGGCGTCGATATGAGCATAGTGACGCTTTTCAGTTTCGTATTCAACGTGGGCAGTGTTGATCGTAATTCCACGTTCACGTTCTTCAGGGGCAGCATCGATTGAAGAATAATCTTGTTCCTTAGCCAAACCCTTGGCTGCCAATACCTTAGTAATAGCAGCAGTTAAAGTAGTCTTCCCATGGTCAACGTGGCCGATAGTACCAATGTTAACGTGGGGCTTAGTTCTTTCATAATGTTCTTTAGCCAAAATGAAAACCTCCAGTGTGTGATAGAAGAATGTCAGGTGCGCCCTGACAAATCTTTATAAAATAGTATACTACATCCCTAGTTGATAACAAAGTGAAAAACATTGATTTTTCACTGTTTCAGCCCAAGAATCCTTAAGTATTATATATACTGCTCGTTTGTTTGTAAACACATAACCCCGAAAATTTTGCATCAGCTTAATGAAATCGACATAAGTAACGGGATTTAATCATCATTAGCAACAAGTTCAGCGGTCAATTGTTCCAGGCGTCGTTGCCAGTTTGAAACACTTTCACTGACCGTTTGATCATCGCCACGATAAATTTCAATTAAACCTGTGACCCACTCATCAGGATCTGTGACAACGTCGTTTAGGCGTGGATAAACAAGCGTTAACTGTAACCGGACCTCTTGCGTTAATAATGTTTCAGCAACAGGATCTTCATCAACCAATCGATCCTGCAACTTTTTTTGGACTTGCTGATAGATGGCGTCATCGTCCAGCGGTGTTAGTTGCGCTGGCACCACTTCATGCGTTTTTTCATCAAGCCAGCGATAAGAAACTGGCTCATCAAGTTGAACGCGCTGGAGCACTTCTAAAATGCTGGCACGATATAACGGGTGCAGGTACGGATCAAGGAGTAAAAACTTTGCCCCCGTTTCGAACTCCGCTAACGGTAATTTCATCGCCGCTTGAAACCGGTGTTGTTGTTCTAAGACTGAATCATCGCTCATGTGATAGAAGTGTTTAGCGACTGTCTTTATTGTGGCCGCCGTTTCGGTCCGGGCCGCTTGTTCAGCCCCTTCGATCAAGGTTTCACTTTCGATTCTTAACGTTGATTCATGAATCCCTGCTGTAACCTCATGCGCCAAAATAAAGTCGTGCACACGAAGCAACAGCGTTAGCAAAAATCGCCAATCGGCCGCGGTCCCTAAATAACTATTTAAAAATTCTCCGGCATACATCCGAGCTCGTGAATATTCTTCGTGCATGTACAGTGCCTGAACCAGCAAGTGGTTCACCTCAGGCAACTGCACTTCTTCATATAATTTTTCTAACAAAGAAGCCGCCTGCGCGTAATCTTCGTCATTAAACGCTTGTTTAGCGTTGGCGACAATTTCACGTTGGCGACTGGTCAATGCGTCTTCCGACATTTGCTGTTACTCCTGTTCAGTTGGCTTCTTTGTGCCTCGTTTTGCGCGGCCATGGTGGGCGTGCTGATTAACTTCCATGATGACCGGTAAAATCACTGGATGGCGCTTCGTTTGGTCAAATAGATAACGACCAAGCTGTTCGCGAACATCTTGCTTCAAGTGGCCCCAATCAAATTCCTTGTTATCCAAGTTGTTTTGAACGGCCTTTGTCACTAATTCGCTTGCTTCATGCATCAGGTCGCGGTTGGCCTTCACGTAAACAAAGCCACGTGACGTGATCTTTGGCTGCGCTACGATCCGTTTTTTCTTCCGATCAATGGTCACGACCGCAATAAAAATCCCGTCTTCCGAAAGAATTTTCCGGTCACGAAGCACAATGTTTCCGATGTCACCCACACCGATACCGTCAATCATGGTATTTCCGACTTCAACACTTTCTGCAAGGTGCATTGGCGTTTCACCATCGTAAACCAGTGAGTCGCCCCGCTGCGTTAAGAAAATGTGGTCAGCAGGAATCCCTGTTTCCATGGCTAATTTAGCGTGCCGGTTTAAGACCCGGTATTCCCCCTGAATGGGAACTAAGTATTCAGGGTGCATAAAGTTCAACATTAACTGCAAATCGGCTGGGGTCCCGTGACCTGAAGATGGTAAATTGTCAGAAATGGCCTCAACGTGCGCACCCGTCCGGAAAATGAGGTCCCGTGTCTTTGCCATCGTCGTTTCCATCGCATGTGATGGGGTCGTTGTAATGAAGACAAAATCGCCTTCGCCAATCTTCACTTGACGATCTTCACCAGTTGCCATCCGCTGCAACGCCTTGATTGGTTCACCCATCCGCCCCGTCTCCAAAATGACGGTTTGTTCTGGTGCAAGGCTATCCATGTTCTTTGGGTTAACCAACAGATCTGGCGTTGGTAATTCTAGCCGACCGAGTCGCATGGCCGTCCGAACAATTTTTTCCAAATCATGGCCCATCAACACAACCTTGCGTTCTGTCGCTGCGGCTGCGTCAAAAATCTGTTGAATCCGTAAAATGTTTGAGGCAACACTCGCCACGATGATGCGGCCATGATGGCCTGCAAACTTATCATGAACTAAAGTTTCAATGGCGTTTTCTGTGGCCGCCTGCCCGTAAATCTCGGCACCAGCTGAGTCACTTAATAACGCCACAACACCGTTTTTCCCAATTTCACCCAATCGCGCAAGATCTGTTTGGTAATACGGTGCAGCCGTTTGATCGAACTTAAAGTCCCCTGTGTAAACCACTTGTCCCAGCGGCGTTTTCACAACGATCCCTAATGATTCAGGAATGCTATGGGTTGTCTTGAAAAAGGACACGGTTTCTAGTCCAAAGTCGATTTCTGTGTCAGCATCCACAATGTGGAAATCAGTAAACTTCTTCGACTGAGGATCGTTTTCAACATTTAGCTTAGCCAGTTCGATGGTTAACTTGGACCCAAAAACGGGCACGTTAAACTCACTGACAAAGTATGGTAATGCGCCAATGGCATCCGCATGACCATGGGTTAAAAAGACCCCCACAATCTGGTCTGCGTGTTCACGCAAGTATGTCCAGTCAGGAATAACGACATCGATCCCTAACAATTCATTTTCTGGGTACTTTAGCCCACAATCGAGGATAAAAATATCCTCATTAACTTCCAATGCGTACATGTTTTTACCGTTTTCGCGAACACCACCAAACGGCATAATTCTAATTTGATCACTCACGTTGTTCACCTCATAATAGTATGGACAAAGTGATCTCGCCGTGTTTCTTCGGTTTATCTATAGTGTAAACGCTGGTTAATCCGGGATTTACAGTACGTAAACAGCCTCACGTCGCTATTGAACAGTTGGACGTGTCTAACGGAGCGGCAACTCCACAAAACATTGGTGATCACTTTGAAAATTTTGTCTGGATAATCAATTAGTGTTAGCTTAGCATACTCACCGGTAAAAACCAATCACAGCGCCACGCCCCTGCTAAGGAAACGCAAAAAGGACGGCTCCCAAACGGGAACCGTCCTTCTTCACACACTTCGGTCGATCTGTGATTACCGACGAAGACCTAACTTTTGGATCAACGTCCGGTAACGTTCAATATCCGTGTCACGCAGGTAACGCAGTAAGTTACGACGGTGACCAATCTTCTTCAACAAACCACGTTGTGAGTGGTAGTCGTGAGTGTGCACTTGCAGGTGCGCGTTCAATTGGTTGATGTCAGCAGTCAAAACTGCGATTTGAACTTCAGCAGAACCCGTGTCACCTTCGTGACGAGCGTATTCTGTCATAATTTGGTTCTTTTCTGCTTGTGTAATAGCCATGGATAATATCCACCTTTCGATTTTTGTCACCACATACCGAGTCGTCGCCAAGTGGTGGCAAGCGACTAAGTAAGGGTCGTGCATTAGCACTTGTCCTAGTTTAGCCAACTGATATCGCAATTGCAAGACAAAACAGTCCTTTTATAACCAATTGGGGGTCAAGTAAATTTCCTTGACGCGTCTTGATTTAATTATTGCAAAGCTTCGCGCCCTCTTGTATAATGATGACTGTTGAAATTTGTTTGACATGGGTCAGACGCTTCGGAGGTGAAATTAATGCCAGTTACTAAATCAGCCATTGCGCGTGTGAAGACTAACGAAATCGCTAATGCACGTCGTGTTGCTCAATTGAGCGAAGAACGGACTGCAGTTAAAAAGTTTGAAAAGGCCGTTACTGCAGGTGCAGACAACCTTGAAGACTTGTACCGTTCAGCTAGTGCAGCGATCGACCACGCCTACTCAAAGGGTTTGATCAAGAAGAACAAGGCCTCACGTGACAAGTCACGTCTTGCTGCTCGTTTAGCTAAATAAGCATTCAAGCAACGTCATTTCTTTGGAAATGACGTTTTTCTTTTGTTAAAAAGCGTGTGTTAAGCTCCGCTTTGAACCACATGCACAAAATATAAAGCGACTGTTCACCCAAACTTTTCTGGGCAAACAGTCGTTTTTTTTGGTATTTGTCTTTTTACGCTGCCTGATTTGTAAATTTCAGCATAAACAGATTAAACAGTAGCTCTGGATCCTGCCGGCTTTGCTTCAACTGGGTCTCGATGTTAATTAACCCAAGAAACGCCCGACTGAGATCACGCTGAGAAAATTGATGGTTACTTTGCATTGCCAATTTGACCCGGTACGGATGCACCTTTAGTTGGCCCGCTAACGTTCCCTGACTGAGTCCTCGACTAGCTAACACCTTTACCTGCAAGAGTAGCCGGAATTGACCCACGAGAACGGCATTGATCCGTAGCGGTTCCTCCCCCGTTGCCAGCAAATCATGATACAGCATGACCGCTGTTGGAACCTGGCGCTTCAACACCGCCGTCACAAGGTCAAAAACATTGTCCGCCAATGATTGGGGAACCAACCCGCTTACTGCTTCACGGTCGATCACCTTACTTTGAACCGCAAAGAGCTCCAGCTTGGTCAAGTTACTCATCATTAACGATAAATCCGCATTCGTTCGCTGAACCAGTAAATTGAGCGCGTCATCCGCCAATTGGTATTGATCTGTTGCCGCCTGATCAATCACTGCTTGGCGGGCCGCTTGTTCCGTGAGCGGAGCCGTTTCGATCGTAACGGCAGCTTTTTTCAAAACTTTCACGATTTTTTTACGCCCGTCCAGTTTTTCATACGGGGCCATTATTACAAAAATAGTCGTTGGCTCTGGATGTTGAATGTAATGTAGTAACGCATCTAAATCATGATCCACCTTGCTCCGGCTTGTTTCGCCGGTTAAAAACCCGGGCTTATCGATCAGTACCAGCCGGTGATCACCGAAAAACGGCATCGACATCGCATCATCTAATGCAACCGCAACTGGGGTTTGCTCCATATCATAACTGCCGACGTTCATTTCAGCTTGCTCAGCCGGAATCACCGCCTTAAACGCATCCCGAACTTCGTTTAGTAAGTAATTTTCCGTTCCTAACACAAGGTACAGTGGTTGCTTATCGCCGTTTAGTAACGCCTTTTTTAATGCTTGAACATCCATCTATTTTCACCACTCCTTACCTAATTTGCTTACGGCGATCCTGCCTGTGGTGTCGTCACTGGTAGCATTGTTTGCCAGTGACCCACCCGTTCCCACCATAAATATGTATAACTGATCATACCAACATCTGCCGTACTAACCGCTGTAACATGATGATTGGCGAGTGTCATTAGCGTTTGTGCTTTGGGATGACCATACCGATTTTTTCGTCCTGCAGAAATTATACCGAACTTTGGCCGCACATGGGTAATAAATTCAGGATCGCTTGCGGTATCGCTACCGTGATGCCCCACTTTAAGGACATCCGTTTGAAGGGTTGGGTACTGTTCGATCACCTGACGTTCACCAGCGCGATCCAGGTCGCCCATAAACAGAAAGCGGGTTCCTTGCTGGATCGTTCCTAAAACCACCGAATCTGCATTTTCACCAGTCCCTGCATGAAAGGGATGATACACGGTAAACGGAAAATTCGGAATGTGTTGCCCTGCCGTCAGTTCAAGCACTGTCGTTCGACCGAGATATGGGGCAATTTTTGTTTGAAAGCCACGCGACATGCGCATGCCGGCCGGAATTGTTAGCCGTTTGACCCGCATTTGTTGTAACAGCACGCCAACATCGCCGATATGGTCTGCATCTTGATGACTACAATTAACGTCATCAATCGTGGTAATCCCCCGACTGTGAAGGTAATTAACCGTCACCCGTGTCACCGTCGCAGAACCGGTTTCACATTGGGCCCACTGAGGCTTTCGAAATGTCAGGTGCCCGCCGGTATCAATGAGTGATACGTGCCGATTAAACGGCGTCCGAACTAAAATGCTATCGCCCTGCCCGATATCAAGAAAACTCACTTCGCCATCCAGCGGATAGTGCAATGCGACCATTCCTAACCCGTAGCAACAACATAATAACCGTAAATATCGGCGCCGCCCCCGCCACGTTGTTTGGTCAACCCGTATCAGTGTTAGTAGTAAGCATAGCCAGGTCAGGATTGTTGGCCATCGACCGATCGTCAATAGTCCTGGCAGACTCCCTAGCCAGTTTGTTAATGCACCAAACCACGTTAGTCCAGTGTTACATCCTTGCGCAATTAGTGGCCACCACGTGCCCACCCCAACACCAATCAACACTAGCGGAAAAACAACGTAGCTAAAGACCGGAATCAATAAGAAGTTAGCCGGTGTACTCAGGACGTGAATTTGAAAAAGACTGTGCAGTAATAGCGGTAAACTTGCTAAGTTCATGAGCCACGTCTGCCACCATCTTTTTTGTGCCCGAACATAAAGCAAGATAAACGCGAGCAGATAGCTCAATTGGCCACCGAGCGTCGTCAAGACTAGTGGTTGGAATAATAACCCACCAATTAACGACCACGACCATGCCGTCAACCCACTCACTGAGCTGTTTGGCCACCGCTGTTGCACAAAGGGCATCAAGACGCTCAATTCACCAATTAGTACCGCCCGAACTAATGTGCTGGCACCGCCCGCGACCACCACGTAGCCGGGCAATAAGGCCGCTAAAATAAGGTTTGTTGTTTCCCGCGTCACACCAGCTAAGGTAAGTAATAGCCGGCACAGTCCGAGTAAGTACACCACGTGCATTCCTGAAATACTAAAGAGGTGAACCAATCCGAGTTCTTTGATTCCTGGTTGTACCTCGTAAAATGATTGTGCAGTGGCCCCCAACAGTAAATTATCCGCATCCATTCTCAATGTTAGTGGTAACCGTTCAAACCGTTGGAGCAGTTGTGCCCGCAAAATATGGGGCCGATCACTGAGCCACTGCCACGGTGAACCGTGATTATCATCATTGACGGTCCATTTTGTGATCCGAAGCTGGTCATGCACTCCTTTGCTTTGCAGCCACCGCCGCCCGTCAAACTGATTTTTGTTCCGCGGACCGGCAACGAGTTGATTGGTCCCAGTGACTGTCCACACAGTCGGTCGTCGTAACCGGGTCATTTTTTGCGCCTGTCCCGCTGACGATAACCGACCAAAAAGTTGAATAACGTGGCCAGTGGCCGTTCTGCCAAGTGCTTTCAACTGGTCACCGCTTACCTGAACACTATCCGGCTGAACACGGACTTGTACCTGACGAACCTGTTCAGTACACCACTGTTGTGCATGGTAGTGATGGTTGCACCACACAAACCACCCTGTCCCGAAACTTCCCACGATAAAAAGCCAAATGACTTGTTTACCCGGATGCCCCAAGAAACAGCACCGAACGCATAAATACACGCACCCGGCAAGGCACCACCACGAATGGAGAAAAACAAGGCCACTCAATAACCCCAATAGAATGGCTAAGAAAATCAGCGGTGGCCGCCGCACTATTGTTCAGTTGGTGCTTTTGTGGCATCGGATTGCAAGAAATCACTAACATGAAAATCAGTCAGGCCGTCCTCAGGTAATCGAACCTGAGTCACTTCAATTTGTTTTAAAGCCACCAGGTGCATTGCGTACGGATCATTATGGTAGTTCCGTAAGTAGTTAATTTTTGTAATGCCAGCCTGAAGCAACATCTTGGTGCACTGTAGACACGGAAAATCCGTCACGTAAATTTCTGCCCCAGCCGTTGCAATCCCAAACTTGGCGCACTGCAAGACCGCATTCATTTCGGCGTGAATGGTTCGTAGACAGTGCCCGTCAACTAAATAATCCCCCACATCCACACAATGATCATCACCGGACACCGATCCATTATAGCCACCCGCAATGACCCGTTTATCACGCACTAAGACCGCGCCAACGGAAAGGCGCTGACAGGTGCTTCGACTTGCTAATAGCACCGCCTGCATCATGAAATACTGATCCCATGGAACCCGCTTTGTTGCTGTCATTTCGTTAGCCTCCTCTTTTGGTTGCATTAAGCCTAAGCCATTCTGTAGTTTACGACAAGCACAAATGTGATTTTAACGTTTGAACCGTCTTTGCCCCAAACCCTGGCACCTTCGTCAGGTCGTCCAGTGTTTTAAACTCACCGTGTGCTGTTCGATAATCAATAATTTTCTGAGCCTTTTTCTCACCCACACCGGTTAACCCCATCAGTTGATCCTTCGTTGCACGATTCAAATTCAGCGACGCCGTACCACCATTACCGGATTCCTGCGCTGGCACCGCACTGGTTGTTCCCGCGTTCGCCGTCCCATTCACCGCGGTTGCTAAATCCGTCGGCACCGTTTCACCCTGCATTGGGACATAGATAACCAGCTGATCCGCAACACGTTGCGCTTGGTTCACCCGATTGATGTCCGCGTCGTGACGAAAGCCCCCTGCCTGTGCAATCACATCAACGATCCGTTGTTGCGCCGCTAAATGAATGACTCCCGGATGATTCACCGCGCCCTTCACCTCAACCGCAACGGTTGTCGCTGATGGTTGAGGTGAGCGGTGAGAAGCCTCATTTACTGATTGGTGCATTGACGTTGCCTTTGGCCGTGACGCAGCCGTCGCCGTTAACGCCGGCTGAGTCACCGCCCCCATTTTAACCGTCATTATCGTTCCAACGATTCCAACAACAATGAGTGTTGTTAAGCCACCCAGTAACCACCACCGGTAGTCACGCCAAGCTGTTTTAAGTGCCCCTTGCCAATCCATCATCTTGTCTGCTCCTTCCATCTTTCAGTCCCATACACTGACATACGGAAATAAACGCACTTTGTTTTTTAAACCAATAAAAAAACGCACGGCCTGCGACCATGCGTTTTGTCCTCAGCTTATCACTGATTAGTGGTGTGTTTGTAAATAATGAACAGCGTCTTTAAAGGAACTCACCGGAACCACTTTCATCCCGGGGGCATACTTTTTCGCCGTCTTCTTTGCTAACTGATAGTTCGTCATGTGATCCGGTTCGTACTTCAGCAGCGCTTTTGTTGGCTTAACGTACGGTGCGAAGAACACCGTTGCGCCGGCATTATGTGCGGCAACGATTTTTTTATCGATCCCGCCAATTTCACCAACAGAACCATCAGCACCGATAGTCCCCGTTCCAGCAATTTTTCGACCATGCCGTAAGTTTTCATTAGTCAGTTGTTGGTAAATCTGAAGACTAAACATCAGTCCACCAGAAGGGCCACCAATTTCACCCGGATTCACTTCTACTGGAACCTTAGTAGTGACCTTGACGTTATCAGTCAGGGTGATCCCAATGCCTGAACGACCACCAGGCAACTTAATGAGTTGCTCCCGTGCCGTCTTTGTTTTGCCATTATGCACGTAGGTCACGGTCACCTTGTCCGTTGGTTTCCGGTTAGCCAGGGCCTTTTGGTAGCCGCTGGCAGAATCATAGTGCACGCCATCAACCTTTGTCACCGTATCGCCCACACTAATTTGCTTCTTAAAGTGTGAAGACTTCGCCACATCCAATACATAAATCCCTAAATATTTTTTGGTGTACGAAGCCCCAGCCGTCTTATAGGCCGTTGCAATTGCTTCGTTAATGGCACTCTGCATGTAAAAGGACTGCACCTTGTCATAGGTTGCACCGCTTTGGCCACCCGTGACATCCGCTGCGTCTTCAATGCTTGCGTGCGGGTCAGCATGCGCCCACAACCAGCTTAACGGCGTTGCCCGTTGCAAATAGACAGAGGTAATCATGAATTTACCCGCTCGTTTATCCGGTCGTGTTGGCATATCCACAAAGTTCTGTAGGTTATCCGCAGTCCCCGGTGTTTCGATGTACGTATTAAGTGGGACAAATCGTAATCCTAATAAGACAAGAATTGTGATGGCACCACCCAGCCACCAGCCAAAACGTCGCTTCTTCATTCAATTACCTCGATTAACATCCATTGTTTATTGCTTATTTTTTTGTTGAAGTCGTGCTAACACTACTGGTGGAACAAATGCGGACACGTCCCCACCAAAATGGGCGATTTCTTTTAAAATACTTGAAGAAATCTGGGCATTCTCTGGTTTAGCAAGCAAAAACACCGATTCAACGTCCGGGGCCAACGTGCTGTTCATGTTGGCAATGTCCCGTTCAAAATTGAAGTCCTGCTCATTTCGAAGCCCGCGAATCAGAAACTGCGCGTGTTGTGCGTGGGCAAATTCAATGGTTAACCCGTCGATTGCCTTCACCTGAACGTTTGCTAAATCAGCGGTAACATCGGCAATCATTGCTTGCTTCTCCGCTAAGTCAAACAACGGTCGTTTTCCCGTATTGGTCGCCACCGCCACGATCACCTGATCAAACAGCTGACTACTCCGCTGAATGATGTCTAAATGACCGTTTGTTAGCGGGTCAAAGCTACCAGGAAAAATTGCAATTCGTTCACTCATGCGGGGGCCTCCGTTTCTGTGTGGAATTCGTAAACCATCACATCCGTAATCCCGTAATCCTTATGGTGGGTTTGTGTAAACCCAGCAAACTGCTCTGGAAGACCAGCGTTCTGATCCGTTTCAGCAATCACCGTTGCCCCATCGTTTAGTAACCCGTGTTCGGCCATAAACGTGAGGTTAGCAATGATCTTCTGCTTTGCATACGGCGGATCCAGCAAGATTAAGTCAAAGGGCTGACCATCACTTGCTAGCCGGCCCAAAACAGCCTCAGAATCGCCCTTGATCACCGTAAAGCGTTCCGGCGCCTTGGTTACCGCAATGTTCTCACGAATCGTTTTAACGGCCTGATATTGGCGATCTACCAAAACTGCTTCATCAATTCCCCGAGAAACAGCTTCAATCGCTAATCCACCGGAACCAGCAAACAAATCAAGTGCCCGGCCCCCATCAAAATATGGGCCGATCATGCTAAACATAGCTTCCTTGACCTTATCTGTTGTTGGCCGGGTCAGTGTCCCCGGCACCGCACTCAACGGTCGGCCACCGAAGTCTCCTGCAACAATTCTCATGAGTCCGCCTCCGTCTGATCATCAGCATCGGCCGCTCCATCATTTTCTGTATGGGTCACAAAATTGGCGTTAACCCCGTGACCAACAAACGGATCAATCACCGGTCGTTCACTCACCATGACCCGCCGCACAAACGACAACTTATTAATGGCTTGCCGATTTTGTTCGATCTGATCTGCGTCCATGTAGATCACAGCATAATGCAGCTTTTTCGAAACGTAGTCAATGTCACCAAAACGACGAAGCTGCCGGACTTGGCGCAGATTACGGACATAGACACTTAGCGCCTGCCGTGGTTGGAGCGTCAATGCCGTTGGTTCATGATCAACAAAGGCATTTGCTAACTCAGCCCGCACAACTGTTTCCGGTTGCGCCACGGGTGCCGCTGCACTAACCGCTTGTGTCTTTGCTGGTTGTGATGTGGCGGCTTGATTATCAGCCGCCTGTGAGGCAACCGGTTGACTCGCGACATCACGGTCGCCCGTCGGTTTCTTATGCCGACGCCGCGGTCGCCGACTGTTAGTTGGTTTTTGTGTTGTCGCTTCGCGGTTAGTTTCTGGCGTTGCTTCTTTCGACCGTGGTCGATGAGACCGGTGCCGCCGTGGTCGCTTTACTACGGGCTTTTTTGCCGTTGTTTCTTGTTGTTCGCTCACTGGAAAACCCCCTTGATTTTATTGATCATCACGTTGGTGGTCACTTAGTCGTAGCCGTTTTTGCCGGGCCGAAATGTTCATCAAAATCCCCATACACATGGATAACATCAGCATTGATGAACCACCATAACTAACAAATGGGAGCGTCACCCCAGTAATTGGCAACGCGCCAACAACGCCACCAACGTTAAACAGTGATTGGATGGTGATCAACGCAGCGATTCCGTAACACACTAAACTTTCGTACATGGTTTCTGCCCGGTTTCCTAAACGAACGGCGCGGTAGGCAATCATGCCAAGCAAAAAGAGAATTCCGAGTACCGCCAGGGCACCGAGTTCTTCACTTGTAACCGCTAAAATAAAGTCCGTATTTGGTTCTGGTAAGTACCCCATTTTCTGAATACTGTTTCCCAGTCCCTTACCTAACAACCCACCATTACTAATGGCATAATACGAGTTGACCAGCTGTCGGCCCACCGTTTTGATGGTCCCGAACGGGTCAACAAAAGCAACAAACCGTTGCAGCTGATAATGTTTCGTCCACAGCGAACTGTTCACATCAATGTGTGACAACGCACTGAGCATCGCGATGTACAGGGCAAAAAAGCCCATCACGATTTCCATTGGCACATTATGTTTGTTTCCACTGGCCATAATGACGATCAAAATAATAAACCAGTCAATCGCAAACCCACCGGTATCCGGTTGAATTAAAATCAATCCGGTCATAATGGCAAACATAATTAGTGGACTGCGCATCGTTCGCCAGTAGTGCTGTTCAAGCCCCTGCTTATGCGAATCCATGTAGTGGGCTAAAAACAAAATGATGTACAACTTCAAAAATTCTTCCGGCTGAATGTTCACCGGCCCAAAATTAATCCAGCCCTTCGCCCCGTTAACTCGTGACCCAATCACAAGCACAGCAACTAGTAGTAAGGCCATAATAATGGTCGCCCATCCAACCAGTCGCATTCGCCGTAAAACGGACAAGCGCATTAAATCAAAGAAAATGGCAAGCCCAAGGCCAATAACAACGTACGCTGCTTGCTTAATCAGATACATACTGGGGGTTGTCCCTGTGGTAAGCGCGACGTTGGTACTGGCTGAATAAACCATGACGATCCCAATAAGGCTCAGGACAATGTAGGGAATAAAAATGTAGTAATCAACGAGCTTTAGTTTTTTCACACCATTTTCCTCACAAAAAAATTCTGTTCACATTATAGCATATGCCCAGCCCGACCAGTGGCCTCGGTGTTAAGCTCGCAACATTTCTTAATAAACCAACAAAAAAACCATTCAGTAAGCGAACTTACCGAATGGTTTTTAGCCGTTAATTAGTCGCGGGCAGCAGCCTTACGACGCTTAGCAGCCTTTTCACGCGCGTTTGTTTCCAAAATTTGTTTCCGCAAACGAACGTTTTCTGGTGTGATTTCACAGTATTCGTCTTCGTTCAAGAATTCAAGTGATTCTTCAAGCGTCAAGTGTGTTGGCGTCTTGATTGAAGCAGTCATATCCTTGTTAGAAGAACGCACGTTAGTCATGTTCTTACCCTTGGTAACGTTAACCGAAATGTCGTTTTCACGACTGTTTTGACCAACGATCATCCCTTCGTACACAGTGGTACCTGGGTCGATGAACAACTGTCCACGATCTTCAACACCCATCATGGCATAAGTTGTGGCCTTCCCTTGGTTAATTGAAACTAAGGTTCCGTTCCGACGACCAGGGTTCCAGTTCTTGATTACTGGCATGTACTTTTCAAAGGTGTGGTTCATAATTCCGTAACCACGCGTCATTGATAAGAATTCAGTGGAGTAACCAATCAGCCCACGTGAAGGGGCCAAGAATTCCAACCGTGTTTGACCGTTACCAGTGTTTTCCATGTTCTTCATTTCACCCTTACGTTGTGAAAGCGTATCGATGATTGAACCAACATATTCTTCTGGTGTGTCAATTTGAACGGCTTCAAATGGTTCTTCCATTGTGCCATCAATTTCACGGTAGATAACTTCTGGACGTGAAGCTTGTAATTCATACCCTTCACGACGCAATGTTTCGATCAGAATTGACAAATGCAATTCCCCACGACCTGAAACCATCCATGCATCTGGTTCATCCGTGTCATCAACACGCAATGAAACATCAGTATGAAGTTCTTGCTTCAACCGTGTTTCAAGTTGACGCGTCGTTACGAACTTACCTTCTTGGCCGGCCAATGGTGAATCATTTGTCCGGAATAACATTTGCAGCGTTGGTTCGTCGATCCGAAGAACTGGCAATGCTTCTTGGTGATCTTGTGGTGTCACAGTTTCCCCGACGTTGATTTCTTCCATCCCTGAAACGGCAATCAAGTCACCAGCTTTGGCTTCGTTAACTTCAACCCGTTGCAACCCAATGAACCCGTATAACTTCGTAACACGGAAGTTTTGCGTTGTTCCATCAAGCTTCATAACGGTAACACTGTCACCAACCTTGATCTTCCCACGGAAAATCCGGCCGATCCCGATCCGACCAACGAAATCGTTGTAGTCCAGCAAGGCAACTTGGAATTGTAATGGTTCGTCTTCGTTGTCAATTGGTGCTGGAATGGTCTTCAAGATGGTGTCGAAGATTGGTTGCATCGTGTGTTCTTGTGAAGCCAAGTCGTCACTGTATGATGACGTCCCGTTCATGGCTGATGCATATAACACTGGGAATTCCAGTTGTTCTTCATCAGCACCTAATTCGATGAACAAATCAAGCACTTCGTCCACGACTTCAGCAGGCCGTGAACCTTCACGGTCAACCTTGTTGATAACAACGATTGGTGTTAAGTGTTGTTCCAAGGCCTTCTTCAGCACGAACCGCGTTTGTGGCATCGTTCCTTCGTAGGCATCGACAATCAACAGCACACCGTCAACCATCTTCATAACCCGCTCAACTTCACCACCGAAGTCCGCGTGTCCTGGGGTGTCCAAAATGTTGATTTGCTTGTCGCCGTACTTAACCGCCGTGTTCTTTGACAAGATCGTGATCCCACGTTCTTGTTCAATGGCGTTCGTATCCATGGCCCGATCAGCAATTTCAGTATGTGAATCCAGTGTATCTGATTGCTTCAGCATTTCATTAACCAGCGTCGTCTTACCGTGGTCGACGTGGGCAATGATGGCAATGTTACGAATATCGTCTCTAGTTTTCAAAGTGTAACTTCCCTTCATTTTTAAATCATTAATTTATTAAACGCAGCTGCCTCTACCGGCCCCGCAAGGCCGCAAAAAAACTGTGACCTCGTATGTCACAGTCCGACATCACGCCGTTTGCATTGCAACAATCATTTGTTGCGCCTGCTTCGTAGCTACTAATACAACGCCATATGATAGCACAGCCGGCGTTTGGCCGTCAACTGTCGACACAACTAAGCCTAACTCTTCGGCCAGAACTCGCCCCGTCGCAAAATCCCATGGTCGGAGGTACGAAATGTAGCAAACGTGTTGGCCTAAAAGGACCCGGGTAAAGGCAATTCCAGCGCTGCCAATCATGCGCATCCCTAAACTTGTTTCGGCAATTTCTTGCATGTGGTTCACATCGTGTTGAACCAGTGGTCCTGATAATCCAGCCAGTCCCTCGGTCAAGGGAAGATTTTCTGGTGCCGACAAACGCTCGTCATTCACCCACACACCAACGTTTTTACCACCATGAAACAACCGGTCCCCCATAACATCACAAAGCCAAGCCGCCTGGCCCACACCATCAACATACAACGATAACATGATGGCAAAGTCTGTGCGTTCTTTAATAAAGTTCATGGTGCCATCCAGCGGGTCAATGATCCACACCCGGCCAGAAAGATCGGTAACGTCATCACCCAACCCTTCTTCACCAAGAATTTGGGCCGTTGGATCAGCCGAACGAATGTGTTCAACAAATTGGCGTTCGTTTTCTTTATCGACCTGCGTTACAAGGTCACGACGGCCGGATTTTTCCTCAACGTCAAGCCGCTGATCAAAATGCCTTAAAATATTTTCACGTGCTTCTTTAATCCAGCCACTAACCGGTTCATCCCATTGAGAAAATTCTGACTGTTCCACGATTCATCGCCCCTTACCTGTTTACTGCTGAATGACTAACCGCCGTGCATGACTATCAGCCGCTTGTTTCATCGTTTGGTAAATGCTGATGCCCGTTTGTTGACTCAACTGTCGGTCGAGCTGACGTTGCTCCCCTTTAGCAGGGATCACCGTCCGAAACGCATTGTACGCCGCTAATAACTGCTCACGGTCAACGCCGCCTTCGTTTGCTTCCAGAACGAGCTCATACAGCTTTGTCACCGTCACGATTTCATCCGTTGACCACGCTGGGTCAATGGGGAAATCAATATTTTCATTTGTCTTCACGTTACGCCTCCTGTCCTAGCCCACCAGTTTCAATGTCATGTGTTGCTTCACGAACGACATCACTAATGTCGTCAAGTTCGCGTTGCTCCACATCTGAATACGTCACATCAACCAATTTTGACACGCCGGCCGCATTCAACCGAACCGGCGTGCTCAACGGTAAGGTCTGTCCATCCATTGTGGTTAGTAAGTTCGTCAGTGTCCCAACAAGTGGCCGTTCCAAGAATAGTCCTTGGATCACCCGAATCACCGCTTGTGCCCGAACCACATCGTTACTGGAAATGACGGCTTCGTTTAACCGTTGCTCAATGTCCCCTAGTTGGGCAGCATCAAAATTGATGTCCTCGTTTGCCATTAATGAAAGCACCGGAACCGGGCCAACGGTTGACCGACTCCAGGCAACCACGTGCTGACTGGCGATTCCAATAACATAGGCGTGTAACGCCGTTAAGTTAACGTTAAACGCTTTGGCTAACGTCGTTGTTAGAATGTGGGAATGGGCCAACGTGCCGATCCCAATACAGTTAGCGGCGCTAATCCCGGAAAAGCGCTGTGCAAAGTACGTTAATAAGCCATCATATTGCCCAGCAACCACGATTTTCCCCGTAAAGCCCTGCGCCATCGCTTCACGCATCAATTCACGAATCACCGGCAAACTGGCTGCCAGCGTCTCATCACGCGATGCTTCTGGTGCCATTGCAACAACATCCCCGATAACGACTGCATCCGCCGTTACTAAATCCGTTGCGGTTCCCGTTGTTAAATCAACGTTCATACTGCTGGCACCAGCAACCCGGGCTGCCTCCAACTGTTGCGCCGTTGTTGCATCCGCCGAATCCATTACAGCAACCGTCATTGCTTCGTTCAACATCAGCAACGACGTGACCAGTGTTTCATTAAACGATCCCGTTCCGTACACCACTATTTTAGGTTTCATAAAACCATCCCTTATTTGACTTATTCAAGCCCGCGAATTCACATCGCGTACCCCCAGATTAAGGTGCAATCAGTTATAAGTAATTTTACCCAAGCCGCCCCGAATAGCAAGTGATTCCGCCATTAAACCACGTTATTCACGCCAATTTTGTCACTTATTGTTGACTCAAAACGACTCGCGGCCACAAAAAAAGATGCCGTTACCGACATCTTTTTGAGCGTCATTTTTTAAACGTGAGTTGGGAAACCGATCGCAATATCAGCAGCTTCTGCAATTGGTTCACTCAACGTTGGGTGTGGATGAATGGTCAACGCCACATCCTCAGCGTTCATGTGTGAGTTAACGGCTAAACTTAATTCAGCAATTAAATCACTGGCGTCTGGGCCAACCACTTGGGCACCAACGATGGTGTTATCATCCTTGGTTGTCACTAAGCGAACAAACCCATCTGCTTCATCCATAGAAACGGCCCGCGCATTCCCAGCAAATGGGAATTTCGCCGTTGCAACATTTAAGCCGGCTTCCTTCGCTTCTGCTTGGGTGTACCCAACAGAGGCTAACTCTGGATCAGCAAAACAAACGGCTGGGACGCTTACGTAATCATTGGCAGTATGTTGGCCGGCAATGGCACCAACGGCCACTTTTGCGTTAAAGAAGGCCTTATGTGCCAACGCTGGTCCGTTATTGACAATATCACCGATCGCATAAATGTGTGGTGAGGCTGTCCGGCCCTGATCGTCAACGTCAACAAAACCACGTTTGTCGAGCTTAACGTCCGTAAATTCTAGTCCAAGGTTGTCCGTGTTTGGTTTCCGGCCAACCGTGACCATGCAGTAATCCGCCTTTAACGTCTTTGCAACGCCGTCCACTTCATACGTTACTGTAACGGAACCGTCGTCTTGTTCTGACTTCTTCGCCATGGCATTCGTCACAACATCAACGTTCTTTGCCTTCAAGTTCTTCAGAACAACGGCAACCATGTCTTTTTCAAAGTTAGGCAGGATAGATGGTGTTCCTTCAAGGATGGTGACATGGGCGCCCAAGTTGGCGTAAGCACCAGCTAATTCAGTCCCCACGTAACCACCACCAATAACAACCAATTCCTTAGGGATTTCTGGCAAGTTTAACCCACCAGTTGAATCCACAACACGACCTTCAAACTTAAAGTTAGGAATTTCAACGGGACGTGAACCAGACGCGATGATCAAGTCTTTAAACGCAATCGTCCGGCCAGTGTCACGGCTCATGAATTGCTTTGGACCTGGTGCGATGACCCGTAATTGGGTATCACTATCAAGTGTTGCTTCCCCACGGATCACTTCAACCTTGTGCTTTTTCAGCAACATGGCAACCCCACTCGTCATGCGGTCAACCACTTTGGTTTGTTTCCATTCTTGCGTTTTAGCGAAGTCGATTTTGGCACCCGTACTTGTGATCCCGTACGTTTCAGCACCCTTAGCTTCTTGCAAACGGTGACCAGCTTGAATTAAAGCTTTTGATGGCACACAGCCGACGTTTAAACAGACACCACCAAGCGTTTCAGACTGTTCGATCACCGTAACTTGTTGACCCAATTCTGCTGCGCGGATGGCAGCAACATACCCACCAGGGCCAGCACCAATGATTACTGTTTCCTTTTGTTCTACATCAGCCATTATTCAATCATCCCTCCATTAACAGCATGTCTGGGTCGTGCAATAATTGCTTCAACTCATTCAGCGCACGTTGAGCAGTTGCACCATCGATCAAACGGTGATCGTAACTCAAGGACAGCTTTAACATGTTTCCGATAACGATTTCGCCATCTTCGTTGACAATTGGTTCCTTCGCGATCTTACCAACACCCAAAATGGCAACTTCTGGGTAGTTGATGACTGGTGTAAACCAACCACCACCGATTGACCCAACGTTACTGATGGTGATGGAACCACCACTCATTTCGTCAGCGGACAGCTTGTTTTCTTGGGCCTTTTGCGTATTGTCCGTAATTTCCTTGGCAATCGCAAACATGCCTTTAGCATCCGCATTCTTAACGTTTGGTACATACAAACCGTGATCTGTATCAGTTGCAATCCCGATGTTGTAGTAGTGTTTGTAAACAATTTCCTGCGTGCTGTCATCAATGGATGCGTTCAGCGTTGGGAAGTCCTTCAAAACGGCAACTAAGGCTTTGGCAATGTATGGCAGGAAGGTCAAATGAATGTCGCGGTCTGCGGCAGCAGCCTTGTACTTCTTCCGGTTTGCCATCAAAGCCGTTACATCAACATCATCAAATGATGTAACGTGTGGTGCGGTGTGCTTAGACGTTACCATGGCCTTAGCAATGGCTTTCCGCGTCATTGACATTGGTTCACGCGTTTCAAGGTCAGGTGTTGCAGAAACGTATGGCTTGATTGGTGCAGCAGCCGTGTCGCTCGCAGGCACTGGTGCGGCTGGTGTTGCTGGCGCAGCAGCTGGTGCAACGCCACCATTCTTTGCAGCGTCAACGTCAGTCTTCAAGACCTGACCATGCTTACCAGATGCAGCGACCAAGGTAATGTCCACGTTGTTGTCACGAGCATATTGTCGAACTGATGGCATTGCCAAAACAAGTTTGTTTGGATCGCTCAAAACTGGGTTGGCACTGGTTGGTGCAGCAGGTGCTGCCGGTGCTTCTGCAACAGGTGCAGCTGGCGCTGGCGTTTCTGCTGGTGCAGCTGGTGCTTCAGCCGGTGTGTCATCACCAGTATCAGCAGAGCCATCATCAATTTCGACCAGGACATCACCAATCTTGGCTGTTTCTCCTGCTTGCATAAAGATTTTTTTGACGGTTCCAGAAACAGGTGATGGTAATTCAGAAACAGACTTATCGTTTTGGATTTCCACTAAGGTTTCGTCTTCAGCAACCTTGTCGCCTTCTTTAACATCCCAAGCGGCAATTTCACCTTCGGCCATCCCTTCACCAAGTTCTGGTAGTTTGAATTTATAGGACATGGAAAATCTTCCTTTCATCGAATTAACAGGTCAATGCCTGTTTGATCGTTTAAACGATCATGATCAGGACCAGATTAGTACGTGAGCACTTCGCGAACCTTAGTTTCAATTTCGGCAGCGTCTGGAATCCAGTCGTCTTCGGCCAGTGCAAATGGATAAACGCTGTCTGGTGCGGCAACCCGGCCAATTGGAGCGTCCAATGACATGATGGCATTCTCAGCAATGTCAGACACAACGGTTGCGCCGACCCCTGCCATGCGTTGTGCTTCTTGAACAACAACAACGTGGTGTGTCTTGTCAACAGACTTAAAGATCGTTTCTGTGTCGATTGGTGACAGTGAAACTAAGTCGATAACTTCAACAGAAATCTTTTCCTCAGCTAACTTATCAGCAACCTTCAGTGCTTCGTTCACTTCAGCACTGTACGCAACAACGGTAACATCCGTTCCTTCACGCACAATTTTAGCCTTATCCAACGGAACCGTGTACTTACCATCTGGCACATCAGCCTTCATGGACCGGTACAGTTTCAAGTTTTCCATGAACAATACAGGGTCGTTATTTTCAACTGCGGAAATAATCAAGCCCTTGGCGTCATAAGGATTAGATGGTGTTACAACCCGTAATCCTGGTACACCAGTAAAGAAGTTTTCCAAGTTATCGGAATGCATTTCAGCGGTATGCGTCCCACCACCAAATGGTGTCCGAATGGTGATTGGCATGTTCTTTGTGTTACCAAAGCGGAATCGTGTCCGGGCCATTTGACCGGCGATGGAGTCGATTGCTTCAAACGTAAAGCCCATGAATTGGATTTCAGGGAGTGGGCGCCAGCCAGTTGCAGCTAATCCCATTGCTAATCCTAAAATTCCAGATTCAGCTAATGGTGTATCGAAGACCCGGTCTTCACCATACTTGTCCTGTAAGCCCTGGGTTGTCCGGAACACACCACCATTTTTCCCGACATCTTCACCGAAGATTAACGTCTTGTCATCGTCGCTTAGGACTTGATCAAGTCCGTCAGTAATCGCTTGAATATAAGTTTTCGTAGCCATGATTACTTCGACTCCTTTGCTTCAAATTCGGCAATTTGCGCCTTGATGTTCGGAGTTGGTACTTCGAACGTATTCTTTAACATTTCAACGTTGGTTTGCTTTGGTTCTGCATCCGCAGCCTTCAATGCAGCCTTAAAGTCAGCTTTGCATGCGTCGACATAGTCACTTTCTTGTTGATCAGACCATAAGCCCTTATCTGTCAGCACTTTCCGTAACCGAATCAATGGGTCTTCATCATGCCACGGTTTTTCTTCTTCTTTACTCCGGTAACGCGATGGGTCATCACCAGCGGAACTGTGAGCACCATACCGGTACGTTAAGGTTTCAATTAAGACTGGTCCGTTCCCTGCTGCCGCATAGTCACGGGCAGCTTTTGAAACAGCGTAAACGGCCAAAACATCCATCCCATCAACTTGAACAGATGGAATTCCGGCAGCGACAGCTTTTTGAGCCAGTGTCTTCGCAGCTGTTTGCTTTGCACGTGGAACAGAAATGGCAAAACCGTTATTTTGAACAAAGGCAACAAGTGGTGCTTGGAAAGCCCCAGCAAAGTTTAATCCTTCGTACGTGTCCCCTTGCGATGTCCCACCATCACCGGTGTAAACAAAGGCGACGTTCTTTTCACCGTTCTTTTTAATTCCTAGAGCAGCACCGGCAGCTTCAACATACTGTGCACCGATAATGATCTGTGGCATCCAAGCACGATATTTTTCATCATAAATATTGCCAAGAACATGACCACGTGACCATAAGTACCCTTTTTCAACTGAACCACCATGTTGAATTAATTGAGGAAGGTCACGGTAAGCAGGGAATAAGAAGTCTTGGGGTTCAAATGCTGAAACACTCCCCATTTCACTTGCTTCTTCACCAGCCGTTGGGGCGTAAAAGCCTAACCGACCTTGACGTGAAAAGCTCATTGTTTGTTCATGCAATGCACGTTCCCATACCATTTTCTTCATGAAATCAACCAATTGGTCATTGCTGAAACTATCAAAGACCTCTTGATTAACGACTTTGGCAGAACTGTCTAATACTTGCACCGTCTTATAATCACTGCCTTGGTTATTTTTAATTGCAGCGAAATCGACAATTGCCGTTGATGAATCGTTGTTTGCCATAATGCACACATTCCTTTCCTTTATCTGATGACAGCTGTTCATTCGCCCAGTGTCTAATATTTCTCATAAGCAAATGTATGCGCTTTCATCTTTCGTAATTTATTGTACCGCTTTGCAGAATCCGTTTGCAAGGGTTTTCAGTCTCGTTAATCTGTTCACAATAGATCAGGCAGCCACCTGCGACTTTGTGAAGCTTTCGGACAGTTTTTGCTAAATTTGTCTAACAAATAAACCGTATCCGCGTCAGGTCACGATTTTTACTCTTTTCCTTGAACGGTTAACAGGGCTCAACCATTTCTTTCATCCCTTTCCATTTTCACAAGCATCCCCAAACCAGCCGTGAATCACCCACTAATTCAACTGAAAATTACGGTGAAACAATCCGCATTGTTTGTTGTTTCACTTAGCAATTAACAAAATCATGGGCGGCCACATTCAATTAAGATGGGTAGTAGTCCCATTTTCACGCATATGCTACACTAGTATGCAGAACTACTCGAGGAGGAACGAACGTGATATTAATGAACAACATTATTCGGGATGGTAACCCCACTTTGCGAAAACAGGCGGCTAAGGTTACCTTTCCTTTAAGTGAGGAGCACCGCCAGCTTGCTGCTGACATGATGGAATATTTGGAAGTTAGCCAAAATCCTGACCTCGCTGAAAAGTATAAGCTCCGGGCCGGTGTCGGTTTGGCCGCACCACAAGTGGATGTTTCCATTCAGATGGCTGCCGTCTTGGTTCCCTCCCCGGTTGAACCAGAGGATCCTGAAAACCACGACGATATCGTCAAGGCTGCCCAAGAAGCACAAGATAACCCAATCTTTAAAGACGTGATCATCAATCCCGTTATCGTTAGCCAATCAGTTCAAGCTGGTGCACTATCTGAGGGTGAAGGTTGTTTATCCGTTGATGAAGATCGGCCTGGCTATGTTCCCCGTGCTGACCGGATCACCCTTCGGTACCAAGATGTTGACGGTGAGACTCACTCGATTCGGCTGAAGAATTACCCAGCCATTGTTTGCCAACATGAAATTGATCATTTACACGGCACCTTGTTCTATGATCACATTAATCATGAACATCCCTTCGCCGCTGATGATGGCACCATTTTAATTGGTTAACCCACGCCACAGCTATTAATAATGAACAATCAAAAATGGCAACGACCCAGATAATGTAGGTCGTTGCCATTTTTATTTGTTCATTAATCCTGTTTTTCTTGGGTGGGAACTTCAGAAGCATTAAGACGTTTTAAATCCCGAATGTACTCGACGGTCGCCTCATTCATTAGGTACGCGACATCGACATGCCATTGGTCTTCAAAGAGCCATAGATCTGTAACCACAAACGTTGGTGAGTCTGCTGAATAACGGGTAACCTCATGTTTACCCGCGTATTCACCCAGTGCATTATTCAACTGCCGGCGCAGCATTGGCAATTGAGCAGGCGTTAGCCCGTCACCCACAATGGTAAATTCAAACGCCATAACGCCCCGGCCCCAAACATCCGCGACAGTTTGGGCCACCGTATAGTGATCCTGCCCCTCACTTAACGTGGCCTCTCTTGCTAACTGTTGCAACGCTTGTGAAACTGCCGCCTCTGTCGTCGCCTGGGCATCATCTCTCACGATGGTCGTGGCTCGACGAACAATGAGTTGATGAATGTAATGGTAGACCAAGTATGCAACACCAACACCGACAATAATCGTAATTGTTAATGTCATCGACTATCACCCTTCCTGTTTTCCCTTTAATTCTACCATAATTACATCCCAGCCCCATCAGTTTCGGTTTGCCCCGCATGGCAACGACCCCCGTTTGGTGTACATCCCCAAAGGGCTATGGTAAACTAAAAGACAAATGTTGTGGCGACACAACCGCTGTTCGGGATAAAACACCTTAATTTTTGAGCAATGCTGCCGTGGGTCATTTGCGGACGGTGTTGTTTTGATTACACAAATTAATTTATAGAGGAGAATAATTACCATGATTTTTAAGGTTTACTACCAAGATACAAAGATTCGGAACCCAAAACGAGAAGACACACGTTCCCTATACGTTGAAGCTGATAACGAAGCTGCTGCCATGAGCACTGTTTCTGAAAACACAGCGTACAACGTGGAATTCATTGAAGCACTTGAAGGCAACGCTTTAGAATACGAGCAACAGAGCGCTAACTACAAGTTAACGGAGTTTTAGCTTATGGCAAAGCTCAACATTAAGAACAACGAAACCGCCGTTTACGCCATTGGTGGTCTGGGCGAAATCGGTAAAAACACGTACGGCATTCAATTCCAAGATGAAATCATCGTTATTGATGCCGGAATTAAGTTTCCTGAAGACGAATTGCTCGGGATTGACTATGTCATTCCAGACTATTCCTTCCTTAAACAAAACGAATCAAAAATTAAGGCGTTAGTCATTACTCACGGACATGAAGACCACATCGGTGGGATCCCTTACTTACTACAGCAAATCAATGTGCCAATTTACGCAGGTCCCCTGCCAATGGCCTTGATCAAAAATAAGCTTGAAGAACACGGCTTGTTGCAAACAACGGAGCTTCACGAAATTGATGAAGACACGGTGTTGAAGTTCCGAAAGACAAGCGTTTCATTCTTCCGGACAACCCACAGTATCCCTGATACACTGGGTGTTGCGGTTAAGACACCATCTGGAACAATTGTTCAAACCGGGGACTTTAAGTTTGACTTGACCCCCATCAACACCCCCTCACCAAACTTACAAAAGATGGCTCGTTTAGGTGAAGAAGGCGTCTTGTGTCTTCTTTCTGATTCCACGAATGCCGAACGGCCAAACTTCACGAAGTCTGAACGGTGGGTCAGCGACTCCATTCACAGTTTGTTTGATAAGATCGATGGGCGGATCATCTTCGCCACCTTTGCGTCAAACATTTCCCGGATCGAACAGGCTGCTTCTGCTGCCCTTGAACACCACCGGAAAATTGCTGTCTTTGGTCGATCAATGGAAGCCGCATTAGTAAACGGTCGTGAACTTGGTTACCTTAACATTCCCGATGACATGCTCGTTGACGCCAGCGAACTTCGTCATTTGCCGGCTGAGGAAACCCTGATCCTTTGTACCGGTTCCCAGGGTGAACCCATGGCCGCCCTCTCCCGTATTGCCAACGGAACGCACCGGCAAATTTCAATCCAGCCAAACGATACGGTTATTTTCTCAAGTAACCCCATCCCTGGTAACACAACCAGTGTGAACCGCGTAATCAATGAACTGGAAGAAGCCGGTGCCGAAGTGATTCATGGTGCGATCAACAACATTCACACCTCTGGTCACGGTGGTCAGGTGGACCAGGAACTGATGCTCCGGTTAATCAAGCCGAAGTACTTCATGCCAATTCATGGTGAGTACCGGATGCAAAAGATTCACACGCAGTTAGCGGCGTTGTGTGACGTTCCTGAAGATCATTCGTTCATCTTGGAAAACGGGGACGTCCTCGCCCTCACCGCTGATTCTGCCCGCGTTGCTGGTCATTTCACTGCTGGTGACGTTTACGTGGATGGTAATGGCGTTGGTGATATCGGTAACGTTGTGCTCCACGACCGGCAAATGCTGTCTGAAGAAGGCCTTGTGGTCGTTGTTGCAACCATTGACTTAAAAAACAAGGAAATTCAGGCTGGTCCTGACTTGTTGAGTCGTGGTTTCGTCTACATGCGTGAATCTGGCGACATGATCAACGAAGGTCGGCGTCGCGTCTTTAGAACGATTCGACGCGCCATGAAGGATGATCACGCAACAGAAGCTTCCATCCGCACTGCCATCATTGACGATTTACAAACTTTCTTATATGAAAAGACAGAACGTCATCCGTTGATCTTGCCTGAACTCATCATGACAAGTACAAACAAAGCAGCTGTCTCAACAAATAAAAAAGCAACCGCTAAACCAGCTGCTCAAAAGACACACCGTGCTCGTGGTGCTAAGGCTAAAGAAACGGTTGAAGCAACCGAAGACTAAACCGTTAATGCCACTATGGATCTCCATCAACATTTAACGTAAATGCCTGCTTTCCTACATTTAGGAAAGCAGGCATTTTTTAGTCTAGACAGCGTTACTTATTCGTCAAGGACAACCCTTATGCCATCTCAACATTATTTGGTATTCTATTATTCTGAACAATTATTTAGCTGCGAACGCCGTTAACTTTAAGAAACACTAAACAAAACGAACACTTAACGTTCTGTTCGTAACATTTTTGTATACTAATTGTAATAATATGTCGCATTGTGAGGAAACAACATGAACCGCCACTTTTACATTATCTTAAACCGCCACGCCGGTCAGGGCCATGCAGCCGATGTCTGGACGACGATTGCCGCTGAATTAGCGCGCCAATCCGTAGACTACACGCTTGCCGAAACAGAATATGCTGGTCACGCAACCTTATTAGCGGAACAATTCGCTAAACATCATCAGGAATCAACCGTTACAGAGGTTGTTCTGGTCGTTGGTGGTGACGGGACGCTTAATCAAGTATTAAACGGTCTTCAGGACGCTCATAGCGCCCACCAACTCCCCATCGCCTACATTCCGGCCGGTTCAGGTAATGACTTTGCTCGTGGTGCCCACATTAGCCAAGAGCCACTCACAGCGTTAAACCAAGTTTTGGCAGCCAGTGCCCCACAAGCCTTAGACATTGGTCGCTATGAAGAAACAATCAAAAAAGAGCGGCGCTATTTCGTTAATAACGTTGGGATTGGTTTTGATGCCGCCATTGTGAGTGCTGCTAACCATAGTACGGATAAAAAAACGCTTAACCGAATGCACATGGGAAACCTCGCCTATTTGCGCCAAATTTTTCACGTTCTTGGCCAACAGGATAGTTTTCCGGTCACCGTGCACATCGGTACGCGCCGCGAAATTTTCCCAAACGGGTTTCTTGTCACCACCAGCAATCATCCCTACTTTGGCGGTGGTGTACCCATCTTGCCTAATGCAACGGTTAAAGACGGCCAGTTATCGTTAATTGTAGTGGAGAAACTTTCTTGGCCGCGTTTTGCATTTCTCTTTAGTTTGATTCCCACAGGCCGCCATTTGCGGTTCAAGGCTGTTCATCAATATAAGGCTCGCGAAATTCACCTCACTGTCTCAGCGCTCGAATTTGGTCAGGTCGACGGTGAGGAGATGGGCACCCGCTTCTTTGATATTTACTTAATGATTGATCAATACCCGTTTTGGTTTACGGAAACAACCGCCCATTAGAAAGTGTGACCACATGATTTCAACAATCCGCGCCTTAACTGCTGGTTTATACGGGAGTGCCATCGGAGACGCCCTCGGCCAGCCTGCACAATTTAATTCCTTTGCAGATCAACAGACCCACCCGGTTACAGAAATGGCCGTTGGTGTCTATGACACACGCCCCGGTACCTAGTCTGATGACACAAGCATGACACTTGCAACACTAGCGGCCATGAGCACCGTTACATCCCCCCAAGAGCAGTTAAGGACCACAATGACAAACTTCGAGGCCTGGCTCACTGAGGGCGCCTTTACGCCCGCTGGGTGGACGTTTGACGAGGGAAACGGAACAGTTCTCGCATTGACCCATTACCGGACAAACCACGATCTATTTCATGCGGGTAGTGATGACGAACAAAATAATGGTAACGGCGCCTTAATGCGGTTTCTAGTGCCTGCACTCTACTATACCCACTTAGACGGCACAGCCATTTTCGATCATCCTGACCATGTGCGCGCGTTAATCGACTTAGCGCAGTTAACCCACCGTCACCCGCGCTCAACTGTCGCCTGCTTGATTTATACCGCGATGGTTGCCCAACTGGTTACGAACCCACAACAAGCGCCACAGCAGCTGATTCAGACGGCAATAACGACATTGACAAATGCTTCTGTCACCAATCCCGCCTTAACAGCGCAGATGGTCTACTTTAAGCGCCTGGCTGACCCCGCCTTTTATCAACTTCAACCAGCACAGCTGACCAGCAGTGGCTACGTCGTTGACACACTCGAAGTCGTTTGTTGGCTGCTAAACCAACCCACAAACTACCGCGAGACAATGCTTACCGCCGTTAACTTCGGTGGTGACGCTGACACCATTGCCTGCATTGCTGGTGGACTCATTGCGATTCGTGACGGCTTAGCCATCCTCCCCAGCGACTGGCTCCAACAGCTTCAGGGCCAGGCTGTTCTTCATGACTCACTGCACACCGCCCTGCAATCGGGCCAGTTTTAACAGACTAACAAAACAAAACGGGAACTTGACCTTTGTGTGGTCAAGTTCCCGTTTTGTTTGATAACTGATTTAATTAGTCCTCAGCTGCTTCCATTGCTTCTAGGATGGCATCTAACTGATCACACTTCCCCTTTAGAGAATCGATCTTGTCAGATAAGGCTGCCTTCTTTTCTACTGCCGCTGAGTCTTCCTGAAGTTCCTCAAGCTCTTGTGTGGCTTCACGGTATTCTTCAAGAATTTCTACTTTGTTACTCACCTTTAACACTCCATTTCATCTTATGAGCCACTCGAGCCCAGATTATGACGGAAGCAATAAAAGCCCCTTCAAATTTCAAAAATTACTATAACACCTTTCGTCCGGTCTGTGAACAACTTTGCTCGCGATTTTTTCTGCGATTAATCGGACATCATCTGGTAACATTTTGTATTCTATTTTTTCGGTTCATTGCTAGTAACAATAATCAGTATCATCGGGATGTGTATCTGTACAGAAACACAAGGAAATTAAACTTTGTAAAACGTTCAACGAAGACGCTCGAAATTTGTATTCATTTTGTCATATTCGTTCACTGACAAATCGTGCCTGCTCCAAGGTTTACTGGCGGAGCGTTCCCGAAAAACTTGGCATAAACGTTTGCCCATCCATCGTGTACGTTTGGACAGTGGTTCCCGTTTCAGATGCTGAAACGTACTGACTTCCGCCAACGTAGATGGCCTCATGATACGTCTGCCCCTGATTACCCCAGAAGAGAACGTCGCCCGGTTGCGCTGCACTAACAGATTGGCTGGTAAAGTAAGCTTCCTGATCAACAGTATTGTGCGGTAAGGTCACATCGGCCTGTGCATAAGCCTGCTGAACAAGACCAGACGCATCCATTCCGGCTGTTGAAGCCCCACCCTGGACAGAACTGACCCCTTGATCAGCATACGTATGCGCCGCGTTAACAACTTGGGGTGCCACAGCATTTGTTGATTCACTCACTGAATCAGCCAAGGTCGGTGTTGGTGTCGCTTCACTAGTTGCTTGGCTCGTTGACGGTTGCGCCGTCGTTGACACTGGTGTTACAGCGGCTCGTGTCGCCCGCGTCGTCGTTAACGATATGGCCTTAGCGCTCTGGCGAGTAACCCGGAAGGAAATTGCTGTAGCGGCTGGTTGGGCCGTTGCTGACGCCGCACTGGTTACTGCGGCACTTGTGGCAGTAGGCTGCTGGTCACTGCTTGCAGAGTCAGCCACGGTGCTCTGCGTTGAATCAGCTTCAGCACTGCTTGCGGCCTGTGCTTCGGCTTGCGCCTCTGCGGCTGCGTTTGCTTCTGCTGTCGTCTCAGCTTCTGTATTTGCTGCCGCCTCCGCAGCAGTCAGTCCCGCCGTTTCAGGAACCTGAAGTGTCTGGCCACTATGGATAACTGAATTCTTCAACTGGTTAGTCGCCATTAAGTCGTGAACACTGACCTGTAGCTGTTCACTGATCGTCCACAACGTATCACCAGATTGCACGGTGTAGGCACCCTTTGAACTCGTCTTAACAGATTTATTGACTGCCTTAACAGCGGGTTTCATGGTTGCTTCAGAGGTCTCTGTCGGCACCGTTGCCTGATGCTGTGAGGTGACCAGTTTCCCACTTTGGGCTTGGTTTAGCACGTGCAATGATTTTAATGAAACATGATACGGCTTTGTTGTTTCTTGTTGTGGCCGGTTTGCTGGCCGCGTTTGTGAAGCAAAAACTGTTGTGCCCCCCGCTGCCAAAACGGCACTCAGCGCACCAACAATTGCCACAGTCCGATTTTGTTGCTTACTCATCCTGCTTCCATTCCCTTCGACTCTAGAATAATAATGAATAATGCCAAATAAACATTAAGAAATCTTTAAGTACGTTACATATGTTAGTATAACAGGCTTCTTGCAATCGGCAACGATTTTGTTCACGCTTTCGACCATTATTTTTCAATTGAAGATTCACGCACATTTCCACTAAAAGCATTGTCATTTCAGCATCATTATTCTCCCTCATGACAGCTTTCTGTATCATACATTCAAAGCAAAGCATTTGCCGACCACGGTGCGGACCAGCAAACCCTCAAAATGGGCCTCTTTAATTACCCCCACAAACTAATGCCGGTATAACGCCGTTTTCTCCCATCGCGCATCATTCAATGAATTTTGACACAATTCGAAATGGTCTAGTCACGCTTTAATTGAGATTGTTAATGGCAAAAAGCTTATTTAACGGCTTTACCGTGTCATCATCTCAATCGGTCAGTTTTAACCTAAACATCAGTAATCTTGCCGTTATATCTGATCAGACCAACAAAAAAAGCACACCACCGCAGGCGATGTGCTTCAAAATTGGTCTAAATTTTACTTTTAAGCGTTTTGCCCACCATCGAGCACGAATTCTGCACCCGTTGCGTATGCTGATTCGTCAGAAGCAAGGAAGACACACATGTTTGCAATGTCTTCTGGCTGACCCATGTGCCCCATTGGAATGGTCTTTGTAACTGCTTCACGCATTGCGTCCGGAATGATGGCTGTATCAACCCAGCCTGGGTGAACGGAATTGACGCGAATGTTCAACCCTTCTTGAGTTGCGGATAACGCTGCCGCCTTCGTCAACAACCGCGTCCCACCTTTACTTGCAGAATATGGCGCAGCTGTTGGCAACCCACGTAAGCCAGCAACGGAGGATACGTTGATGATGGAACCCTTCCCACCGTTTTCCTTCATTGCCTTCATCCCATACTTAACCCCTAAGAAGTTACCGGTTAAGTTAATGTCGATGACTTTTTGCCAATCAGCCAAACTAAAGTCTTCAACGAAGCCGTTTGCGCCACCAATTCCGGCATTGTTGACAACGACGTCAACATGACCAAACTTTTCCTTTGTTGCGTCAATCACCTTTTGCCAGTCAGCTTCTTCAGCCACGTTCTGCTGAACGAATAACCCAGCGTCGCCTAAACTACTTGCAACGGCCTGCCCGCCATCAACATTATGGTCAGCCGTCACAACAACTTGACCACCTTCCTTGACGAATGCTTCGGCAATGGCCTTACCGATTCCGGCTGCGGCACCTGTAACAATGGCAACTTTTCCTGCTAAACGATTTGACATGAAAAATTCCTCCTTAAATAGTTACTCATAGTGTAATCTATTTTAGATGAAAACGCATTCAATAAGTCGACTTGACGCAGCTTGCGCATTATTTTAAAAAGAATGTATATACCAGCATCAAGGTAAATCAGTATTTATGTGCGGTAAAAATCTTCATAATTTTGTTCGACTTTTCTCATCAACTCGCCAATTGTCATTCAAAGAGGCCCTCTTGTAAACCACAAAAAATGGTTAAAATCAGCAGATCAGCCGACCCGCCTAAGCTAAGGTGCTGATCAAACATTGCCTGGTTTAATTTTACTAAAGCCGCTCGACCAGCCGGCGCTTGTGCACCACCCAGTTGAAAGAACTGTTCACTTTGTTCATGCATCCACGTTGTGATTTCTGGGTTACCAGCACGTTTAATGAGGTTAGAATCATCTGTCTCGCCCGCAATTTTAATTAGAACATTGAGCAACCGGTCCATTACTGACCCTGTCTGCTGCCGTAAAAATGGCAGTGCTAACGTGGCGACCGTCGGGAAACCAGCCTCGGCTTCACCACGGATTCCTAACTTTCCATACTTGAGAAATTGCCGTTCACCTGCCGTCAATTGCTGTGGGTTTCGCTGCTTCAGGCGGTCAAAATCACGTTTGCTTAAACCTGCAAGCATTTGCTTGGTAATTGCAAAAACTTGTTCTGACGAATATTTGTATCCAACAGCTAATTGAGCGGCCGTTGCCGTAACTAAAACGCCTAATGAAAAGACAGCGCCCTTATGCGTGTTCACCTGCTTTGTCGCCGTAAACATGGTTTGCTCGGCAATGATGCCTAATGCGCGAATTTGCTCAAACACCGCTTGCCAGTTTACCGGCTCAATCACTGCTAATCCAACCTGCGCACATTGATAAAAATACGGTCGCAAACTGGTCGCACTATCAATGAACGTAAAAACATTCATGTCAGGATGTGGCCCGGCACTGACCGGATCAACCAGACCTGGCTTCGGATTGACCGTTACCTCGTAAAGGAGCGCCCGCTCCGCAGTTTGTGCAAGCTGATCTGCCTGCTCGTCACGATTCATCATAAAATTGGCCCACCAAAGAGGCCTGCATACGTCGTTGAAATTGCCTCCTGTAAGTCTTCAACACTGTGTCGACGCGAGCGCGCGCAGTCTTTCGCTGGCCGCTCGCAGAGTAAACACTGGCGAACGGGTAAACCAAAGTTGGTTCGGGATAGTGCGCGAAGATGACCATCAAGTGCCATTAACACATCGACATCAAAAAGACGGCCCACCTCATACTGGTCTTCAAATTCAACCGCTAAATGTTTTAATTGATCACCCTTGCCATCAATCACATAAAACTGTTCCCGGCCGGTTGGCTTATCCCAGCTAACACTATCGATGACGGCTAAGCCAGCCCCCGTCACCCGACTCCGCCACTGGTTTAATCCCGTGTCAAATAGGCGTCCGAGCTGTTGATTGTTTTTAATGGGTCCAGGAATGTTTAACTTAATTGCCACAACGGTCTTACCTGGATAGCGTGCTGCTAATTCTTGTTGAAGGGCGACCCGTTCATCACGATTCGCTAATACATCAGCAATCGACTGTTCGGCTCCCGTTTGAAAGATACTTTCTACCACGATTTAACACTCCAATCATTACTCATGTCTAACCACTAGTTTACCCTATTTGGCGACTCATTACCGCTTCTCGTTTTCATTATTTGTACATAACAACAGGCCGCGAAAACAGCATCGCGGCCTGTTTATTTCATTTATTGATTAATGAATCTTTACCGATTATTTAGCAAAATCATTAACCGCTTTTGCCACCGTTTGAACCACACCATCGTCAAACACACCAGGCACGATCATTTCAGCTGTGGGCGTTTCCACCAACCCAGCCAGTGCCTTTGCGATTGTTGCTTCAAGCACAAACGTCACGTGCTTTAAGCCGCTTGTCAGCAGGCCCTTGTATAATCCTGGAAAGACCAAAATATTATTGACCTGATTGGGATACTGACTGGAACCCGTTGCCATCACAGCAGCACCGGCCGCCAACGCTTCGGCCGGATCAATTTCTGGAACTGGGTTTGCTAGCCCAAAAATAATTGGATCCGCTGCCATTGTCTTCACGTTTTCACCGGTCAGGACATGGGCATCCGATAAGCCAACAAAAACATCCTGGCCAACAATGGCCTCTGCCAGTGTCTTCCCCGTCGTTTGTTCACCAAGTTGGCGGGCAAGCTGGCGTTGATACTCGTTGTACCGCTCATCATCGGGCGTCACGACCCCGTAACGATCCACCAATGTGATGTGCTTGACTCCCGCCGCAGACAACAATCTGGCCGTTGCGATTCCTGACGCACCCGCTCCGTTTACTAAAATTTTGAGTGACTGAAAATCTTTATGAACCACTTTAGCAGCATTCAGCAATCCAGCCATCACGACCATGGCAGTCCCTTCCTGATCATCATGGTAAACGGGAATGTCTAATTCCTTACTCAACCGTTCTTCAATTTCAAAACAGCGTGGTGCCGCAATGTCTTCTAAATGAATCCCTGCAAAGCTGCCAGCGATATTTTTCACAGTGCGAACAAACTCATCCGTTGATACCTGGTTTACCGATAGCGGAAGGGCGTTGACACCGGCTAGATCCTTGTACAGCAAGGATTTACCTTCGATAACCGGTAAGGCCCCCGCCGGCCCAATGTTGCCTAGGCCAAGAACGGCTGATCCGTCTGAAACGACCGCCACTAGCTTACCACTTAACGTGTAGCGTTCCCGTAAGGCTGGATCCTTTGCCAACATCTTTGAGATGGTGGCAACCCCTGGTGTATAGGCCTTCCCCAGGTCAGCCCGGTTATGAATGGGCATTTCGGATTCAATGCCCAGAACCCCGTTATGCAGCGCGTGTAGTTTTAAAACGTCATCATATTGATCAGCCATTTAGTGGCCTCCTTCATTCAATCTCTTTCTCTAATATACTGTTATTTTAAAAAAATGCAAATTTCAGCATGTTTTTTAGCAAACATTAACTAACTGGCGGTCTCAGTTGCGCTTCGGTCAGAAACTTATTATACTATCCTTAAGTAAGTAAATGGAGGATGAGGCACATGGATAAATCAGCACGCCCACGTACAACGTACCACACGACCCTTGTTAACGAAGATGGTGTTACTGGTCACACGTTTGCTACCGGAACTGCCAGTAATACGGACTTTGCTATTGATGTAACCAGCAAAGATATCGACGCAACTAATCCTGAGCAACTCCTTGGAATGGCGTTTGCAACCTGCCTTAACGCCACCCTTGAGGCCATTGAAAAACGGGATGGTTATGACCATCAAACCAAAGTTAAAGTCGACGTTGATCAAGCTCATGACACCCACGGGCTCCAATTTTTCGTTGACGTTTATGTTTACATTCCAGAAGACGAGGTCGATCGTGAAACTGCCACCGCTTGGTTTGAACTGGCCGAAAGCCGCTGCCCCGTTTCAAAGCTGATTCGCGACAGCGACAACGTCACCTTTACCTTACTCGATACATGGGAATAGTGGCGCCACAATTTAACTAATTGTCATCACCAAGAAGCCACCGTCTCAGTAGTTTATCTCACAAAACAAAAAACAGAACTAGGTTTAACGGTCAGCCGCTAAACCTAGTTCTGTTTTTTATTTTGTGATTGTTTACTGTCTGAATCATGCCGCGATCCCCGCTGATTAATGAACCAGTAAAAAAGCGGTGTTGTTAGAAAAATCAACCAGGCGTACTGCCAATAACCCATGTACCCTACGATAAAAAAGATGATGACGCAAAAGACGCCGTAAGGAAATGCTTGCCACTTCATTCGGCTCACCCCCTTCTTTACGTCCATTATAACGACTCAGTGCGCATGCGTCGAACACCGCGCCTTAGTCATGCTTCACGTCACCGATCATCAATGAAACATTCCGGTGCACGTTTTGCCCGCGTGTTCCGGTTAATAAGAAAATTGCCAAGCCACTGAAGATTACGATAAGAATAATCGTTTGGCCCCAGTCAAAGGGCGTTAATGAATCCATCACCTGCGTACCACTGCTCATGAATCCTAGCGCGTCGACACTAGCATGAAACAACATTGGCCACCAAAATGCACGGGTGTACAGGTAAATACTGGCCCACAGCAGCCCAATTGCAACGGACGTCACTGCCTGCGAAGCCGTTGCGGAGACCGATTGCACGGCTAAGTTTGGTACGTGAAAGAGTCCAAATAACAAAGCACTCGTAAGAACGGCCCAGAACACGCCATGCGAAACCTTTTGAAAGGCACGAAGCAGTAAGGTCAAGACAACAAAGCGAAAGAGCAATTCTTCCGCAATTCCCGGCTCAAGACCATTTAGAAACATATCAATAGTTGGTGCACTCAGGTGAAAGTCAAACGTTGTTAACGCAGTGCCCCATGTTGTCCCCGTGCTAAATGTATTGTAGAACACATAGCCAAGCGTACTAACGATTAGGACGCTAACGACCCGCCAGTCGACCGTTTTTGACCATCCAAATGAGGGCAAGCGGTACCCCCATTGGCTCATCACAAGCCCCATGGTGAATGCAAAGCCTAATGCACCAACAATGCCACTGTTGGCCACCGTTACGAGCCAGTGTGCCGTCGTGAGGTGAGGAATTTCAGTCAACCGTGCACCCGTAAAAACGATGTTAAACATTACCAAGATGACTAATAAAATCCGGCCGACAAGAGCGCGAACCCGGCCCAAGGCAAACAGACTAATGGGAACGTACATCACCATCGAGAGCACCAAGCCGCCAACCATAAGCACCGTACCATTGACACCAGCCGTTAACAGCATTTGAATCAACCACTGCAACATCATGGTCACCGTTGGAATCAAGAAGATCACCTGGCCATAATGATTGATTATCAAAAGGCGCTGACGTATCCCGCTTTGGTGTGACGCATCGTTTTCACCCTTAGCCAATAAACATGCGCTAAGGAGAACAAGCAGAATAAGGCCCCCGACTGCCAATTCATAATGACCAACGTTTTGAACCTTCCGAACACCACCAGTGATTCCCCAACTCACTAAGATGGCAAGTTCAAGCCCCCATTGAACCCAAAACCAGCGACGAAACCCAGGTCGCCGTGTTAACGCTTTCTCTTGCATGTAGAACCCCCTTGATATTGATTCAATTTACCATATCACAATTTATACAGTGAAACAGATAAAATCTGTGATCAACTGATTCCGTGCAATTATTAATTTATCAACACACCACTTAAGCTAAGGCGTATTGCATCAATAATTCTTCATACCTATAATTAAAGTATAAATGTTTTTCTTATTAACTGAGGAGGAATTTTATGGAAGAAATCCGTTTTACAATGGGGTATTTTAAAAATGATAGCGTTAATTTTAAAACGGTAAAGTATTTTGTGACAGAAAGCGACAATATTGTTCAAGTGTTAAGTAGAGTCGCCTCAAAAATAGAGGAAACACCCCACACTAACGACGGCGGAATCTTCTTCGTTAAATTTCCATCTTCAACTGCTACTGACGAACTCAATGACTTTCAACAATACCAACTGACGAAAAATGGATTATTGTTCAATGACGTCCTGTTCAAAAGCAAAAATACAACAACCTTTGCAGATTTAGCGATTTGGGAAGACGCTAACATCCTAAACTGGGACCATAAGAGAATTTGTTTTGCAAGGCCCCAAGGTGGCTCCGGAGTTTTAGAAACCGCAAAGGAGCTCTTTGATATATTAAATGTAATGGTCGGTTTGTATGGAAATTATCTTTTAATAAAAGCAGCAAAGAAAAAAACAGTTAAACGATACGAACTTAGAAAAAGCGCAATTTCTCTTAATAATAGACGTTTAACCAGTTGGAATTTATATGAATATGTAACCTCCCAGCCACTAGCCCACGGTAAAAAAATAGCCAAATACTTAGGAATCGATTTAAGTACCGCTTCTGCAATGCTATATAATTTTGGGTACGAACATCTACATGACGATGTATGGGAAAAAAGAGATGATGGAGAATTTTTAAATCGTAGAAATAAAATCAAAGCAATGCTTAACAAAAGGTGAACAGATCCCTTAAGTTAGATCTTCTCCAGCTTAAGGGATCTGTTCATTTTTGGAAAGTTAGCGCCTTTTTATAAATAAATGAGGTCAGTCTTAACGTTGTTTCCGCTTCAAGCCACCAATCAAACCAAGTGCGCTGAACAAGCCCAAGATCATCGCAATGATGCCCGTTGAGGCTGGTTGTTCAGTTGCGTCAGTCTCTGGCAGCGTTGCCTGCTTTGGTGATGCTGTTAAGGTTACCTTTGGTGCTGGTTTAGCCGCTGTCATCACCGGCGTTCCTGGTGTTACAGCCGTATTCGTTACCCCAGGCGTCTTTGGTGCGGCAGGGCTAACCGGTGTACTTGGCGTTTGTGGTGCCGCCGGTGTACTTGGTGTTACTGGGTTGGTTGGCGTCGTTGGCGTTGATGGCGTCCCCGGGGTGTCCGGATTGCTTGGCGTCGTGTCATCCTTTGCGTACACCACCGTGTACACCCCATCGGCGCTCGCACTCGTTACCGTTTGCCCACTGACCTGCGTTAAGTCAGAGCTAGGAGCGTCATTACTAATCACATGATCACCAGTAACGGTCGGATTCTGAACTGCGGCAAACGTGGCGGAGTCGCCCTTGGTCCAGTCACTTCCAGTTGGAATCCCGGTGGCGGGATCAATCGTGCCACTCGTCGCGGTCGTTGAATAGTACACGGTATCCGTGTTGTCACTACTATTGTGCACCGTCATAAACGTAATTGGCTGGGCTACCTGTTGGGGCGCAACCACGTTTTTATCGGTATCAAGGTAGTTGATCGTTTCATGGACGGTCTTGGTGTTCGTGATTGAATAATTTGATTCGTAGACATAAACAACGTCTTTGCTCCCTTTGACAACCGGGTTTGCAAGAACAATCTTGTGTGGCCATCCGTAAACATCATTCGTCTCATAGGCATCCGGCATCGATTCATTATAGGCTAACGTAAACGACTTTGTTGTCGTTCCCGTGTGGTCGTATAAATGGTGATCGGTAATCGTTGCAATAACGGTTCCGGCATCATCAATTTGCTGATACGCGACGTTCACGCCTTCAATAACGTCTACTGCCCCGTGCCAGCCCTTTACAAATTGTGACAAACTCCCATTTTGGTTTTGAGGCAGTTTGGTTTGGTCCAACGTATAGCCAGGAATGGTAATGGGCACCGTCGTATACTGCTGATAGGACATTCCAATCTGCTGATCTGGAGCAGCAATGGGTTGTCCACTTTCGTCAACATATGAAATTGTTTGTGTTAATTTTTGTGGAATCCAGTAATACCGGTCTTGTTGAGCAGTCCTTGCATCATCCATTAAATAAACTTGGAAGTGATGATTATTATCAAAGGCCACTTCTTGGTCCCCGCTACGATAAATGAAACCGAAGTGAGCAGATGTCACACTTTGCCCTGTGGGAATTTTGTATCCGCCCAAATAATCACCACTTTTAGCAAATTCGTAGACATAAACCGTTCCATCCCCAGTCCGATTGGTACTAGAAATCAAATAACTCCCATCGCTAACTGCTGTTACTGTGATGGCATAGTGTGCTGGATTAGGATCCGTATACATTTTAGAAAAGAATGCTGGATCTGACAAGGTATCACCTGCGGGTAATGCACGCTGAGTCCCCGCAGCACTTGAATCGGCCGTGGTTGCGTCCGTCCGTGTAATCATCTGTGGTTGCCCAGTTGTTGCATAGGTGTTCGCCGCATCTGTTTGCGTCTTCTCAGCGACCGCGTCACTAACAACCCCTAAGTTGGTGACCGTTGGCGACGTCGCAGCAGTGCTTACTGACACTTTTGGCGTCGTTGTATCGTTAGCTGTTGCTGTTGCAGCTGACGGTGTTGCTGATGTCGCAGACGTGGCTGATCCGCTTTCGCTATTCGAAGCTGCGGATGATCCAGCTTGACTAGCGGCGCTCAACGTTACGGTTCCTGATGAGGCCGGTGTCGCCACCGTCTTACTTGTTGTGTCCCCCGCAGTAATGGGTGTCGTCGTAACATCTGCTTTAACCGCCTGAGTCCCCAGTGCTAGCGTTGCCCCCAGAATTGTGGCAGCAACCACCCAATTTTTCCCCTGTTTATACATTTTAAATTTCTTTGACGCCATTGTGCTCTCCCCTTTGCATACTTTTAACCGACAGGTCACTTGGAAGTAATCGTCTAAAAATTGCTTTACAACAATTGTATTGTACTCATTATTCGTCAAAACTTTCAATAGCATAAACTATTAAGCATTAAAAAAGATTATTTTCAACAATATTTTTAAATATTTTGCACATTTTTTTATGAAATGACGGAAAAAATGCAACAGAAGTCATAAAAAGGCCACATATTAAATGTGACCTTCGATCAAAGCTAAACTAGTCGTAAGTAAGATGCAGCAGGTTGGATTCGCATGGCTTCCAAAATCTTTTGATATCAGTGGAAGTTAGAGCTTTTATATATTATCCTGAAATCCAGCCAATAATTGTTGAGTATATTTTTACATAGACAAAGTGGATAGATAGTATGATGAAACAACTAAATATATGTTCTTCATGGATGGGAGTGTTTTTTATGACTATTTTTGAAAAGAAGAGTCATGGTGAATTACCAATTATTGACGGGAAATTATCTTTATCACGAGCAATCTATCTGATAATGTTGCCCATACTAATCACTGGATTAATGTTGTTCTTCGAATATGGTGTTGATTTCAAAGAACCAGTGTTACATTTTATCACCGTGACGTTGCTACCCTTGTCACTATTTATCCTCACCATAAAATGGTTACTAGGTAGCAACCTCAAAGACTTATTCCAGGGGGATTTTTGGGCTAACTGGAAACCATGGTTATTATACTTTTTTGGTGCTGTGTTCTATGCCATTTTTATGGGGCAAGTTGTATTCAGCTTGCTGCATCTTAACGTTACCGCGGACGCAAACAGTTCTCAGGACACGTCCTTTTTACCATATTTAATACAAACTATTAATGATCTATTTTCATTATTTAATGAGGAACTATTTGCTATTCCCGTATTTATTGGATTTGCCGTAATCTTCTACCAACACTTGAATATGAAGAGAAATACCAGTATTTACTTAGCACTGTTTTTATCAATGATTATCTTTGGTTTAGCGCACTTTGAGGCCTACAGTTGGAATTTACCACAGATGTTACTCATCATGGGGGCACTTAGATTCTTCGTCACAGGATCGTTTATTAGAACTAGAAATATATTAATTCCATATACGATTCACTTTGCATTTGATACCTTGTTCTTTACAATTGCATTTCTTACCAATTAGCTATTTGTACTACACACAAGACTCTAACCTCCCATGGATTTAGGAAGTTAGAGCCTTTTTTGCTAATAATATAAAATTTTATCCGGGATAAATAACGTCATCAATTGACTGCCCATTAAAGCCGCCAAACTGTACATATTGTCACCGCATTGGTTGGCAATGCGCCACCAGTTATCACCAATTCTACTACGCACAAACATTGTGATACCGCTCGTGTTAAGATTTCTTGTCACCGCCGTCAACACCCAGTTACCTAATAATTGTGACCACTGTAACTCATATAATGGGCCCACCTAACCCACTGCAATAAACACATGATCATCCTGCTGAAATTCAACAAAAATCACAAAAAAAGGCCACGTCTTAAACGTGACCTTCAATCAAAGCTTAACCACTCGTAATTAAGATGCAGCAGGTGGGATTCGAACCCACGACCCTCGGTTTAGAAGACCGATGCTCTATCCAACTGAGCTACTGCTGCGAAACGGTGTTCAGCAAGTGACACCAACTATTTAAGTATAAAAAACTGCTTTGCCGGTGTCAATTAGCGTTTTCACTTCTTCTCAGTTTTCGTAAAACTAAAGCGCTTACGGAAATGTCAAATATCCTTATTCTGTTAGTTGACGAAGCGCTTTCATTTCTTATATAATGGAGTTTGTAAACGATTATCAATGAGCTGTCTACTAATCGTTTCACTGGGGGTTTTAAGAATGGGAAAACATTTAGACCCACGGGTCGTTAAGACGCGGTCTAGCTTGAAAGTTGCACTGATCAGCTTGATGCAGCAGTATAAAATCGAAAATATCAGTGTTCAGAAAATCACTGAAACTGCGCACATTACCCGTGGTACCTTTTATTTACACTACAAAGATAAACGTGACTTTATTTCGCGCGCCATGACGGAAATCTTGGATGACTTTTTTGAGGTGGTTATTACAGAGGTGCCCCTGCCATCATCAATGGGAACCAGGCCGTCGGAACAGTCACGCACGCGGTTTTCATTAAACGCCGCTTTCAGCTACATCGAAAGTGAAGCACAGATGTTCAACGTCCTTTTAAACACGCAAGAAAACGGACTATTTGAACGGCAGCTTTTCTCGCGGTTAACGACTGATTTGGAACGCTTTCACGATGCCTTTCAGGCAGAGTTTGTTGACCTTGACGTGCCGATCAGCATTCAGATTTCGTTCACCGTCTCTGCCTATATCGGGCTCATCAAAAACTGGCTGGCTAACGGCATGATTTATACACCGCACTATATGACCAGTTCAGTTCATAAAATGATGACACTGATTAATAGCGAACACCCTGAAAAGGTCACGTTTACCGACTTTTTCTATACAGAACCACAACTAGCAACTGCCCCCACACAATCGGAATGGCATGCAAGCGTTTAATCATAATCCACAAAAAAAGCTTCGACCACCACTGGTCGAAGCTTTTTAATATCCGGTTGCTTGCCGCGCCAAATTTTTCTCACGTTTGGCCTGGTACGCAGCTTGAATTTCATCTTGTGAAAACCTGAATCCACGAAGGCCCATGGTTAAAAACAGGTGCCAGGCATGACCAAAATCACCCTGCCGGTGTTCCGTTAGACTGGCTAACACCATCCGATTAATGGCTAAGTAAGTCTTATTAAGGTCCATGGTCGGGCCCGTTGTCAGTTTAGTCAATTCCTCGGGTGTCAACACCGTTAAATGTGTCCACTGTTGTTTATGGAAGATCAGTAAAAAGAAGTCCAACGCGTCAACATACTCTTCTAATAACGTCTCACGCGGTGTTTGCCCCGGGTTATGTTTCCCCCGCTGGGTCTTCCACACCTTAAACCATTCACTAGTATTGGCAATTTCAGCCAGTTCGACGGTTAGCGCCACGTACGCATTCTGCAAACTTTGCTCACGTGTCCACCGAATTTGCTTTTCGCTGCTAACTTGCTGATCGAACTCGATACATTCTCTTAGCAGCATGGCAATATCTAACATCGCTTCTCCCTCATTACGCAAAGATCAATGGATCAGACTGAATTTCTAGGTCAGCCCGGTTATCCAGGTACCACTGGCAAATAAACTTATAATGCAGCAACACGTTCATTAGCGACACGTTGTTATCTGGATCGGTTGTGGTCATGACCCACCGCGGTTCCGTTACAGAACCAGCATTAACAATGCCAAACACCAAACCATCTTCAAGTTCAATGACGGCCCCGTTACCTTCCGGCGCATTTTGCAACATGTAGTGACTATCAGCAGAAGCCACGAATAACCGGTCAACCGTTCCAGCTGGCAAGATTGCGTGCTTCGTTTTGTATTGCGTCCCGTTCGTTGCTTCAAGCAAGTTGTAATCAACGGAGAAGTCGTAATCGTGTTCGAGGTCCTTTGCAAACGTAATCAGAGCATTGATCCCGGCCATACGGTCTGCTGCGACCTGATCATTCAAGGTCACCGCAAAGAGGTCGACGAATGCCTTACTGTTAAACCGCAACTGCTGGCGTTCCAGGTTAAGGTAGAACAAATGCAACCCAGAAGCGCGATCTGTAAAGAAGGCCCCACCATTGTGACCGCCAACCAACACAAACTTGAACGCTGGTTTATCTCCCAACGCCGCTAAGCTCATGCTGAGTTCCTCATGATCCGCTGCACTGGTCAAACTTAATCCCGTTTGATCGTGTAATTCTAACAGCCGTCCCATAAATAAGAGGTAGTAATCAGCCGCACTGTACTGGTGTGGAAAGGTCACAAAGTCCGTATCCATGGTAAACGAAAACAGCGCTGTGGCAGCTACCAGAAGCTCATCGGTCGACGTCGTTTCCGTTAATTGATCCAGGTGCTGAGTGAACTTAATCCCGTTACGAATCCCGTCTTTAATGTTGTTATTGTAAATTCGGAACCGTTGGCTCGGTGATAATGGTGTTGGCTCTGGGCGCTTTTGGGCTGGCTCAGCCGGCGCCGCAGACTGACTGGTCGTTGGCCGATAAACCGTGGTTGCCATCGGATCAATTTCACTCGTTGTAGCATCCGCCGTGCTCGTTGCTGCTGAGCTATTCATTGCACTAGCACTTGCCTGCCCCTCTAATTCATCCTTGTCCATCAAAAGTTCACCCCGCCATCATTTGTTAGCTGTGTTTCATCCTTGCTTTCGATTCCCTTACCAATCAAATGGCTAATGTAATCCACGTACAGACGCTCGTTCCGATCTTTAAAGGTACTGAAATCACCAAACACCTTACGAATGGCCTGCTTTTCGTAGCTTAAAATGGTGTCTTCTTTGGACAAGACGAGGGATTCGTCCTCATTGGCCTTCATACCCTTGTAAGCATTATTCGCGCGGTCATCCTCATTCGCAAGTTCTGTCAATTGATCCAAGATTTCCTGACGTTCTTGCTTAGATTGATTTCCGTTAAACAGTGTCCGTGCTTCACCCAGCTCTTTTAATTCGGACCGCAACCGTTCTTTCACAAGATCACGTTGTTCCTGGCCGTCCACCAGATCCTGTAAGGCCTGGTTTTCTTCCGCAATCCCTTTAATTCGATCCGAGTTGTAGTTCTTGTTTTCTGCTTCCAGTTCAAACGATTTCGTCAGCTTGTCGTATTCCACACTATCGAACACGAACCGGGCGTTTAAAACATCTAATTCCCCAAACTGACGTCTGTCCCACCAATTTCCAAAGAACACATCAAAGTGTCCAGGTGTGGGTTCTTCAACGTAGAAAAATGGGTAAGTTTGCTTCAGGTAGGCAATCAGTTCAACACTTAAGTAGTGACTCAAGTCCTGGTGCAAATCTGTTACCAAGTCTGCTAAATGATTTGTTTCTGCCTGCTGGTTGCCACGAACCAGCGTATTATACCGTTTTGGATCAACCAATTCGTACACCTGGCGATCGTCAAAATTATCAATGGCGTTCGTCAGTTCGTCCAGGTAACGTAATTTTTGGCCGAGCTTACCGGATAATTCCGGGCGTACTTTCCGTGGTGCGGTTTCATTTGCTTGTGGATTTTCCATGCCGTCTTACCCCTTACCTAATTTCAGTTAACTTATGTCTATCGTACACTAATCCCCCCGGTGCGACAATTCTCGCAGCACCGGAAACACCTAATTCTTAAGGAATCATTTAGCTTTATTTTGCAATTGTTTCAATTCGTCATTGCCACCACCAGTTGACCATTTTACCGCGAGTAATAATTATCCTCATCTTATTAATTTTAAAAGTAAAATCACCGCACCGCCGCGATAAATTTCCATAAAAAAAGCGCCTAACTCGTGAATTTTTCTCACCAAGTTAAGCGCCGACGCTCTGACGAAGCCGTTATTCTGCCTTCGTAAAGTGCCACTTTTTATTCAAATAATAATAGAACGGAATCCCCAGTAAGGTCACCACGATCCCGATGGCCGTTGTCGTGAACTGAGTAAACACGGTGTTCACCAAAATGAACACTCCACCGATTAAGGCCACCAGCGGAATCCACGGGTACAACGGAACTTTGTAGGGCCGAAGTAACTCTGGTTGGCGCCGGCGTAGAATCATGACCGCCGCAAACGACATGCAGTAAAAAATCCACACGACGAACACTAACATGTTCGTGATGGCGTCAAACGCACCAGATAACATCATTAAGAAAGCAATCGCGTACTGAGCAAGACCAGCAAACCACGGCACGCCGGCCCGATTCAGTGAGGCAAATGCGTTTCCAAACGGTAGTTTATGTTCAACACCCATGACGTACGGAATCCGCATCCCCGTCATGATGTAGCCGTTTAAGCCACCATAAACTGAAACCAAGATCCCAATGGTAATAAACTTACCACCCACGCCGCCAAAAATGATTTTCGCAACGTCAGCCGCAACGTTTAGGTTCCCGGCCACCCGGCTAACGGGTTCAACAAATAAAAATACTGCGTTGACCAGCAGGTAAACAACCATGACCAACCCGATTCCTAATGCAATCGCCCGTGGCAAATCCTTTTTGGGGTTCTTCATTTCACCGGCAATGTTTCCAACGTGCATCCACCCGTCGTACGCAAACATCGTGGCCAGTAAACCGTTTCCTAGTGCTGTCCAGAAGCCAAGATGGGCCCCGGCAACCACCGGAAACAGTGAGAAATCGACGCCACCGGAATGAAAGAACCCAAGCAGGACGATCAAAGCCAGCGGAATCAGTTTAACCACGAGTGCAACGGAGGTCACCCAGCCACCAGCCCGCGCACTGATCCAATTGATCAACAGCAGTGACAATGCCGTCAACATTGCAATTGGCACGATCAGGTGTGCGTTCAGCCCAAATAAATTCGTAAACTGAGTCCCAAATGCAATCGCAATGGCCGCAATGTTAGCAGGAAACGCAATCACTGCCTGCGCCCAGCCAGCTAAAAAGCCCCAGAAGTGACCATATGTCCGTTCAATGTACCGTGTCATCCCACCGGCTTCAGGAAAGGCGGCGGCAAGTTCAGCGGCCGTTAACCCGGCACAAATCGTGATGATCCCACCAAGAAACCAGGCAAACATGGCCATACTTGATGTTCCCGTAGATGTCGTTACCGCAGCGGCCTTAAAAAAGACCCCGGCACCAATCACGGTTCCCATCACAGTTGATAAGGCCGGGAAAAAGCCCAGTGTTTTTTTCAATCCATACTGCTCTGCGTGTTCTTCCATTCGTTACCTCTTTTTCTCCCGTTATGCCAAACAAAAAGATGGCGCACAGGCATGGCGCCATCCCACAATCAACCCATCGGTCAGTTGATCCACTTCATTATGCCCTTTTGGGGTTATGTTCAGAATGATTCACTCAACAGAACATTATGCCAAAAACAACTGCGCAATGCTAGCCCTGTGAAGTAATTCAGTTATAAATGATAGGAAAGCCCGTCCGCTCCTCTTATTTCCCCCACAAAAAGGTAATCATCGTTTGATCAACCTGGGTATTGTTATGCAGCAACGTGTGCTTAGCGCGTTTACCAGTAAATTTCTTTTCGGTATACGATTTCGCCCGTCCCGCAATCAAATAGCGGAGGGACTTCGAGGACACGTTTGGCACCGTTCCATCCGTTGTCCCGCCAGTATCTCCATAAATATTCAACACGTCCACCTGATGCTTCGGGAAGGTGTGCCGCAGCTTCGTCATTTCCGTATACGTTGTGTTCATCTTATTTGGTTTACCGTTTTGATCAAGGGTCATCCCCGCCGGCTGACGGATTCCGTCCGGAATTCCGCTAAAGTTTAGCCCTGCAAAATGACCCGCGATGTCCACTTGTTTAACCAGCTTGGGTAAGCGCTTATCCTGGCCGTATTCCAACATGTAATAGAGCAGGGAAATATTTCCTAGCGAATGCCCCACCATTTTCACTTCATGAAAATGATATTGCTTTTGCAATGCAACGACCACGTTTTTCGCCCACTCACCGTGTTTTTCGTAGTCTAGTTGCCGGTTATCTTCGTAGTTCACCTCAACGATTGGGTTCACTACGTTCTTAGGAATCGTTCCCTGCAGGCGCACCTTCCCCGTTTTACTGACAAACGCCACGATTACCGTTTTGGTCACCCCAGCTGCTTTCGCTGCGTTTACCATGTGTTCTTCCGCATGGTAGTTACTTCCGCCACCATGGAAAAACAGTGTTGGTGCGGATGACTGAACGTACTTGGTCTGTGCCTTTACGGTTGTTACACCCATTGACAGGATTGCGATCATAATTAGAATGCTAATTAACTTTACGACCTTTTTCAAACCACATCTCCCTTTCGTCAGTGTCTGTATCCTCATCATTAGTAATTATGAACAAGTTTTATTGTCAGATGATTTTTTTAACTTCAATATGCTCTGCTATTTTTTTACCATACTTTTTTTCAAAATAATTGATTAAATAAATTAAGAAGGCATTCAATACTGACGTCACTAAAATCACTTGCGTTCCTCTTGACATGAAATCATTTGGGCCTAAAGGCGTAATTATTCTATTTAGTAGGTTTTCAATCCCTCTTACGTTAACCAAATACTCAGAAATGCAAATACATGCCACAACGCATAACCAGCCTAAGCGTATGAAAATAAGCCAATTTCGTTGTCTTCCTGTAAGCTGAATATCATAAACATCAATATTTTCTTTTTTTGCTTTAAACGTTAAAACTACTTTTTCATCTGTTACAGCTAATACGATTGTACTGACTGCTAAAAAAGCATTCCAGTTATCTCCATTCACTATCCCTGCTATACAGATAATCAATACAAGACACACTGTAACGATTAAACCTCCTACCCTTTTTCTTGAAAGCTTCATATTCTTAAAACACTTAATATCACTTGTTAAATTAAGCATCAGCGTATCGAATACTTTCCAATAAAAATAAAGTAGTATAAAATCATTTAGAGTGTTTTGGAATTCTTTATTTCGTGCTAAAACACGAAGAAAACCGATCCTATATTCAATAAGATAAATCATGGTTATCGTTAAGAATCCTAAAAAAACACTTCCAATTAAAAAGGTTGTTGACCCCAACTCACTATTAGATAGTTTCTTCGGATTTAATAACCTCTTGTAAAGAAATATCATGCCAAAAAAGACAATAAAAGATGCATATTGAACAGTTACTATCCAAGAACTATTTTCATTACTTCGAAATACTCTTGTGATTAATATATAAAGTGTTATAAAAAGAGTAATTTGACCATATACTTTCTTATTCCATTTTATATTATTCCATTTATTTATTGCCGTGTTCTTTATAATAAACACCCCTTTCATAAAAGTTAATATAGCATAAGGCTTACTACTTTTATGAAATATGTAAAAAGAAAGTTCACATTATCGTGAACTTTCTTTTTAATTCTAACTTACCCCTTGGTAATCGTCAGCCCACTGTTCACCACTTTATTGATGTCCATCGGTTCGATCCCGTTCCGTAAAATGGTGTGCCATTCTTCACCACGGGTGTGCACAACATCATCCAAATAAAGCTCCATGTGCCAACTCTCAGCGGCCAATGACCGGTAACCGGCATCCTTAATAAACTGCTGTAGTTTCGTGTTTGTCGGTCCCATTCGGTTAATCGGACCCACGCTACCGATCTGCGCTTCTAAGCCTTCTGAAAAGTGCAGTAACCGGATGTCCCATAAGTAAGACTGGTCCACGTCAGTAATGTTAAACTCCACTGTTTGTAGGAGTTCTTTTGTAATGAACGTCGGCTGCTGAATCATCAATTGATACCGCCATTCAGCGTCCCGGCCCGGTGTTACCCGCTCCCACATTGCCTGTAGTGGATACCGTTGGAATGGTTCGTACCCCTCAATCTCCAAATTATGTTCTGGTGCCGCCGCTAAGTAATCTGCGACCCGGTACAGCGCGTCTGCCCGGGCAATAAAATCGCGATTATTCGGATTGGCGTTACCCGTCCCCGATAGCACAATGTACGGCCGTGTTGGTAAGTCGACGATCGACCCATTATTAACATCATGTGAATACTCTGCTTGTTGATCAACTTGCCAGTTTAGTTCACGATTAAATCATTGTTATCACCCCTCAATAAAAGCGTAGCATAAACTAACCGTAATTGTAAGCGTTTTCATAAAACGTTTTGACAAATATTGGATCACTACATTTGGCAATAAATTCACGTCATTAAAACGCGAAAGAAACCGCAGGCCCTTCCTCATCTAACAACAAACAGCACTCATGGACCAAAATCGTCCATTAACGCTCTTTGCTATCATAAACGCGAAAGAAACCGCAGGCCCTTCCTCATCTAACAGCAAACGGCACTCATGGACCAAACCCGTCCATGAGTGCCGTTTGCTGTTACCTGAGCGAGCCTAACCGCGGTTTCTTTCGCTCTCTTTTTTTAATTTGCCAGTTCCCGAAAACTTGCCATCGCCGCTGGGGTCATCACCACGAAATCCTCTGGCCGTAGCAGTGACAAGCGGTGATTAGCCACCGTCCCCACCTCGAGGCCTAACGTCGTCGCCAGAACACAACCAGCCGCAAAATCCCATGGATTCAGGGTTGAAACGTACCCCACGTGCCGCCCGTTTAGCAGTTGTACAAACTCCAACCCAGCGCTTCCTAAAATCCGGACGCCTGAGGCATGGTAACCCACCGTCCCAAGGTTAAACCGGTTGGTGTACAGTTGCCGCCAAGAAACACCAATTAGCCCATCTGCCAACGGCGTATTCTTGAGTTGCGGTAGTTTTTGATCATTTTTATAAACCCCAATGGCTGGGCCACCCCAGTATAAATCATTGTTCATAACATCCAGAATGCCCCCGAATAGCGGCTTTCCATCCTCATAAACGCCGATCATCGTCGCAAAACAATCATGCTTTCTCACAAAGTTTAGTGTCCCATCAATGGGATCGACAAAGAAAACTAAGCCGTGCAGATTTTGTGGCCGCGCGTGCTTATTTTCCTCCCCCATGATCTGAGCTTCTGGATAGGCTGTGCTAATCTTGGCCTCTAAAAACGTTTCAATCGCTTCATCTTCATTTGTCACAAGGTCGTTCCGTGAACTTTTTTCAGCGACCCGCTCAATGCCATTAACACCGGGTCGTAATTGTTCACCGGCTTCAATCAGCCAACTCGTCACGGCCTGTGCCAATGTCAATTGTGCTGCTCTTTCCATGCTCGTTGACCCCTTTACATAATTAAATTAAATCTAAGGCGTGCACCACGTTCATCATGCCAATATCCTGGACCGCTGAGCTCAAAATTATTCGGTCAGCACCGGCACTTCGTAAAAATTCCACGCTGCCATCAATTTGCGCCTGATCCGTCGCTAACTCGACCTTGGTAATGATGCCAATGGCCGGTTTATTAAACATTGTGGCAAATCCAGGCGCAAAGATCTGCCGGCGATCCAGAACACTTTGTAACATCAAGATTACGTCAGATTCCGCAGCCGTTACCGACAGTGCGCTGTAGAACCGGTGATGTTCCACAAATTCACCTGGTGTATCAACGGCGTCATCGAAAAACTCCACCGCCTGCGTTTTGTTATAGCGTAATGCCTCACCAGCCAAGCGCTGGTGGAGTGTCGTTTTACCGCAACCAACGGCACCAACCAATAGTGGACGTTTCATGACGCCACCCCTTTCAACCTGTTAGAACGGCCAGTTTGGGTCACTGGCGTCGAATAATTCTTCCTGAACACCCATTTCAACGTAAACATACCGGGCAATGACGAAGAAGTAGTTGCCAAGTGTTTCTAAAAAATCGACAGCTAATCCTTCCGAAGCACCAGCAACCAGTTTCACCGATCGGTATGCCTTCAGTGCTAGTGTCCGCGCAATTTGTAGTTCGCTTGCCTGAATACTACCACCTGGCACCACAAATTTATGGAGTTCTGGTAGTGTGACCGAATACTGGGTCGTTAACCCCTTGAGCCATTCACCTGCACCCCCTGGAAACATTGCTGTATCAGGTGTCTCGCCTGGCTTAGTCAAATCAGCGCCAATGCAAAACAGAAGCCGCTGGATCGTTTTAAACTCCGCGTCAAACGGTCGTAACCCATTATTCATTGCCCGGACGCGACACAATCCCAGCCAGGCCGTTAACTCGTCTAAAGCACCATAAGCTTCCACTTGTTGCGCGTTATAGTCGTGAAACACCCGGTCTTGGCGCTCCTCGTTTGATTCGTTCATGCGTTTGTTCCCCGCTTTACTTTTGTATCTGCTTCATTGCATTCACGTTTTAAAGTACCATGTCCGCTAAAGACACACAAGTGAAGGGTATCTCAAAGGTTGAACCAACTACGATTGCGTCAGCGGCGTAACTCGAAAATCAAGAATCTGCTGCAACGTTGTTTGCGATGCAAGGAGGGCCGCCTTGACAGCATCCACTTGCCCAGCAACCAGGACAGAGCCACTAAACCGGTCAATGAAAATCACGTTCACATCGCTTGCCTTAGTGGCTACATCGGACGCGATTGCGGCCGCCTCACCCGGTGTGATCGTTAACAAACCAAGCGCCGTTGATGTATCCGCGATCCCCAGCTTATTAAAAATTTCCTCATCTGGGTGAACAATCACGTGGGCCATGGTGACTTGTTTACCAGGCACAGATTCTTGAATCACCCGTTCAAGTGTTTCTTCCTGTTCGTCCATCTTAGCCCTCCAGCCCCAATAACCGGGTCACATCACGGGCAATGACGACCTCTTCATCCGTTGGCACAACGAGGACCGTCACGGCACTTTCTGGTGTTGAAATTTGCTGTTCATTGGCCTCGTTTTTCTCAAGGTCGATCTGAACACCAAGGTACTTCAACTTGTTGGTGACAAGGCGCCGAATCAATGCGGAATGTTCACCAACACCTGCTGTAAACGTAATGGCGTCCACACCGTCCAAATCAGCGGCGTAAGCCCCAATGTAGAAGACGATCTGGTGAACATACATCGTTAAGGCTAACCGCGCCCGTTCGTTTCCGGCCGCCGCAGCTTCTTCGATTTCACGCAGATCATTTGAAATCCCGGAAACACCAAGGAGACCGGAGCGTTCGTTTAACATCTTTTTAATGGCCGCTGAATCCATGCCTTCATGTTCTTCTAAGAACGGAATGATCTGCGGATCGATATCCCCGGACCGTGTTCCCATCATCAAACCAGCTAATGGTGTAAAGCCCATGGAATTGTTGATCGTTTTACCATCCAGGATGGCCGAAATGCTGGCACCGTTCCCCAAATGACAGCTAATCACCTTCCGCGCCGATGGCACTAAGCGGTGCGTTTCTTCCGCAATGTACTGGTGACTCGGTCCATGGAACCCGAAGCGCTTAATTCCATACTTTTCATAATATTCATACGGTAGTGGATATAGTGCACTACTCATTGGAATGGTTGCGTTAAACGATGTGTCGAACACCGCCACCTGTTTTGCCTGTGGTAATTTCTCGCCAAACGCTTTAATTCCCTGTAAATTCACCGGATTATGTAGCGGTGACAGCGTACTCAATTCCTGAATCCGCTGCTCCACCGTTTCGTCCACGATGACTGAGTGAAGGTAATACTGACCCCCGTTTGAAACCCGGTGACCAACCCCCTCAATCTCATCCAGTGAGGCAATGATGTGTTCTTCCAGTAACGTTTGCATCGTCAAGGCCACCGCGTCATTGTGCGATAAAATGGCCTTTGTTTGTTGCACCCGTGTGGATTTTGTTTGCCCCGCCGGCGTGTACGTCAGCGTCAGCGTTAGCATCGCATCAGGCTTCCCGATCCGTTCAATCTGGCCAGCTGCTAAAACTTGTTCCGTTGGCATTTCATACAATTTGAATTTCAGCGAAGAACTCCCTGAATTAATTGCTAACACTTTATGTTTCATAATTTATGTCCCTCTTTTTATCAATTACTGAACTGAAAATAGTGCTGCTGCCAACAACCCACCAACCAGTGGGCCGACCATTGGAATCCAAGCATAGTGCCAGTTGGCACCACCCTTATTTGGAATTGGCAAAATGGTGTAAGCCAACCGTGGACCCCAGTCACGCGCTGGGTTAATCGCATACCCAGTGGTCGTCCCAAGGCTCATCCCGATTGCCAGAATCAAGAAACCAACAACCAATGGTTTAAGTCCCGTGGTGAAGTTCCCAAGGTTTAGCAAAATATACATAAAGACAAACGTGCCAATAATTTCGCTTAATAAATTAAACAATGGGTTATCAATGGCAGGTACCGTTGCAAAGTTACCAACTGTGTTCCCGTCCTTCGTGGTTGTGGCCTTGAAGTGGGGGTAGTAATGAATCACAACCAATGCGGCACCTAAGAATGCACCAATGAACTGACCAAGTAAGTATGGGAGCACTTGTGACCATGGGAAGAGACCAAACGTCGCCATCCCAATGGTTACTGCTGGGTTCAAATGTGCGTCAGAACCGACAGCGCCACCCACGTAAACACCCATGGTAACGGCCATTCCCCACCCGAAGGCGATCAACAACCAGTTACCGTTGTTTTTTCCGTATGTTTTGTTCAGGTTCAGGCCCGCATTAACCCCGGCCCCAAGTACGATCAAAATAAACGTTCCTAATAACTCACCTAAAAAGCCACTCATTTGTCTTCACCCCAATTATTCAATCACTTGCTGGTAGACTTCTGCCAGCTGTTCATCTGTTGGTACAATTGGATTCCCCGGGAACGTGCCATCTGTTTTCGCAGCGGCAACAATCGTTGCACATGCGGCTCTCGCATCCGCTGGTTTAACCCCAAAGGCCGCCAACGTTTGTGGACACTTCATTTGCCGCATCATGGTCTGCAACTTTCGGATCAATTCACGGACAGCCATCCGGTCTGTGCTATCAGCACTGGCCAAGCCGGCTTTACGAGCGGCCGCAGCATACTTCGCTTGAACCGTCTTATCCTGCGCATTAAATGCCACCACATGGGGAAGCATCATTGCACACGCCAAGCCATGAGGCACGTGGAATTGGGCCCCCAATTGGTGCGCAATTGAGTGCGTGATCCCAAGGCCAGCGGTGTTAAAAGCCAACCCAGCCGCTGTTGACGCCTCATGAACCGTCCGCCGTAACGCTAGGTTTTCAGGGTCACGGTACACAGCAACCAGGTCGTGACCAATCACATCAATGGCCTTTTCAGCAAGCGCATCCGTAAACAGGTTTGCATCCTTTGCCACCAATGATTCTAGTGAGTGGGTCATCACATCTAAGCCGGAAAAAGCGGTTACAGAACTAGGTGCACTAACAACCAGTTCAGGGTATAACAGCGCCACATCAGGAATTAAATGATCATCGATCAGTGGGAACTTGGCGTGGTTTGCTTCATCAGAAACCACGGCCGTGTTTGTTACTTCAGAGCCCGTTCCACTTGTTGTCGGAATCGCCACAAAGCAACTCAACGTCTCACCACTCACCTTTTCACCAAAGCTCCGAATGGCCTTGGCGGTATCAATGGCAGAACCACCACCCAACACAACGATGACCGTTGGTTTAAAGGCCAAGTATTCCTTAACCCCTGCTGTAATGCTTGTCAGCGGTGGGTTCGGTTTAACATCAGCGAACGTTTGGATGGTTGCACTACTTGGCAAGTGTCCCTGGATCATCTTCAGTGTATCACTGTCATCTAAGAATGGGTCACACACAAAGAAGACCCGTTGGTTAGTAAAAGTTTGAAGCATGTTTAAACTATCTGAACCGGCAATGATTTTTGTCGGAATGGTAAATCGAGCCATTTTGCGTCACCTCGTTTATTAGTTCCAACTACGCATGGAGAACCCTTGTGGTGAGTTCAACCGACGACGCCGTGTAAATGACTTCGCCGTGGTTGTTCCTTCACCAGTTGGCGTTGCAATTGTTAATGCAGACGCACCAGTAAAGCCAACCCCTGTGCCGGCGTAAGTCGGACCATTAACAACGAAGATTGACGTGTTCATCCGGTGTGACGCTTTGTTAATGTGGATCAAGTCACGTGAGTGGATCGAAGCGGTGTGATGGAAGCCTTGTTCCACTTCAACGGCCGTCTTCAGCACACTGGTAAAGTCTGGGCAGCTAACGATTGGCAAGATTGGCATCAAGTTTTCAGTCACAACTAACAGATGGTCTTTGGCAGCCTCCAAAATAATTTCCACTGGTTGACCTGTGTAGCTGATTCCGGCTTGGTCCAAGATGAAGGTTGCATCCTTTCCGACAAACTTCCGGTCAGGTGTTCCCTTACTGGTAATAGTCATCGTGGCTAATTTTTCAATGTCATGTGGGTCGGTTACCAAGAAGGCGCCTTCTGCTTGCATGTTGCGAATCAGTTCATCCTTAACGGACGCTTCAACAACGACTTCCTTTTCAGCAGTACATAAGATGTCGTTATCAAATGACGCCGAATCGATAATGTTGTGGGCAGCAAGCTTAATATCGGCCGTTGCATCAACTATTGCAGGTGGATTACCGGCACCGGCACCAATGGCCTTCTTCCCACTTGTCATTGCTTGGTGCACAACTGCTGGGCCCCCAGTAACAGCCAGTAAGGCAATGTCTGGGTGCTTCATCATTTGTTGAACCGCTTCGATACTTGGTTCTTCAACCCCAACGACCAAGTTTTCCCAGCCCGTTGCGTCGGCAACAAACTCGTTCAACTTTTCAATCGTCCAGCGGGTAATGTTTTTTGCACCAGGGTGAGCACCAAAGAAGACCGTGTTCCCACCGGCAATCATCATGATTGCGTTGGCGATAACCGTTTCGGATGGGTTGGTACTTGGACCAACCGCCCCGATAACACCGTATGGTGCGTATTCATACATGATCAAACCACCGTCACCGGTTTCGGCTTCTGGTTGTAAGATTTCTGGTCCTGGCGTGTTGTAGAGCGCGTTGTTTAACTTCGCAATCTTTGCACTAACCGTTCCCATCCCAGTTTCATCATGAATAGCTGTGGCCATTTGTTCGATGTAAGGACGGAACCCTTCTTTAATGGCGTCAATCACCTTTGTCCGGGTTTCGATACTTGCATCCACAAACCGGTCTTCAGCAGCCTTTGCAGCTGCTACGGCACTGTCCACCGTTGGGAAAATCCCATGGTGGCCACCAGCCGTTGTCCCTGCTGATACTGTTGTTGTCGTTTCACCGGCAGCTTGCTGTTGAAGTTCTGCCTGAATAATTTGTCTAATTTGCGCTTCTAAATCTGCCATCGCTACTTAATCCCTTCTAAGAACTGGTGAACACCGGCTTCACAAATTGCCTGGTCTTCTTCGACTGCACCACCACTGATACCAAGGGCACCAATGATTTGTTGATTAACGATCAATGGAATCCCACCGGCAAACGAAACAAGTTTGCCATCAAGCATGGTTTCCATTTCGTATAATGGTGCTCCTGGTTGAATCTGAGCACTAACTTCTTTAGTTGGTTGTTTCATTGCCAATGCAGACCACGCTTTTTTGGGTGCCAATTGGATACTAACCAAGTTGGCATTCGTCATGTGGTATTGCATCAGTGGATTTCCGGCAGCATCCATTAAGCACATGGATACGCCAACACCCAGTTCGTTAGCCTTTGCTTCTGAAGCATCAAAAACTTTGTTAAAGTTGGCCCGGTCAAAGACTGCGGTCCCATCTTGGTTCTTAAATGCTGCTTGAACACTCGATAAAATGTTTTCAATTGCCATTATTATTAACTTCCTTACTTAGTGTGTTTGGTGATCCTGAACTGCTTCTTGGTACCGCCGGACAATTTCATCACACATTTGTTCTTGATGATCAGCTTCATCCTCATCACGAGCAACGATGTACAAAAAGTCGGACAACCGGTTTGCATAGCGCAGGACGACCGGACGAAACGGACTGTCTTCATTTAACCGAATTAACAGTCGTTCAGCCCGCCGGCACACCGTTCTACATAAATGCAGATGGGCGCCGGCAACGCTTGTGCCCGGTAAAATAAACGCGTGGAGCACCGGTAATTTTGCCGTATAATCGTCAATCACCCGTTCCAAGCGGGCTACGTCGGCGTCCTCAATGCGGTCGCTCTTTCCGTAAAAGCGGTCAGCGTCTGCCGAAGCAATCTCACCATCTAAGATGAACATGCGCTCCTGGACCCACTTTAACAACGCCCGGTTTTCCTCACGCTGACAAAACTTTTCTGCCACACTGATTTGTGCGTTGCATTCATCAAATGTGCCATATGTTTCAACACGGTCAGAATACTTTTTGACCCGTTCACCGGTGAAGAGGGCCGTGGTCCCCTTGTCACCCGTTTTGGTATAAATTCCCATGGTTGAATCCTCACTTATCAAACCGGTCGATAATTCCAACAATAGCGGAATCCACAACGTCCCGGGGCCGTGTCCCTTCATTTTGTGTCTTCCGGGCACCTGCACCACGAACGAGTAACACCAGTTCACCGATGCCGGCCCCCACTGTATCAGCAGCGACCTCCTCGGAACGGACAGCGGCCATGTTGCTATCGATTGGTTGCACGATCATCAGCTTACGCCCGACTAACGACTCATCTTTCTGCGTCGCGACCACGCTCCCAATCACTCTTGCCATATACATGCTTGATCCGTCCTTTCACGTACCTCAATGTGTTGTGCTAATAGTTCGTCGTGTGCTGCCATGGTCAGCCGCTGACGGTGCTGTTTGACCAGCACAGCGTGTAACGGCAGGCCCAACACATCACTTCTGGTTATCACCGCTGCTTCCTGGGCCGTTAAGACTTCACCCGTCGGCAATGCAATGGTGACCGGCCACGTGGTCAATAACGGCCACGGGACAAGGTTCACATCTGCCACCGTTAACTGTAACGTCACGGCGGCATGATCACGCCATGCGGCCTGAACAAACGTTGTTAGTGGTGTCGTCGTCAACCGGTATAAATCAGCAATCGCCGTTGGGGGCACTTCGGTCACCACAACGGTTGCCGCTGTGAGAAACAGGGTCTCTTCAGCCGTGGCAACGTCAGCAAACGAAAGTGTTGTCACCGTTTGTTCGCGTTGTTGCAACCGCTCAATAACCGCCGCAATCACATCACTTACTGAATCACTCATCGCGACGCCTCCGCAGCAACTCCTAAATCGCTTAACGCGATCCCAAGCGGCGTGACGAAGTCTGGATACGCAAGTGCTAAGACCGGAACGCCTAACGTTTTGGCCATGGTGGGCGCAAATTCACGAAAGTTTGTTGCACCGCCAACCGCAATCACGGGTTCAACCAGCTGGTTACCTGCCACGTTTGCAACGATGGCAGCCATTTTTTCCACCACCGGGCGAACGACTGCAAACACGTCGTCTTCCCGTTTCCGATCACGTTTCAGCACTTCTGCTGCCGCGTGATCCAAATGCTGACTCCCAGCGACAACCAGCGTCATGTGGTAGCCACCAGTCGGCTCATCGCCAACCCGTTTTAACGTGTCGTTCTTAAAGACACTGATTCCCGTTGTTCCACCACCAACATCGACGATCGTCCCATCCGTCACGCCCAGCATTGTGGCCGCAGCGGTTGGTTCATCAACAATGTTGGTGCACGTCAGGCCACTGTCCTCGATGACGTTTGCCACGGCCTTACTATTTGACTCACTCACACCTGGTGGAATTGCCCCAGCTGCGGTGGTCAACGTTACGCCCAGAGCGGCTTCCGCCCGGGCCTTAATGGCACGAACAATGGTGACAGCCTCACCATAGTGAACAACAACCCCATCACGAACTGCCTGATCTGGGACCGCTTCACCATAAATTGGTTCACCGTCATCATTGATTACCGCAAACACAATCGTGGCAGTCCCCAAATCGACACCAACCCGCAAATGGTCAGTCACCGTCGCTTGAGGATCAACATGTGGTGCTTGCGTCACAAGGCTGTTAAAGGCGGCTAAGCGCGCTGCTTGTTTTTCAAACATGCCAGTCCCCTCCTAACGGTTTATTTGTTCGGAATAATCTTTGCGATGGTATTTTTGTTGATTCCTGCGGCGTTTGCTTCATCCGTGTCAATGTGCATTTCTAACACGAAGTCTTCACGTGGGCGGGCAATCACGTCATTAAACGTCAACCGCCGATTCCCTGTTGTCACTTCAACACTGATTTCATCACCATAAGAAACGCCATACTGCTTAGCGTCTTCCAGGCTCATGTGCACGTGCCGCTTCGCAGCAATGGCACCATAAACTGGGATCCGGGCGTCCTTCGTTTCTAAAATCACTTTAGCAGCGCCGTCTAAATCACCAGACAAGTGAACGGGTAAGTCCACTCCGACTTGAATCCCGTCTGTCAATGACAATTCAACTTGAGAGTATTCACGACAAGGTCCTAAGACCCGAACGTGTTCCACCCGACCACGAGGGCCGACAACCGTAACCGTTTGCTTAGCCGCAAAGTCAGCTGGTTGCTTTAAGTCACGGAACTTTGTCATTTCTTGACCTGGAAACAGGCGGGCAAAGTCTTCCTTACTCAAGTGAACGTGATGATTAGAGACCCCAATGGGCATGCCCGGTTGGGTCTCTTCTTCAATGATTTGTTTAACTAACGCGCGTAACTTATTCTCATCCATTGTTCCACCCCGTTAGTTTTACTTGTTACTTGGCAAAATTGCTTCAACATCTGTATGTGGACGAGGGATGACGTATGAAGCGTACACATCGCCAACAGATTCTGCGGAAGCTGTTCCTGCATCAACGGCAGCTTTAACGGCACCAACATCACCACGAACCATAACGGTTACTAACCCTGAACCGATTTTTTCATAGCCAGTTAATTCAACATTAGCGGCCTTAACCATTGAGTCAGCGGCTTCGATTGCGGCAACTAAGCCCTTTGTTTCGATCATTCCAAGTGCGTTATTCATGTTTGTTTCCTCCAATTTGTTTGTTAACAATTACTGTTCTGGTTTAGTACTCTTTGTGTTTCGGCGGTTCGATGCTGGGCGCCGTTTTGTCGTGCTGGCACTCGCTGGTTTTGCCGCTTGGCTTGCTGGTGTTTCAGCAGCTGGTTCTGTCGTTAATTCTTCAGCCACTTTTTCAGCTGGCTTTTTAACGAGTTCATCTAACCCATTTGCTGGGCGGGCGATGACCTGTTTTGCAACAAAATGGTCAACTTCCTCAGCAGCCTGGCTTCCGGCAGCGATGGCAGCGTTAACCGCCCCAACATCGCCGCTGATAAACACTGTCATTTGGCCGGCACCACGGGCACGTTCAACCTTGTCAACGTGGACGTTTGCCGTTTTGACCATCACATCAGCAACCTTAACGGCTGTTGAGTAACCACCAACTTCTAATAATCCTAATGCATCGTTCATAGAATCAATCCTCCCTTCTCAAAGTCTTTAAATGGGACCCGCTTAACCAACCGAGCGGCGTTTGCGCCTAAGCGACGTAAATCCGCTGGATCAGATAACGGGACCCGCGCAAGGGGTTTATCCGCCGGCAAGCTGTTGTGATGTAAATAAGCTGCCTCATCGTCAAACCCGATCCCGACGTTTAGTTGCGCCATTTGTGCCGCTTCAAACGCCCGTCCAATTGCCGTTTGTGCCGTTGTTTCAGTGGTCCATCGAAACGGAATTTCTTCCTCTTCGATGCCGTAAAGCAACGGTAAAATGGCAGCTTGCTCTTGACCCGCAATTAAGATGGTTGGTTCAGTTGCCATAATTAATGGGTCCCTTCTTGTAATTCATTGGCATAGGCGAGGATCAGTCCCGTTGCCACCGCGTTTCTTGGCCCCTCAACGGCCCGAACGTTCCCACGGCCCGCAACCAGGTTGTAGTGGGATAACGCGTCGGTCACTAGCTGAGGAATTTCAAAGTCTAAGGCAGACCCACCAACAATGACGACAAACGGAATGTCGCGGATGTTTCCAGTGGGACTCACTTTTGCCAGCGCCCGCAGTGCATTGGTGACAAAGACTCGCTGCTTAGCAGACTGCCGAACAGTTCGAATCTTTTCAATTGAAACGTCACCTGGAACCGGGACAAACCCGGTTGGCTTAACCACCACGGTCCGGGCAAAGAGATCACCGGAGAGGGCTTCATCAAAGAACTGCACGCTCCCGTCTTCATGACGAATGTAAAATAAACTTTCGACCTTCGCTAACGGGTATCGTTTAATGTCTTCGGCCAAGTACACGTCATCCAGCCCTAATTCAGAGTTGATGATCATGGTCGTCATGTCACCGGCCCCGGCCAAATGAATGGCCACGATGTCGCCGGTCTTATCAATGATCGACGCATCCGAGGAACCAGCACCAAGGTCTAAGATGGCCAGTGGCGCCTGTGTTCCGGGAGTCGTCAACGCACCACGAATGGCCGCTTCGGCTTCCACACCACCAACTTCAACGGTAACGCCAAAGTCATGGTGAATTTCGTCCGCGATGGCCTGCATTTGCAGATGGTCCGTGCGAACCATTGACGCGATCCCGACTGCTTGTTCCATTGAGAACTCACCAGCCAGACCACCCTTAACATCATTTGGCACGGAGGTATCAACGGCCAACAGATCCTGAATGTAAATGTCTTGCATCCGTTTGTCCGTTAGTTCCGCCATCGTCTGCCGAACCCGTTCCAGCATGCCACCAATGTTTGTGCCGGCTTCCCCGGTCACGTTGTCGATCTGCTTAAACGAGGACACAGTCTTCATGATCTTGTCGGCACCGGCAGAGATCCCAACCTGTTCTTCATGGTCATCACCGTTAATGTGAACCGTTCCGGCCGGAATGACCCGAGCCTTCACGTCCCCGGCGGGTGTTTTGATGACCACCGCTGACCGGTTACCAATTAAGGCCCGGGCAACGGGAACCACGTTTTTCGTTTGTTCCGGTGTCAATTCAAACACCGTTGCGATCCCGTATGGATTGGATAATTGCTTAATGACTTGCCCTTTATCAGCCACTTCAACGGCGGCCAGCATGTGCTGCGGGACCTTTTCCAGTAACGACACTTCATCCACAATGGGAATCTTGAAGTCCAACCGGTTATCAATGAGGACCCCGTCGTCACCCTGAAGGATGGCACCGGTAACCTTGAATCCGGTTTGATGGTACAGGTTCAGCAGTTTAGCGGCATCGCCAAAGTCGACTTCTTTGGGAATTAACACAATGTACGTTTTATCCGTTGTGCCCTCGTTGACAAGGTCGGTAATCAGGATGGTTTCCCCAATACCAACGCCCAGTCCCCCGGGTGTTCGCGGATTGTGACCAATCATGGTTGATTCTGTGATGACGGTTTCAGTAATCGTCTCCATCGCCACATCACCAATCACGGGGGTTGCTTCGTTGATCCGAATGAGATCCACGTCGTTAATGGTGAGTTGACTCTTTGTCAACACCCCGTTAATGGCCGTTCGAATCCCCACGAGATTTCGTTTAGTCCCCTTGATCCCGGTTGTTGCGGTGATGTCAGAGTTGATAAACTTAACCTGACCCGTTGGCGTCACGTTAGCTAACGCTACTTCTGTCGACGAATTACCAATGTCGACACCAATCACTGTTTGCGTCATAACGACCTCCGTTAGTTATCACCCTTCAACTTTTTCCGGATTTCGTAGTTCTTAGCGGCTTCACGAACAAAGTTTGCTGAAATTGTGGCGTGGTACTGTTGTTCTAGTTCATTTGCCATGTCCAGTAATTCTTGTTTGCTCGACCGGTATGGCCGTAACGCACCGTACATTTCCAGTAACCGGTCATCAGGAATTGCCGTTAATTCTGCGGCGCGATCAAAGTTACTTTGAATGGCAGCCCGACCAGCGTTCTTGGCAATTTGGCCCTGTGCTTTTAACGTTGCTGGCGTGATCCGCAAGTCTTCGGGAGTAATTTTGTCGTTGACCACGTTTTCCAACGTAATGTCATTAACGCTCTTCCCCGTTGGTGACTTGATCAAGTCAGGATGTTTGCTAAATAACGGATAGTCGCTTCGGCCCAGTTCCTTTCCATCGGGCTGTGCCTGACTTCCAGTTTGGGCGGTTGCTGTGGTTGTGGCTTGTGGGGCACTCTTTGTATCAGAGTCCTTCAAATCGGCCATTACTTTCGCAACGAGATCTTCCATTTCACTCATGTTGACGTTCCTTTCTCAGCATTCCAAATTAGAAATGCACTTCGATTTCATCGGGTGCTTTCCCCGTTACAACGTATTTTGTTTCTTTGATGTGCATTAAAGCTGATTTTGCTTGGTAAGCAACCCGCGCCATTTGGTCACTGACCGTTGGCACTGGGTTTGGTGATTCACCCTTCGCATACTTTGCAGCGTTGACCCCAATGGCCCGGTAAGTATCCAACGTCAGCACGGGTGCTTGTGGGAATAATTCCAGGTTACTTAATGGTTCTTCATCACGCTGGTGAATAATGGCGGTTCCTTTTGATTGAATGGAAACGGCAATTCCTGACCCTGACAGATGGTCAGCTTCAGCGCCAGAGAATGAAACGTCGGCTGTCCGGTAAACCTTAATGACACGGGCCCGTAACCCTTCTTCTTCAATTCCGGCGGTCACTTGTCGCAAAATGTCGCGGTGGGATAACCCCGTCATGTTTTCCGTTAAATGTTCTGCAAAACCTGGTAAAACGGAAACAACAACTTCGTCCACAGCGGTTCCTTTTTTAGCAACCCCAACGTGTTTAAACCAGTCCAACTTCTTTGGTGCGTCCGTTGCTTCTGGTTGGCCCTCATGTTCGGCCGTTGCAACAGCGGCTGGTTTTGTTTCTGCTGAGCCACTGCCAAACGACACTTCCTTGTTGGTGGCGGCCGTTTCAGCAATCACTTGTTTAACAATTTTTCTTAATAAATCAACATCGATATCTGCCATGTGTGGCATCCTCCCTTCTTCACGCGGATTTAGAAGTCCGATGGATCAATGGCCATCGGAATGTCCTTGATTTTCTCCCAGGTTTCGCCTGATACACGGTACCCGGTTCCAGGACCCTTGTAGTCATTGTTGTCGTTAACGGCAGAAATGACGTTCCAATCCTTGTCAAAAATGGCGGATGTTTGCAGGAAGTCTCCGGCGATCCGTTGTTGTAACAGACTCAAAACGGCCTGAGCAACATCACGGAAACCACCGTTGTAAAGTGCCTTAACGATGTCGATCCCGGTAATCCCACGGTCCATCATTTCTTGGGCAGCCTTCATATCTTCAACAAGGTTCCGATCTGGCATGTCCTTTGAGCTGTTTGCGTAGGTTGCGGCTTCCACTTCTTCATCCGTGATCTTTGGTAGCCCAATGGCTTCAAAGACCGTTTGAAGGGCTTTAGCAGCTTTATTTCTAACTTTGATGACGTCTTCTTCCTTTACAGGAACAATCCCACCGTTGACCTTTAAGTCACGTTGCATCACGTAGTAGTCATCGTAGTCCATGGCGTCGGTGTTTGAACCGGCAAACATGTTGTCTTCGTTTGGTACTGATGAGTAACCGGAAGAAACGTAGTCAGTCCCGGCCAAGAATTGACCCAGTAACCGTTCTGTCCGCCGCATGTCTGAGTGTGAAAAGGCTTGGTCATTACCAGAAGCACATTCCAAATCAATCATCATACATAACAAGTTTTCACCCATAACGGAGCGAATTCCTGATGGAACGGCACCGGGGATCCCGATACAACTAACACCACCGTTTTGCAGTCCCTGAACCCCACTGGCCTTTGTAATGTAGATACAACGGGCTTCCAAGTAGAGCATGGATTTTCCTTCGGCGTAACCCATCATAACTTCTGAACCAGAACCAGAGGTGAACCGCATCTTCAAGCCGCGAGAAGCGTAACAAGAAGCAAGGAATCCCTTGGACCAAGGTGTGTCATCCCCATCCGTAAACACTTGTTCAGTCCCGTAAACGGAGATAGTTTCGGCATAGGCGGTAAACCCACGCATCCCTAAACTCAGTTCCAGGGCTTCTTCAACGGAACATTGAGTCAGCACACCAGGACGACCCGTTTGGGCCCCAATCATGATGGAAATGGCGTTCAGTGGTGCATAACGGGCAACCGCCGTCGTCGTTTCTTGTTCTGGGAATCCACGCAAAGCGGCATCAGCTGCGTCGGCAGCGATTTGAACCGGGTTATCACGCAAGTTAGTCACGTGACATTGCGTTGCTGGTGTCCGCCGTGGCCGCATCTTTTGGGTGGCCATCATCATTTCAACGAAGTTCAACTTGCTGATTACTTCAACCGCTTTGGCTGGTGTCATCGCAGTGGTCAGTGGAATGATTTCTTCACGAGGGACGTTTGGATCACACAACATGTTTGCTAACTTAAAGGAATCCATTTCCATAACACGTTCAGCATTACGTTGGTCGATTCCGTGGTCAGCGATGTACAGGTCGATCAAATCGAAGTCGTCACGTTTCTTACTGTCTAATTCCGTAACCACACCGTTTTCAACCTTGATACTTGGCTTTGGATCGTTGGGTCCTTCTAGGGCAACGAACCCTTCTTCTGGCCATTCTTTAACAAATCCATCTTGATGGATCGGCATTTTTTCTAATGCTTCAAACCGTTTTTGACGCTTCATTATGTCCTCTCCTTTTTACTAGATGTAGGAAGGAAAATCATTTGTTGGTTTTCCACCAAGCGTGCCTAGTAAATCAAGCCCAACTTCACGTGCTGCAATAACTGCTTGACGAACTGCACCAGAATCACCCGAAATGTGTAAGATACCTTCGTTTGAATAACTGGTTCCGTACGCTGGCGAAGCAAATGATAAGACATCAACATTTGCAGCCTTCAACGCAGCATCTGCCATCACAACACCGATTCCGGCTGGTGCACCAGCAATTAAGCCGTACGCTTTCCCCAGTGGTGCGTTAAACGCAAACTGAGCAGCCTCACTGGCCCGAGCAGTGTATTGTAATTCAATGTGGCCGGCTGGTGTGTTGTACACATCACCGAACTTTTGTGGAACGGCAGCTAACGCCACTTCAATGGCCCGCCGAACGTCAGAAACATCGTTCCCACCAACAATGATCAAAGAACCGTGACCAGCACCGCCCTTAGTATCACGTGGCATTTGGATGCTAACAACTTCCGTGTTCGTTGCCTTAACGGCTTCGTCCATGGCCATGATTTGGGGACCCCCACCAGAACGGGCGGATAAAATCCCTAATGACCGAAATTGCTTTTCTAAATGTAAGTGTTCGGCTAAATCGCTATCAACGTTTGCAACGACCATCCCAATGGTGTCACCAATGGGAGCGGTTCCAACAAACTCCGTAAGACTTGACTTGCTAACACTAGCTGGTGTGGCCGTTGAAGTCTTCCCAGAATCTAACAACTTGCCCATTACACGGTTTACTAATTCATCTGTATCTGCCATGACTTATGCGCTCTCCTACTTGCCTGACTGAGGTAACAACGTTTCAATGTCCTGGTGTGGCCGTGGGATGACGTAGTTTGAAACGACTTCCCCGTTTTCTTCTGCCGCACTTACACCGGCATCAACAGCGGCCTTAACGGCACCAACATCGCCGCGAACCATCACGGTGATCAAACCCTTACCGACTTTCTCTTGGCCTACAAGCTTAACGTTTGCAGCCTTGACCATCGCATCAGCAGCTTCAATTGACGCGATTAACCCGCGTGTTTCGATTAAACCCAGTGCTTCTCTATCCATAGAACATATCCTCCTCCGGGAGATCCCGTATAAAGTAAGCTTTTACTACAGCCTTACAGTACCGAAAAAGCGTTATCATTTATTGCTATGTCTATATATTCACATATAGGCAAACTATTAAATTGTTGATATACTGTCTTATGAAGAAGTGATGTTGCTGTCATTTGGTAGCGATACCATTATCATTCTTATGGCATTTATTGAGCATATTATCGGAAAATGATCATAAAGTGGCACTTTCTTTACTTTTAGTTTTTTCTTGGAGGATAAAGCCGATGAACGAAGACCTTGCGCAGCTCCTAACAACCCAACAACTCTGTCAACTGAACCACCTGTTGACGAATTTTTCACAGGCCACCGGAAGCGTAACTGTCATCACAAGCCCCGGTGGGCAAACCATTTCAAACGTTTGTGGTTTTTCCATTTTTAATACGTTTAGTGATGATGCTGTTGGCGAAGTCGCCGTCCCACAAAACAAAACCGTCGATATTAGTGAACACTACGCCATTAGTCGGTTGCCGTTGATCCTTGACGAACAGTTAATGGGCTTTGTTTGTTGCGGTTACCTAGACGTTAACCAAAGCGCCTATTCACCGTTTGGCCCCACCGGAAACTCAGCTGGTGAGCGTGCTCAAGCGTCAATCACCTTGTTGCACTCCGTCATTCAACGAGAATTAGAGGGCTACCAGTTCCAAGCAGGTGGTGCCCCAGTCCAAGTCCAAATGCCAGTCATCCGCCAAGCACCCGCTCTTCACACGGTGCCTGATAAGAACAACTTCCACGCCTCACTGGCTAAGATTGACAGCATTTCAACGACAAACAAGGAAATTAGTGACGCATTAACCTTCATTGAACAGCACCTTAATCAAAACATTTCGTTAGAAGAAGTCGCCCAACGCGTTTATCTATCAAGCTTTTACTTCTCGAAACTCTTTAAAAAGTCCACAAACATGAATTTCTCTGACTACTTAGCGGCAAAGAAGATCAAGCGAGCAATGGTGCTTCTCCAAGACACCAATACCCCGGTTAACCTCATCGCCCACCAACTGGGCTTTTCACAGACGAGTTACTTTAGCAAAACGTTTAAACGCTACGTTAATGAAACCCCCTCAACGTTCAGAAAGTCCTTTCAATAATCCGAAAATGAAACATGACAAAAAAAGACAACTGTGACTCAGTTGTCTTTTTTAAATCGCAAAAACACACCAGAAGAAGACCAACATTGTAATTGCATAAGAGCATAAACTTAGTTTTACATATTGAAAGGGGTTTATTACCTATGAAGAAGTTTGTTCGTTTCGCCATCGTTCTTGCCGTTGTTATCTTTGGGTTTGTTGCTGCAGGACACGTTCAGTCCGCCAGTGCTGCCACTAACAAGGCAACCATTACCTTAACGCAGGACAAAAAGCAGTTTGCTAAGAAAACAGTCACTGTTAAGAAGGGTAACAACTTACTCAGTGTCATGAAGAAAAACTTTACCGTTAAGGAAAAGGACGGCTTCATCACAAGCATCAACGGTCACAAACAGGATGACGCCCAAAAGAAATACTGGATGTTCACCGTTAACGGCAAGGAAGCCACTAAGGGTGCAAAGGATATTCAGGTGAAGAAAAACGATAAGGTGACCTTCGACCTATCCGTCACAAAATAATGCAACGCCATTTCGGTGCTAACATTGCCACCCCGCGTTACATTACTTTTATCGCCATGATGACCGCGATCTGTGTTGTGGGGCGCTATATTTTTCAATTTCTCCCCAACATCCAACCAGTAACGGACATCCTCATTTTTCTAACGATTTATTATGGCTTTGCGGTCGGTGTCTTTGTTAGCATTCTGTCGATCCTCATTTCAAACATTCTGTTAGGATTTGGTCCCTGGACCATTCCACAGATCATGGCCTACCTTGTGGTTGTTCTGGTCGTGACAGCAGGTAGTCACCTGCGGCTTGTCAACCGGTCAATTATCGTTCAAAGCGGGTTAGCCCTTCTCATGGGGTACCTGTACGGATTTACCGTTAGTCTAGGGCAGCTTCCCGTTTTGGGTGGCTGGCACCAGGTGATCGTCTATTGGCTTGGCGGGCTATCCTTTGATACCCTTCATGCTGGCGGTAACCTCGTGATTTATCTAATCTGTATGCCAGCTTTGAAGCAGACGTTTATCCGGCTTCACAATCACATTCCGGTACCCATGCGTTATCAAGATTAAGGCATCATCAGACAAAAAACGCGCCAAGTCTAATCGACTTGGCGCGTTTTTTGTCACCGTGATTATTTCGTAAAATCAAACCCAACGTCGGCGGCCGTGTTCATGTTTGTCAAAACGGCTTGTAGGAGATCCAGCCACGATAATAACATAACCGCACCGGTCCCCTCGCCCACACACAACGCCAAGTTAAAGTACGGCTTCAGCTGTAAGGCTTCAAGGACGAGCTGTGAGCCACGTTCATGCGATTCGTGTGACGGAATGACGTAATTGGTTACCCCCGGCTTTAGTCGTTCAGCAATCAATAACGCGGCATATGAAATGAAGCCGTCGAGAACGATTGGTACCCCGAAACGGGCCGCATACAGGAGCGCGCCAGTCATCGCGCCAATTTCAAAACCACCAACGTTGGCCAACACATCACGGGCGTCTTCATGATCAAACGACCGCTGTAAACTTGCCGTCACAACCTGCTGTTTGTGGCGCAAGCGCTGGTCCGAAATGTTCGATCCGCGGCCGACCACTGCTGCTGGATCAGCATGAAGCAGTGCCGCAATGATGGCCGCAGCCGCAGTTGTATTACCAATCCCCAGCTCACCGATGGCCAAGATCTCGGCATGATGGGTCACCACCGCCGTTTGCGCTGTTTCATAACCAATGGTAATCGCCTGGATTGCTTCTGGCTTCGTCATGGCTGGACCGGTCAGTAAATCGCTGGTTCCAAAGCGAATTTTTCGGTTCAGGACCTGTGGCTCATTAATGGGCGTCATGATTCCAACGTCCACCACCGTCACGGCGCAATGCGCCGCTTGGCACATGGTGGCCACCGTCGTTTGGCCGTTGACCGTGTTGACGGCCTGTAATGCGGTCACCACCTGTGGCGTGGCCGACACGTGTTCAGCGGCAACCCCATGATCGGCCGCAAACACCAACAGTTCCCGGTGCGCCGTTGTCACAGTGACTTGGCGCTTAATTCCAGCCAGTTGAACCGCCAAGTCTTCCAACCGCCCGAGGCCCCGGATCGGTTTTGCCAGTTCATCCAGTTTTTGTTGCATTTGCCGACGTGCGCTCACTGAAATTGGGGCGCAGGTCCACATTGTCTGCCAATCATCCTTTAGCATTGGCCGCTGCCTTCTTCCCGTTAAGATTACTCTGAAATTACCACCAGAACGCCCATGATACAACGCTTCAGCCCGGACTGAACTCGAAAAGATCGCAACTGAACTGTTTTTTATTATCCATAACCACCAGATTGTATCATTGCGAGTTCACATGACCGCCAATCAAACAAACCGGTTGATGTTCGTTACATCAGCCGGTTTGTTTACGTTCATTTAATTTTGTGTCACCCGACTCACCGTAAAGTGCATCTTATCCGCCATCCCTGCATTGGCATGGGTAAACGCTTCTGTAAGGGCCGTCAACTCACCGTGTAAAATGGCGGTGCCACTAAACCGGTCCATAAAGCCAATGCCCACTCCGCCAGCCTTTAGCGCCATGTCGGCCGCAATGATGACCGATTCTGCTGGTGTGATCGTCATAATTCCGATGCTATCGTGCGTGTTTTCAATGCCAAGCTTGGTGTACACATCCTCGGTTGGATTCGCGATGATGTGCGTTAGCGTAATTTGCTTTCCTGGCACGTATTCTTGAATAATTCGTTTAATTTGTTTTGCATCTGCCATTAATCGTTCCCCCGCTCCATAAGCTGAAACAACCGTTGCATCCCCTGATCGATCAGACCCACAGTTGTTTGATCCATGAGGTTCCCTTGAGAATCAAATTTTGTCCCTGCCTGTCCCACTAAAATTTCTGGGGTATCAACCAGGCGTGGGGCTAACGCTGCCGATTGTAAAATGGTGCGAACCATCAATTGCGCCCGAACCGTTCCTAACGTACCCGTGGCTGCGCCCATTAACAACAGTGGTTTTTCGTGCAGCGGATATGGCGCATATGAACACCAATCCAATGCATTTTTCAGCGCAGCGGTTGGCCCGTTGTTATATTCCGGCGTGGCGATAACCACCGCATCCGCTTGGCTCACCTGCTTAACAAGCGTCGTCACAGCTGCCGGGGTGCCGGTCGTTTGACTGGCCACAATGAACGGAAGCGCCGTCAAAACTGGCTCAACCCACGTCACCGTGGTGGCATACCGGTTCGCAATGTAGCGGGTCAACGCCTTGTTATACGACTGCGTTGCGGTTCCACCATTAAGACACACAATTGTTTTCATTGATTCGTCCTCCACACCCTTAATGTAGCAAACTCTAATGCCAAGATGTTGCCATCCTTAATCCGTTGGTTGCAGCAGCGCCCGCACCGCTTGCCGGAGCACCGCTTTTCGAACGGGTGGCACCCAGACATGGTGCCCATCCGCTTGGATCACCGCTGCTGTTTGCTGACCCAGGGCATAAAAATCACAATCAGAAAACTGCGCGGGCCGGCGCCGCATGAGTGTTTGAAGCCGTTGATAGGCCGACGCGCTTGGCACCAGCACCTGTTGATACCGTGTTGTTCCGATGGCCGTCAGTGCCTGGGCTTCGTCTGACGCCGTCCAGCGATTTTGGTACGCCGTAACCACCCGTTCGTTTGCTTGTAGCTGGTGCGCCACATGCGTCAGCGTCCCAACAAGCCAAACCACTGTTAACGCTTGGGGTAACGCCGCAACCTGCTGCGCCAAACCCTGCTGATTTTCCGTGGGCGCCACACAAACCGTCCCCGTGTACTGCGTTTGCAGCTGCTCGGCCTGCTGTTGACTGAGCACCACGATGGTTCTGGCCGCCACTTTCGGCAACCAAGCCATTAAAACGGTAAGCGCAAAGTTACTACTAATGACCAGGACATCCGCAGTTTGCATGATCTGTTGATCACCCGGTGATAACGGCTTTTCTGTTAACGTGCGTAACGGTAAATAGACTGTCGGTTGTTGCGCCGCCAGTTCTTCCTGTTCACGTTTTGTAAAGCGTTCCTTTGGATATAACACTAACCGTGCCATTTACTCTCGCCTCACTGATTTCTTAACACCGTTTGGACGTGGCCCGCTGCTAGATCGTAGCTCGTGTAATGCCCCGCCTGAAAGTCACTGGCCCAAAAATCACGCTCCGGAAACAGCCAGTGGTCGATCACCCGCAGGACCCCTTGATGCGCAATCACCGTCACGGTTGTGGTGGCAGGTGTTTCTTCGATCAACTGAGCCACCCGTTGTTTCACACGGGTTTCAAACGTTGCAAAACTGGTTGCCGCTGGCGGCGTGTACGCAAACGGCGCATCCAGCCAGGCCTGCCATTCAGTGGGAAAGGCCGCCTCGATCTCATCAGCGGTTAGGCCCTCCCACAACCCAAATGATTTTTCATTGAACGCCGGGTCAATGATGACTGCTTGGCCTGTGTGCGCTTGAACCGCTGCTGCCGTCGTGAGCGTTCGCCGCATGGCACTACTCATTAACGTCATCGGCCCCACGTGACGCAACTTTTGTGCCAACGTTTTCGCCTGGGCGAAGCCAGTCTCCGTTAGTCCAACATCCAGCGTCCCGTAAAAACAGTGGGCAACGTTAAGCGGCGTTTCCCCATGACGCGCCACAATCAACCGCATAGCTTCACCACCAATCCCGTTTCGATCAGGATAAACACGATTTGACTTAGACAAGCGTAGGCGCCCAGCGTGTCACCGGTAAACCCACCAAATAGCTTTGTAATGTGGTGATGGTACGCCCAGCTCACAAGCATAACACCGAGATAACTCACCAGGCCCCAGAGACCTGTCAGCCCGAAAATAGCAAGCCCAGCCACAAGCTCAGCGACAAAAATTTGCCACCCGGCGATGCCCTCCCACATTTCAGCGAGTCCACCAGAATTACCGGCATAGTGCATGTGAATAAAAAGTAACGATAATCCGGCCTTAGCAACCACTGGCAGGGCAATCATAATGCCGGTCAATTGAATAATTGATTGATGCTGAGCCAACACCCAGCCAGCCCCAATTAAGATGATGTAGTAATACAACAGGGCTAAACTCCCCATCGTGCCCAACCGACTATCCTTCATGATGGTCTTCATGCGTTCAACGGTTCGGGCAGAAAAGAGCCCGTCCGCCGTATCGGCCAACGCATCTAAGTGAAAGCCACCCGTGATCAAACCGTCACTCATCACCACGAGGGCCCAGGCAAACGCCTTGGGAAACACCAGTGTTAACAGCCAAAATAAGCCCCCCTCCAAAAGTCCTAAGCACACACCAAACAGGGTAATGTACTGAACACCCTGACGAAACTTTTTAACGGGTTCATCAATGGCAACGTTCACGGGGATCCGGGTGAAAAATTGCGTAAATAAAATCAACGTCTGAATCATTGCTTATCTCCTCACTTCAACTGCAATGGCAGGCCACTGACCACCATCGTGACGTGGGTGGCCGCCGCCGCAATCTGCTGATTGACCTCACCGTACAGGTCTCGAAGAACCCGTGCCTGTTTGGTTGCTGGCACTAAGCTCAACCCCACTTCATTTGTGACAATAATGACTGGCCCGCTGACAGCGCTTGCCCCACTTAAGACCTGGTGCCATTCAGCCAAGATCATGGTGGTCAGTGCCGTCAGTTCCGTGGCTGTCAGTGCCTCGATCACCACGTCCCAGTCTGCTTCATGACTGGCCTGGGCCCGCTCTTTTATGGCATCGAAAAAGAGGTTTGTCGTCAGCATCGTGGCGTCGTCAATTAAGTAACCGTCAAACGAATTTTCAGTTAACAAGGCCCCCACGTTACGGTACTGTTCACAAGTTGCCCACGTTTTGGAGCGCCGGTCTTGATGACGTTTGATTCGGCGCGCCATTTCCGCGTCATCTTGAAACAACACCCCGGTAGCCACGTAGCCGACCCGCCGAAGCGCTGTGAGTTGGTCTTCCGCATACGCCGATTTACCACTCTTTGCGCCACCAGTTACCATTATCAGTTCTGTCATGCGTTCTCCCCCTGTTTGAGTCGGGCAATTAGCTGAACCGGCTGGCCCACTTCGGCCGCAAACTTTTCCTGTGCCGTGGCCTCAATGGCAATCAGTAAAACCGTCGCCGGCCCAGCAGACGCCGTTAATTGCGCCTCTTCGTGTTGCCCGACTAATTCCACCGTCGCGTGGTGGGTCGTCGCCATTTGCCCCAGTTCATTTTGAATGCCTTTCGACCCCACCGGCAACAAATCAGTCACCATCGGCATGGTTAGCAGGTGGCGAACGTCCTCATACGTAAAAATCTCGGCAAGGTGTATTTTGACCGCCTCACCAACGTACGGTGTGCCCAATTGGTACACAAGCAGGTCGGTTGAATCAGTGGTGACCGGCCGCGTTTTTGCCTGCCCGATAACGGTCACACCAATGGAGCTTGTAATGGTGGTCATGTTATCTTCTGTACTGCCATTGATCGGTAAGTCCGCTAATCCTGCGGCCGCCAATTCCCGCCGTAACCCGGCAATCATCCGCGCCCCGGTGGGCTTCATTTCGTTACCGATCGTGTCCACAACCATCAGCGGCGTCGCGCCGTAGCACATGAGTTCCAATAACGGGACCCTCAGCGAATAAGCAGCCATAATGGCCACGTCAATGGTCACCATGTCTGCTTGTTTTTCACCGATTCCTGCGCTACTATCACATGCCACAACCAACGTTGTTGTGGCCGTTAACGGTAACACCGTTAAATCTCGATAGCGCGTTGTCATTTTGTTGAACCAGCAACCGTCGCCGTTAGTGCTGCATCAAAGGCGGCAATCGTCTTATCAATGTCCGCATCCGTATGCTTCACGGACAGGAAGTTTGTTTCAAACTGCGATGGTGCGGTGTACACACCGTTAGCCAACAATTGTTTGTAGAACGTTGCAAAGAAGTCCTGATTGCTTTCTTGCACATCATCAAAGTTATTGATCGGCCCTTCACTGAAGAAATAACTCCACATGGAGCCCACGTGATGGGTCACTAGTGGCACGTTTAACCGGTTGGCGCTGGCTTCAAAACCAGCCAGTAACCGCGTGACCTTGGCCCCCATGTCAACGTAGTTTTGTTCCGTCAGTTGTGACAACGTCGCGATTCCAGCCGTCATTGCCAGTGGATTCCCAGATAATGTCCCAGCGTGGTACACCGAGCCAGATGGCGTAATGTCAGACATTACGTCCTTACGACCACCAAACACCCCAACGGGAAGTCCCCCACCAACGACCTTACCTAAGGTGGTTAAGTCTGGGGTGACGCCCGTTAAGCCTTGAACACCGTGCAATCCAGCCCGAAAACCGGACATCACTTCATCAAAAATCAACAGTGAGCCGTGGTCAGTGGTCACCTGCCGCAACGTTTCAAGAAAGGCCCGTGTCCCAGGGATCACCCCCATGTTACCGGCAACGGGTTCCACAATCACACACGCGATTTCGTCCCCAAGCCGATCAAACAGGTCAGTGACAGCTGCCACGTCATTATAAGGGACCGTCAACGTGTCGTAAGCCAGTGGATCAGGCACACCAGGTGACTTCTTGATTCCAAACGTGGCCATCCCGGAACCCGCATCAACCAGCAGTGAATCACTGTGACCATGGTAGTTCCCGATAAACTTCACGATCTTATCGCGCCCAGTCCACCCTCTGGCTAACCGAATGGCGCTCATCGTGGCTTCCGTCCCGGATGAGACCATCCGCATCATTTCCATGCTAGGCACTAGGTTTTGCACCATTTCAGCTAGCTGCGTTTCGAGCAACGTGGGCGCTCCGTAACTTGTACCCCGTTCAACGGCAGCCTGTAACGCTTTCACCACGTGATCTTCTGCGTGGCCGAGCACGAGTGGGCCCCATGACAACACGTAGTCGATGTATTCATTGCCATCGATATCAACAATCTTGTCGCCCTTCGCGTGGTCGATGAACAGTGGGTCACCGCCCACCTTATTAAACGCCCGGACGGGGCTGTTGACCCCGCCAGGCATGATCTTACTGGCGGCTTTAAACGCCGCAATGGACTTATCATAAACTGGCATAGTATGTGTTTTCTCCCTTTTAAAGCTTAGCCGCAACGGTCTTAGCAAAGTACGTGATGATCAAATCGGCACCGGCCCGTTTCATTCCGACCAATGTTTCGTTCACGATTTTGTCTTCGTCGATCCACCCGTTTTTTGCAGCTGCTTTAATCATGGCATATTCGCCTGAAACATTGTAGGCCACTAATGGTAATTTTGTGTGGTCACGAACTTCACGCATGACATCCAAAAACGCCATCGTGGGCTTGACCATCACAAAGTCAGCCCCTTCATTTTCGTCACTGATAACTTCACGCATGGCGTCCAATCGGTTAGCAGGGTCCATTTGGTACGACTTCCGGTCACCAAATTGTGGTGCACTATCGGCAGCTTCACGGAACGGGCCGTAAAAGGCAGACGCGTACTTCACTGCGTAAGACATGATCGGCACGTTGATGTAGCCGGCTTCATCCAAGCCAGCCCGAATGGCAGCCACGTACCCGTCCATGGCGTTTGATGGGGCGATGATGTCGGCACCCGCTGCCACTTGGCTCACGGCTGTTTTTGTAATGTACGTCAGTGATTCATCGTTTAACACTTCTTCACCACGTACGACACCACAGTGCCCTGTTGACGTATATTCACACAAACAGGTGTCTGCAATCACCAGTAAGTCTGGGTAGGCTGCTTTAATTAAACGGGTCGCTTGCTGAACGATTCCGTCGTCTTCCCACGCGCCAGAGCCCACTTCATCCTTATGATCTGGAATTCCGAAAAGGATGATTGCCTGCACACCGGCAGCGACAATTTCGGCCACTTCGCTCAACACTGTGTCTAAGCCAAAGTGATAAATTCCGGGCATGGAGGAAATTTCTGTTTTTCCTGTTAACCCCGCTTCCACAAAGACGGGCATGATTAAGTCCGTTTTTGCCAAGTGATTTTCGCGAACCAAATCACGCATTGCTGGTGTCATCCGTAAACGACGGTGCCGATCAAATGTTGTCATTAGTCTTTCTCCTCCATGGCGCCTAGAGCGCCTGCCTCAATTAATGTTGTTGCTGCTTTTTGACCAAGGTGATCATCAAGTGTGCCGTCACGCTGATCCGTAAAGACCTGCGTCCCGTCAATTGACGTGATGAGCCCGTCAAAGTGATACTGATCCGTGCCCGTTTTAACGGCAAAACCACCGATGGGATTGGTACAGTCACCACCCACCGTTCGCAAAAAGTCACGTTCAATGTGCACACACGCATGTGTCTCTGGGTCATCAATGACCGCTAATCGGGATTGAACATCTGGGTCATCTGTCCGACATTCGATCGCCATTGCGCCCTGACCCACGGCTGGCAACATAAAGTCACCAACGGTCACCCGAAATAAGTCCGTCGGGTGAAGATCAAGCCGGTTCAACCCAGCTTCGGCAATCACGATGGCGTCCACTTCCCCCGTCCGAACGAGGTTGACCCGTGTTTCCACGTTTCCGCGAATCGAAACGGGTTGAAGATCTGGGCGGTAGTGTCGCAATTGGCCCATCCGCCGGCTACTACCGGTGCCGACCCGGGCGCCACTTGGCAGCTCGTCGATTCCGCTGACCTTTGTGCGCGTAATTAAACAATCATAGGGGGACTCCCGTTTCGGAATCGCACTGATCATCAGGTTTTCCGGTAACCGTGGCATGACATCCTTTAGACTATGAACCGCAAAGTCAATGTCGCCCGCCAGTAATTGCCGCTCTAATTCCTTGACGAAAATGCCCTTCCCACCAATTTTTTCCAAACTGGTTTTTCGATCAATGTCCCCCTGGGTGGTGATTTCCTTAATGGTAAACGTACACGTTGGCCATGCGGCACGTAACGCTTCGGCCACCATGGTCGTTTGGATCAACGCTAGCCGACTCCCACGCGTGCCAATCACATAATCATTTTTCATGAGTCATTTCCTTTCGTAATTGAACTGCGCGATCAAACCCAAAAATCTCACAGAAAAAGTCGAGGTGTTCCGCCGCGTTTGGTGCCGACGAGGCATCCTTGATGTGCACGATGGGTTCCTTAATCATTTGGTTCACGATACTCTTCATGTGTTTGCTAATGACTTGACGCTCATGTTTATCCAGTTCTGGTAGTTTCCGCAGCAAACTTTCATACGCGTTACTTTCAATGGCCAGTGATGATTCCCGAAGATCACGAATGATTGGGACCACCGGTAATGCCCGCTGCCAGTCCGCAAACGCGTTCACGGCACTGGGCACCTGCATTTCCATGGCCGCTAACCACTGCTGCTTCAACTGCTCGTTTCCGGTCAGGATGGTTGCCAAATCATCCACGTTGGCATAGCGGTTTAACACAGGAACTGCCTCTGGTGCCACGTTTTGAGGCACCCCTAGGTCAACGACGATCCCCGTGGTTGAAACCGGCGCTGCCGTCACCATCGTAGCCGTGACGAGTGGCTCCGTGACGCTCGCCGCCATCACCACTGCATCCGCTTCCTGAAGGAGCTGGATTCTGTGGGCCCATGGTTTCGCCACCACGGTCTCGCTTAGTGACGCCGCTACTTGGTGAGCCGTTTCATCCGTCCGGTTCACCACATTAACGGTGGCAAAGCCCATGGTGCTGGCGTTTCGGGCCACCTGTTGACCAATCATTCCGGCCCCAACAACCAGCAGTTTCTTGCCAGTCAACGTTCCAAAATGACGTTTGATTTCATGCAGTCCCGCCTGGCTACTGGATTGTGACAGTTCACTGACGCGGTACTCCGTGTGCATTCGCTTCGCAAACGTGGTTGCTTCCTTGAATAATTCATTAAAAATCAGTCCGGTCGTGTGCACATCTTGAGCCACCGCAAACGCTGCCTTTAGCTGCCCGAGAATTTGTGGCTCACCGGCAATCATGGAGTCCAATCCAGACGCCACCCGCATGAGGTGACTGATGGCCTCCGTCTCACTACCAATGTTTACCACATCCTCAATGGCGCTAATTTCGACGTTAAACCAGTTTGCCAAAAACCGTTTGAGGTAGTACCGCCCGGTATGTAGTTGGTCGACGACCGCATAAATTTCTGTGCGGTTACACGTCGATAAAATCACGTCTTCAAAAATGCTTTTTTCTGCTTTCAGTTCACGATCTGCCTGTCCCAGTTGGGCCGGCGAAAACGTGAACTGACCACGTTCCTGCACCGTTAAGTCACGGTAGTTTAAACTCGCGTACATGATGTACATTTACTCATCCCTCTGTTCGTAACCATTTTGCTAACCGTTGCTTGAGTTGTTTGGCGGCTCGTGGTGAATGCCCCAACGTGGAAACAGTCACCAAGTATTCTGGGGTTTTGATCTGTGCTACGTTGAAAAAATCGGACGTGTCGTGATCACTGACGTTATTGACCCACTGATCAGGCGCTGCGGCGTCAACAATGGCTTGATTCAACGCGCCGTCATTTGTGGCCGCAAAAATGAGTTGAAACCCGGTCAAGTCCGCTGGTTGGTATGGGCGGTCCCACCACGTTACCTGCGCGACATCAATTATTTCCGCCAGTGTGGGACTGACCACCGTCACCAACGCGTGGGCCTGAACCAACTGGTTGATTTTACGAGCCGCGATGCGACCGCCACCAACCACCAAGACGGGGCGCTGCGCCAAGTTCAGCACAATTGGATAACCATCAATCATGGTCAGCCTCTGCTTCAACCGTAGAATCGGCAAGAATTTGCTCGATCGCAGCTAGATCCACGTTGTCCTTAAACAATTGTGCCAGTTTGTCGTACTGTTCATCTTTGTACTGACTAAGTGAAAATGGCGTTGCCTCCAGTGGTAGCAGCCCCTTTTGCACCCGCAATTGATCTAACTGCTGGCGCGTCCACTTGGTGTTATCAAAAATGCCGTGCAGGTAGGTGCCCCAAACGGCGCCATCCGCTGTTTGAGCACCATCCAACCGGTTCACCGCTTGACCATTATTCTGAACAATCGTTAATAACGGCGTCACCGTTGTGCCAAGGGTCGTGGTCCCCATGTGAATTTCGTAGCCCGTTACCTGCTGCTCACCACTTTGGGCAACCGCCTGGGTGGTTGTTTTCTCCCCTTGGAAGACTGTTTCGGTATCTAACAGGCCCAATCCGGCTTGCTCACTAATGGCAGACTCCACGTGATCAGGGTCACGTAACATTTTTCCCAAAATCTGGTAGCCCCCACAAATGCCAGCAATGGTGGTTCCCGCTTCATGAGCAGCATTAATTGCCGGTTCAAAGTCATCGCGGCGCAGTGCCCGCAAGTCTTCGTTGGTGTTTTTACTCCCCGGAATGATCAACAAATCGGGCGTCCCGAGTGTTGCCGCCTTGGTCACATACCGCAGCGAAACGTCGGGTTGCAGTGCCAAACTGTGAAAATCCGTGAAGTTGGAAATTTTATCAAGGCAAAGCACCGCAACATCCAGGTCTTTTTGCTCATCGTACACTTGCGATTTTTCGCTCAGACCCACGCTGTCCTCTTCGTCTAGATCCACATCACTCATCGGCAAAACGCCCAAAACGGGGACCCCGGTGAGTTCTTCAATCATTTTATTCCCTGATTCAAGGAGTGATTTATCTCCACGAAACTTGTTGATGATGATGCCCTTGATTCGGTGTTGATCTTCTTTTGGCAACAATTTGATTGTCCCGTAAATGGCGGCAAACACGCCGCCTTTATCAATATCAGCGACCAGAATCACCGGCGCATGGGCGACTTTCGCCATTCCCATGTTGACCAAATCATGTTCGTTCAGGTTGATTTCGGCCGGGCTTCCTGCCCCTTCCAAAACCATCACATCGTTTTCAGCAGCCAGTGAGTTGTAAATGTCTCGCACCTTATGCCGCAACTGTGGTTTGAATTCCTGGTAGGCCCGCGCGCCCATGTCGCCATAGACCCGGCCCATGATGATCACCTGTGCATCCTGATCCGTGGAGGGCTTGAGCAAAATTGGGTTCATCCGCACATCCGGCTGGCGGCCAGCGGCTTCAGCCTGAAAGACCTGCGCCCGCCCCATTTCGGCTCCTGTTGCGGTGATAAATGAATTTAACGCCATGTTTTGGGACTTAAACGGGGCTACCCGTTGACCCCGTTGAGACAGCAAACGACATAGGCCAGCTGCGACCCAACTCTTTCCGGCATCAGACGCCGTGCCCTGAAACATAATTGCTTGTGCCACGATTATTCCTCCTGCAGTTTCGTCAGTTGCTGTGTCAAATCAGTGTCAGCAAAAAGTGCGGCTTCATTGTTGTACAGTGGCAACCCCAACCGTTGGTGAAGTTTGATCAACCACGGTTGTTCTAGTGAACACGCTTCTAAGCGTTTTTCATCCGCAAACACCGTTTTTTTATCACCTTCGCCAAGGATTGTCCCCTGCTCCAATAAGTAAAAGTAATCACCGACTTCATACATAAAGTCCATGTCATGACTCGAAATGAGAATTTTTTGACCCTGAGCGGCTAACGATTGAATGAGACTCATCATCCGTTGCTTTCCATCTGGATCAAGACCGGCTGTCGGTTCATCTAATAACAGCCACTCAGAGCGCAACACCAGGATCCCGGCAATTGCGACCCGCTTCTTCTGGCCACCACTCAGGTACTGAACTGGCCGATCCTTCAGATCATAAATCCCCAGTTGCTTCAGCACTTGCCGAACCCGTTGATTAATTTCATCCTGCGGTAACCCCAGGTTATGCAGTGCAAACGCCACATCATCCTTCACGATGCTGTAAAACAGCTGCTGTTCAGAATCCTGAAACACGATCCCGACCTTTTGGCGAAGTGCATTCAAGGACTTCTTGTCATGTTGCAATGCGTCACCATCGACCGTAATCGTGCCCCCCGTCGGCTTCAAAATCCCCACGAGGTTCAAAAACAGGGTCGACTTTCCAGAACCGTTTCGGCCCAGCAAGCCAATCACGTTTTGACCAGGGCGACCAAGTGTCACACTAACATCGTGAAGGACCGGATGATCTTCATAAGCAAAATCAACATTTTTCAATTCAATCATACGTCGTTCTCCCACACACCAAAGTCCCCAGCAAACAACTTTGCGTCCAACGCATACGTCATCTTTTGGTAGTTAATAATGACCTGTTCAAACAACATCTTGGCTAAAATCCCCGCTGAGTGAATGGACAAGCGCATGTTTGCATAACCAAACCGTAACTCCTGCGCTTGATAGATCTGTTCGAAGGACTCAATAAAAATAAAAATAAAGCGATACATCAACAGCGTTTCCTCAATCAATAAAATGGGGAAATGTAACCGCTGGAACAAGACAATCAACTGTTGAAACGGCGTTGTCAGTGCCAGCCAGTAGGTGCACACAATGGCCGTCAAAATTCGGGCACTTAACCGCCCAGCAACGGGCACCATGGTCTTTGCAATGCCGAGGTAATTGCCAAACATGGGAATCCCCCAGTAAACTTCATGGTGATTGGGTGTCACCGTAACCACAATTCCAATAATGCTCAGTGCGATGAATGGTAATAAGGCATAAAACCACTTCACGTATTGGTGAACCGTAATGTGGACGACGTGAACCGTGACCCACATGACGATTGGAAGAACGATCAGTTTTAGCCAAATAATGGGTTGAAACGCAATGACCATTCCAACTAACCACAGCAGCGCTTTCCATTCCGGCCGCCAAGAAGCCAGATCATTGCGGTATGCATATTTATCAATTGTAAGCATCAAAATGCCTCAGTTCGCTGTTTTATCGTCATCCGTTTTTGCCTCGTGCTTTTGGCGTTCCACACGTTTACCGTGGGCATTTCCGATGACATACGCAATAATTCCCGTTCCCAAACTTCCTTGAAGTGTGAATAGCAGACTTTCAATTTCACCCGACGGTGGCGTCCACAATGGGTGGGCCCATGGCTTATACCCGGGATCCAGCTTCTTGATCATGGCCGTTCCCTGATCGTCACTTCCACCGAACTCGCCGCCTTTAGCAACAACAAACGGGACAACGATTAAAATGATGACCAAGATCAGCAAAATAATGTTTTGTTTCGTGCGCGATTTGTTGTTGTTCATGACAGAGCACTTTCCTTCCATAAATCGTTGTTTAAGATCAGGTTGTAAATGATCACCGTCAGGAACCCTTCAGCGATTGCTAACGGAATTTGGGTGATGGCAAAAATCCCCAAGAACTTCACAACGGAACCAAAGATCCCGGTGTGCGGATCAGGGTAAACGACTCCTAGTTGAAACGACGTCGTGATGTACGTGGACCAGTCAGCCAACATGGCACATAAGAACAGTGAAACCGAACGACTGACGTTTAACTTTCGGCATAATTTCCAGACAAGAAAGCCAACAATGGGGCCGACGATCGTCATGGAAAATTCGTTCGCACCCAACGTGGTTAAGCCACCATGCGCTAACAGTAAGGCTTGGAATAAGAGCACAATCACCCCAAGAACGGCCATGACCCCAGGGCCAAACATCACGGTCCCCAGACCCACCCCCGTTGGATGTGAACATGAACCCGTAACGGATGGCATTTTCAGTGATGATAGAACGAACACGAACGCCCCACACAGTGCCAGCATTACCTTGGCATTTTGTTGGCTTGAGGTCACGATGACCTTCATCCGGTACAATCCGTAAATGAAGAATGGCGCACTCACAGCAAACCAGAAGATGCACCACATTGGTGGGAGCATCCCTTCCATGATGTGCATGGCAAATGCGTCAATGTTACTGCCGAACGTAAAGTAGGCGGCAAACAACACGGATAATACTGCCAGCCGAAGTTGCCCCTGACGATTTAACTTGCTGATCATGATGCCACGTCCTTTTTAATTAATAATGTTGTGAAATACGTGAGTTCTTCGGTCCCGGTCATGTCCGTGAGCCGTTGAATGCTTTGATCGGCTAATGACACGTTGGTGACCAGCACCGCGTGATCCAATAAATTCAGTTGTGATAAGAAGGTGTACACATCCGCAAAGGCCACTTTGATTTTCATGATCACAATGTTGTCATGCTGTAAAATGGCTTGCTTGAGTTTGGGAAATCCTGCCGTGGCTGGCATGATGCATAATGATTCTTCGTCACACATCAGTGGTTGGCCGACCGTGGCGGCCAACTGTGAATATGAAGCAACCCCTGCCATTAACGTGACTGGGACCCGCTCGTTTAGTAGCGTCACGATGTAAGAAACCGTGCTGTAAACCGCTGGATCACCCAGGGTCAACATCCCGACGTTGGCTCCGGCGTCAATATCCAGAACCATTTCATCAGCAATGACCGTCAGCGCAGCTGTCCGACGATCGCGATTTCGCGTCATCGGAAACAGCCGTTGTTTAATCGTGATGCCCATTGGTAAGTACGGCTGGGCAATGGATTCTGCCAAGCTCGGTTGATCATCCTTTGCAATCGGAACGTACAAAACATCCAACCGTTTTAGTGCCTTAACCACCTTAATGGTCAGCAAGTCGCTATCACCAGGACCAACACCGATCCCGTAAAACCGTCCCCGTGAATTAGTCATGTGCCACCTCCAGTGCACGCCGTGTGTGCGCGATAAATTGTTCTAAAATGACGGGCTCAGTGGCTAATCCAGTGGTTAGCGGCGTCACGTGAATGCCGGCCGCAGTTAACTGAGACCGCCATGACGCAGGCATTTCGCCGAGCATATCTTCGGCAACGTGGTGCCCAGCGACCATCATGAACGGCCGTAACGTCACCGTTGTCACGTGGTCCCGTTTTAGTGCATTAATGACTTGTTCCAAGCCTGGATAACTTTCCACTGCACCCATGTACGTTTTCGTTGTCTGCAACATGTGATCTAAACACGCATACGCCGTAAACGCCTGGTGCTCCGTCCCGTGGCCCATCATGACCACGCCGCTCATTGGCTCACCATCATCACTCAGCTGCCCTAACCAGTTGGTAACCACTTGGTAATCCGCAAACGAGGTTAGCAATGGTTGCCCCACAACGACCCGAGAAAATGACGGTTCCAGTGGTGCAAGGGCCTGCTTTAACTGCTCAAATTCAATGCCAGGAATCACATGAAGTGACTGGACGGCGAGGTCCGTGACGCCCGCTTCGTGAAGTTTCATCACGGCATCACGTACATCGTCCAGCTGAATCCCCGTTTGTTCGAACACCCGACGGCGAACGATGGTTGATGTGAAGGCGTGGGCGATTACCCGCTCAGGAAACGCCTTATGATAGGCCGCCGTTGTCGCCGTCACTAACGCCTCGCGGGCCGTTGAAACGGTCGTTCCAAAACTAACCAGTAGTAATCCCGCTGTCATCCTGACACCTCCTCCATTAATTTGTCGACTAGTGCAGATGATGATGAAATGGCCTGCACGTTTGTAAAGCCCGCGGCGGCGACTGTTTCAGCTAACTGCTCGCCAAAAACGTACGTTGGTAGGTCAAATAATTCTGCCTGCTGGGCAGTCGTTGTTGCGGCAAGTAGCGCGCGCAGTGACCGGCGGCTCGTAATGACCACCCCGTCAAACGTTTCAACGGCGACACTCAACAACCGTGGCATGTGATCTCGACACGTGACGATGACTTGCTTTGCCGCGGCAATTTCCGTCACGGCCTGTTGTTCACCAACGACCCAGTCGGCCGCTGCGATGGCCGCTGAACTGATTACTGCATCCACGACCAACCCAACGGCCGTTTGCAACCGCGTGGCGAGAAGTGTTGACGTCGCAACTAGTTGCCAACCGGCTAACGCACGAAGATCATGGCCACTGGCCACTAATTGTGCCAACAGCTGTTCAGCACTGCGAACACTTGTAAAGACCAACCGACCGGGATTTCGCCAATCTGGAAGCGTTGCGTCAACTGGAACAGTCTGCGGCATGTGATAATGACCAACACTGACCCCCGCATCCGTTAATTGATGACCTAACTGCGCCTCCGCCGTTGTTGAAATCAGCAGGTGCCGCCCTGCCAATGGCAGGCGTGGCTGCAATGTTTCCGCTAGGTTAACAACTTCACCCACGACAATGAGGGCCGGTGAACCTAAGCCCTGTTCAGCCACCACCGTTTCAATCGTCGCTAACGTCCCAACACCGGTTTGTTGCCGCCACTGACTGGCCCACTGGACCACCGCAACGGGTGTGGTTTCAGCACGGCCATTTTTAATCAGTTCGGCCGTGATCGTTGGTAATTGTGCGACCCCCATCAAAAAGATCAGGGTTCCATCGAGCTTGGCCAGCACCGGCCAGTTCAACGGCTGCCCGGTTTGCTGGTGCGCAGTGATCACGTGAAAACTCGTGGCCACGCCGCGGTGCGTCACCGGAATGCCGGCGGCCGCTAACCCCGCGATGGCACTAGTCAACCCAGGCACCACTTCGCAGTCAACGCCGCGGGCCAACAGATACTGCGCTTCCTCACCACCACGACCAAACACGTAGGGGTCACCAGCTTTTAACCGAACCACTTGATGGCCGGCCAGCGCTTGTTCCACCAATAGATCGTTAATTTCCGTTTGGCTAATGTGGGCTTCGTACGGCCGCTTTCCGACGTCAATTAACGTGGCCGTTGCAGCAACGATCGTCAGTAGGTCTGGATCAACCAAATGATCGTAAACGACCACATCTGCCTCAGCCAATCGCCGTTGGCCAAGGACCGTTAAATACCCCACATTGCCGGGCCCGGCGCCCAGTAACGTTACTCGTCCTGCCATGCGTGTTCCCCCTTCAAGAAATCAGTTAACGCTGCGACATCCGCAACACTTGCTGGATAGGCTAGCGTTGGTGCCTCAATAATCAGAACCGTCATGTTCAACTGTTGTGCGGCGGCGACCTTTTCACTCATCCCGCCACGGTCGCCACTATTCTTCGTTACCAAAATTTTTGCGGCCGCGCGTTCAAACAACGCAACGTTTAATTCAGTGCTAAACGGCCCACAAAGTGCGTCAATTTGATGTGCCGAAAATCCTGCCGTCGTGAGCTTTTCAAGCACACTTGCCGTGGGTAGCACCCTGACCTGTAACCGGTCAACGCCTAACGCGGTCGCGTAATCAGCGGCCGTTTTACTACCCGTTGATAGGTAAACATTCCCATCATGGGCGGCTAAGTACGCTAAGGCTTCAGCCTGCGACGTCACCGTCACAATGTGGTCGCCGGTCAACTGTGGATGGGTTCGTTCGTATCTGACGTATGCCACGGCCGTTTGGGCGGCAATCGTCATGGCCAGTTGGGAGATCACCTGGGCAAACGGATGGGACGCGTCAATGATCACCGTGATGTGGTGGTCTTTGATAAACGTCGTCAACGTTTCCGGGGTAAACATGGTTTCAACCACCGTTTGTGCATGTTGGTGCGCCAGCGTATTGCCGTAACCAGTGGTGACCGACAGCATAAACGGAATGTGTTGTGCCGTGAGCATGTCGGCCACGACAAGACTCTCCGACGTCCCCCCGATCAACAAAATCATAGTGAATAGCCCCGCGGTGTGACCATCCGGCCCTGGTCAACAAAGGTGTTTTTGTTTCCGATGATGACAATGGTGGTCATGTTAATGTCTTCTTCGTCGAGTTCACCGATTGTTGTAATGTGCTCGATTTCCTTTGGCCGGGCAACGTCTTTTCCGTAACCCACGATCGTGTCCGCTGACTTATACTTCAGCACGATGTCTAATGCTTGCCGCAAGTTATCTGGGCGTCCCTTACTCCGGGGGTTATACAGACAGATAACGAAATCCGCTGAAGCGGCGGCGTCGACCCGTTGCGTAATGACGGACCATGGTGTCATCAAATCACTCAGACTAATGTGGCAAAAGTCATTCATTAACGGCGCCCCAAGTGCGGCAGCCGCAGCGATACTTGCTGTCACACCAGGAATCACCTTAACGTCCAGTTGCCGTTTTTGACTGGCTAACATTTCCATGATGAGCCCTGCCATTCCGTAAATACCAGCGTCACCGCTTGAGATTAAGGCAACGTCAGTTCCATCAGCGGCTAGTTCGATCGCTTTTTCACACCGTTCCACTTCACCGCGCATCCCGGTCGAAACGATCTGCTTATCAGCTAACATGTCCTTCACTAAGCGCATGTACGTGGCGTAGCCCACGATGATGGGGCAGTGTTCAATAATTTGAATGGCCTCCGTCGTCATAACGCGTTTGTCACCAGGTCCTAGTCCCACAATGTATAACATTTAGTTTTCCTCATCTTTCCATGGTTGTTGTCGGCTCAAGGCCAACGTGATTTCGTGTGCTGCAAACCGTTCTCCGCTCACCGGCACACCACTTGCAATTTCTGCGGCTGGCTCTGCTACCGCACCAACGCCCACCGTCTTAGTCACAAATGATGACTGCGGGTAGTGATCAGCAACGGTTTGTAAGGTGGCAGCAGAATAAAACGTTACCGGAACGTTCAGCGTTTCCGCCAGGTAGTGGATCCCTGCTTCATGCGCCTTTTTCTCAATGGAGGCCAGCTGTGCGATCGACCGCCAGGCTAAGTGCTGTTCCTGACAAAATTCAGTCAGAGCCGCTTGCATCATGCCCACCGTAACGTCCTTGCGGCAGCCGATGCCTAACACATTGACCCGGGGGATCAGTTGTGTGGCATCCACCAGTTTTGGCAAGTCCGTTCGGTCGGAAATAACGACAAGTGGCACCCCATCTGGTCGTGCCGCGAGCTCATCCACCACGGTAAAGCCCGTCAATGCTGGGTGGTGTGGTCGATAAACGGGGTCGATCCATAACGCTACTGGTTGCCGGGCTGCTAGTCGCCCGTTGATCCGTTTTGTCGTGGTCTTAAACTCTGCGTACCAGCCGTGATACTCCCGGGCTAACACATCGAGCGCCTGAACGCCCTCCGTGTCCGTTGCCGTTGTGATCACGGGGTCACTGGCCAATGCCTCCGCGAGGCGGACCGTCCAGTCGTTTGCCCCACCCATGTGCCCAGCCAAGAGACTGATGACATGGTGAGCTTGCTCATCAACCACTAACACCGCCGGATCACTTAATTTATCCTGTAACAGTGGTGCTAGTTGCCGAACCACAATGCCTGTTGCCATCACACAAATGACACAGTCATACTGCCCAAAGGCCGTGGCAAACGCTGACCGGAAGCCACCCGTTTTAAACGTCACTGCCGCGGAAGCCGCCGCAAATTTTTCCGGCAAAATCAGCGTTACATCGGCTGCTAACGTCGTGTGGATCCGTTCTGCCAACGTGCACCCCGTTGCCGTCAGTGCGAGGACTCCGACCTTAGTTTTGGTCATCGCTAATTTGCTTTTTCCGGTACATGTGGCTGAAGTTTGCGTCGTACAGCCGTGAGTAATGGTATTGCTCACCCAAGAATTCACCCACCATAATGAGGGCTGTCCGCCGAATTCCTGCTTCATGAACCTTCACCGCAATGTCAGCCAACGTCCCGGAAACAGACTGTTCATCTGGCCACGTGGCTTTATAGATCACCGTTGCTGGCGTCGTTTCTGGATACCCACCGGCAAGTAACTCCTTGACGACCTTTTGAATCCCCTGAACGGAAAGGAAAATCACCATCGATGTTTGGTGCTCGGCAAGAGCTCGAAGTGACTCTTTATCTGGCACCGGTGTCCGACCAGCCATCCGCGTGATGATGACGCTTTGAGACACTTCGGGAACCGTGTATTCCACACCAAGTGATGATGCAGCGCCCAAAAACGAACTCACACCCGGAATGCAATCAAAACCGACGTCCTGTTTCTTAAGTTCCTCAACCTGTTCACGAATGGAGCCATAAATGGAAAAGTCCCCCGTTTGTAACCGAACCACGTCTTTACCTGCCCGAACCCCGAGCACCATTTGCTCAATGATTTCTTCTAAAGTCATCTCCGCGCTGTTAAACAACGTTGCGTCTGGCTTACAGTAATCCAGAAGTTCCAGGTTGATCAGTGATCCTGCATAGATCACAACGTCGGCTGCGGCGAGCTTCCGGTACCCCTTCAATGTGATCAAGTCCTTGTCGCCAGGGCCAGCTCCGATAAACGTTACAACTGCCATGTGTTAGTCTTCCTTTCGTGTTGCACTCAAAATGAGCGTTGGGTTATTTGGTTTGAAGTAGTGGCCTTGACCTAGTGCATGCCACGAGGCCACCGTCATGTTGCAAAAGCGAATGTCTGTCAGACCCGCCTGTTGTTCACAAGCCGTTAAGGCCGTTTGCGCATTCTCCATTAAAATGAAGTTCATCACCAGCCGTCCTTGTGGTGCTAAGTGCGCCACGGACCACGCGATGATGGCGGTGAGTTCCTGACCGCTTCCGCCAATAAAGATCCGGTCAAACTGTTGCTCTGGTAAGACAGCTGGTGCTTCCCCTTCGATCAACGTGACGTTTGTGAGCCCAAAGTGGGTCAAATTTTGCGTCATGATGTCAACGGCGGCTGGTGTATGCTCCACCGCAATGACAGAAATAGCCGGGTGCGTTTTCGCAATTTGGATGCTAATGCTCCCCGTTCCGGCGCCAATATCGAGCACCGTTTGTTCACCGACTGGCGCTAGGTCCAGCTCATCAATGCAGAGTGCCCGGACCGCTTGCTTGGTCATTGGCACCTTCGTTCGTAAAAATTCGTCATCCCTCATCGACAATCACCACCACGTTTAATTGATAGTCCCGCTCGGGAACCGTTTGCTCCGTCCATTTCGATAACTGTTCATCTGGGTAACTCAACCGTTCACCAACGTACAGTGTCCGGTGCAGCCCCCGTTCCCGGATGGCTGCGGCAATTTCAGCCGGTCCAATCACGGTATCCGTCACCATGCCAACCTTTTGATGCCGTAACAGGAAGTCAAAGTCTGGCTTACGGCCGTGGCTACTAGTGATGTACACGTCGTTTAGTGATAGACCAAACTGGTGAAAACAGTACTGAATGGCACTGATCCCCGGGATGATCCGGTACTGGGTGGCGTCAAAGTGCTTCACCACCCAGTTGCCAATGCCGTATTGCAACGGATCACCCGAGGCCAGTAGCACCACGTTGTCGGCGTGGTGTTCGTGAAGCCATTGTTCCAGCGTCGCCAGCGGTGGCAGCGTAACCGCCTTTTTTTCCGGCACGGCTAACGTTTCTAACTGCCGCGGCGCGCCAATCACGTAGTCAGCGTTGGTTAACCAGTCGTTTGTCCCGGCCAGTCGTAACGCGGCGGCGCCCGGACCGATGCCTAACACGGTAATCATCGCCACACCTCCGTCACGGTTTTCAACGACTTTGTTGATGCCAGGTAGCCGGTTGCCTTGGAGAAAATCACCGCGTCAATGTGCGTCTTTTGTTCCCCCCGGTTCAGTAGCCGTTCACTCCGCGCCTTGATTTTATCCACCAGCACTTGGTACACCTGCTGGTAACCAGCCGCGTTAATTAACTCGATCATAGAAATGGTCGTTAAACAGTCATTCACTTGTGTTAGTAATGATAACGGGGCACCTAATAACGCCAAATTAGCAACCATGATTTCCGCGCGGGCGTCGGCGTCCTTGCTATGGGTGGAAAAGATCCCCCCAGCAACTTTGATCATCTTGCCCAAGTCACCCACGATCAATACATCCGTGAACCCGAGGCGTTGGGTCTCCTTCAGTACATAGCCCACGAAGTTACTCATCTGGACCTGTTTGGCATTACTAATGTGCAGTTCATCCGTTAAGAAGTCCTCCCCGTAGTTTCCCGGGGTTAGGATGATTTGGTGATCGCCACGCTCTTTGTGGATGTTCATTTCAATGGAAATGGAATGTTTCCAGCTTTCCTCAGACATCGGTGTAACAATGCCGCTGGTTCCTAAAATTGAGATCCCACCAACGATGCCAAGCTTCGGATTGTACGTTAGTTTAGCCACGCGCTCGCCCTCAGGCGCAAAAATCAAAATGTCAGCTCCCCGCTTGGGACCTAAGATCTCCCGGACACTTTGTTTGATCATTTTACGTGGTGTCGGGTTAATGGCGGGCATGCCCGGTTCGTTGGCCAGCCCCTTTTGGGTGACCCGCCCGATGCCTTGCCCGCCTTCCAACGTAATGCTGTCATCCGCGCGAAGCGTCACCGTGGCGTAAATCAACATGCCGTCCGTGGCATCCTGATCGTCACCACCGTCTTTGGTGATGGCAACGGTGGCCTGGTGCTCGTCAAACGTACAGTCCTGAACGTCAAACGTGGCTTGCTGCCCGTTAGCGGCGTTGACCGTCACCCCAACCTGTGGCTGTTGCTGTAAAATGCTTTTCGTTGCTGCAACGGCTGCCGCGGTGGCAGTTGTTCCGGTCGTAAATCCCTTGCGAAGCTTACGGCCATTGTAGTAAACGTAATCGTCTTCACTCATCGTGTTCACCCACTTGGTTACAGATTATATAAAATGGCGTTTGTCAGTGCGGCAGCTAAGTTGCTCCCACCCTTTCGGCCCTGAGCCACAATCGCTGGGATCGTGCTGTGCATCAAGGCGTCCTTACTTTCAGCAGCCTCAACGAAACCAACGGGAACACCAATCACGGCGTCTGGGGTTAACGTTTTTGCCGCCGTCATTTCAAGAATTTTATAAACGGCTGTTGGGGCGTTTCCGATGATAAATAACTTTTCGGTAGGTACCTCAGCGGCCAATTCAATGGCTGCCATTGAGCGGGTAATCTGCTTTTCTTGCGCAATGTCGTAGACCCGTGGGTCAGCAATGAAACAATGGTAATCAACACCCAGTGCATCAAGCTTTCGTTTATTAATGCCGGCCAACGCCATGGTGGTATCCGTAAAAATGGCGCCATGGTGCGTCAAAATGTGCTGAATCTTTGCAATGACATCGTTTGTAAACGCCAGGGTATGTAGATAGTCAAAATCTGCGGTGGTGTGGATGGCCCGTTTGATGATGGCTTCCTCCACCGCGTTATTAAACTGATAATCCGGTTCTAACCGGTCAATTTCATCCTGAATCATGACAAAACTTTTATCCGTGATTTGGTTTGGAATCGTGTTATAGCCCTCATGTTCCATTGTGTCGTGCTCCTTTAATTAAGTGTGTGTTAAGCCAGTAAACTAGTGATCAACCAGGTGATTGCGGTTAACGTGATTGTTGCCAGTGCCGTTGCCATGTACAGTAATCGGCATGTCATCGTGATGTCTTCGGGTGTAATGGCGCGTGCTGTTTCCTCACCAATGTAAGGTTTGATGACCAACTCACCAAAGTAGGTATGGGGCCCACCCAACCGCACGTTTAGCGCACCGGCCACCACTGACTCTGCAAACCCGCTGTTAGGACTCAAATGATGGTTATGGTCGCGGCGGCCAACGGTAATGGCTTCCCGCGTATTAAGACGTAAAGGCCACGTGGCTAACACCAGAAAACACCACGTCAACCGGGCCGGAATGAGATTCACAATGTCATCCAATTTTGCCGACCACCAACCGATGGCGGCATATTGTTCATTCCGGTACCCCACCATGGAGTCCAGCGTGTTCACCGCCTTATAACTCAGCCCCAAAACGGGGCCGCCAATGAACAAACACAGTAGTGGCGCAATCACCCCATCACTCGTATTTTCGGCAATGGTTTCAACGGTGGCTTTCGTCACGTCACTTGCTGATAAATCAGCGGTGTCACGGCCGACGATCATACCAACCTGTTGTCTCGCAACCGCTAAGTTTCCGGCTGTTAATGACCGTTGAATTTTTCGGCCTTCGTGAGCAAGACCCTTGACGGACAAACAGGTGTAAGCAATGTAGGTTCCTAGTAAAAAGTGGAGCCACCAGACCGGACGTGTCAGCCACATAAGACCAGCGGTGACTGCCGCAGTTCCTAAAACGACGATGATCCACAGGAGAACGCCAAGCCACCGTCTGATCTGGTCACTGAATCGTGGCTGGTTGAATGCGTGCTCACACCAGCTGATCAGATGACCAATCAGTTTTACCGGGTGAGGCCACCGCGGGGGATCACCCAAGATCAAGTCCAGAACAAGCCCCAATAAAATCATCTCAATTCGCATGGGCAGCCGACTCCCACTGACGAATTAGGTCCCGATAAAACGTCTTGTTTTGGTAAAAGTGGCCGTGAAGATAACTCGCAAACGTGGCGTTTGTTTGGTACCCTCCGGACCACTCTGCCACCACCTCACCGTCACGAACTTTGCTCATGGCGAGGACTGGCGATAAGCCAGTATCTGCTTCAAACTGGGAGTGGTGAAATTCGTGGCCCGTCAATTGGCTTCCCGGATTTCCAAGCATGGTCGCGGTCGTTGGGGTTGCGTAACAATACCCAAAGCGTTTCAACCGGGCCGTCATCGTGCTTGTACCAGTAAACACCCCAACCATGTCAAAGTACTCATCATTGACCACAAGCTGCCGGCCAAGGTACATCAACCCACCACACTCGGCGTAAATGGGCCGGCCAGCGTCTGAAAAGGCGCGAATGGCGGTCCGCATGGCGGTGTTTTTCGCCAGCTCCGCCGCAAACTCTTCGGGGTAGCCACCCCCAAGCATCAAGACGTCAACTTCTGGCAGCTTGTTATCATGCAGTGGACTAAACGGAACAAGTGTCGCCCCACTTTGGCGGAGCAACGCCAAGTTGTCCGCATAGTAGAAGTTGAACGCTTCATCCTGGGCGATCCCGATTCGCAGGGTTGTTTTAGGAACCGGAAACGGGAGCGAAACGTTCGTTTGTGTTGGTGTCATAAGCTCGACCAACTGATCTAAATCAACGTGAGCGGTAATCTGGTCGGCTAACCGGTTGATCTTGTCGTCAATTTTGGCCACTTCTGCATCCGGCACCAGTCCGAGCTGCCGGGACGGTAACGCCACACTTTTATCATGGGGTAGGTACCCTAACACCGGCACCGTTAAGTACCGGTTGATCGCCGTTTTAATGAGTTGATAGTGATTCTCACTCATGACGTTATTGATGATGACCCCGGCAATTCTCACCGCCGGATCAAAGTTAATGTAGCCTGATAACAGCGCGGCAACCGACGTTGACATCCCGTGCCCATCAACCACAAGGATCACCGGTAAGCCCAGTTGCTTCGCCATGGCCGCGGTGGAACAGGCGTCCTTATCACTGCCCAAGCCGTCATACAGCCCCATCACCCCTTCAACCACGCCAAAGTCGACGGCGGCCGTATTTTGGGTAAACAGGTAAGCCAGGGTTTGTGCATCTGGTGTTAAAAAGCCATCCAGATTCCGCGATGCCCGACCGGTAATACGCGTATGAAATTTTGTGTCAACGTAATCGGGCCCCACCTTATACGGTTGAACCGTTCCCCGTTGACATAATGCCTTCAGCAGGCCAAGCGTCACCGTTGTTTTCCCTGACCCACTGTTTGTCCCTGCGATTAACACTGCCTTCATGCCAGTGCCTCCGTTTCTGATAAAGTTGCAGTAAGCGCCGTTAATAAGTGGTCGTTACACTCGTGATCCTTGACCGCGACCCGGTAAAAATGGTCATCTAAACCCGGGTAATTATCACAGCTTCGAATCATAATTCCGCGTTGCCACAGCCGTTCTTGTAAGTCAGACAGTGGCGCTTTGAATAGGTAGAAGTTCACCCGACTGGGAAACACGGTGACGCCCGGAAGCGTCTGAAGCTGTGCGCCAAGCCACGGCTGCTCTGTTTTGAACCACCGTTTCGTTTCCGCAATGTATGTCGTTTGGTCGTACAATTTACTGCCCATTGTCTGTGCAATGGCGTTGACCGCCCACGTCTCTGTAACCGCTGTCAATTGTTGCTGTAAGAAAGGGTTCTGCGTCAAGCCGTACCCCAACCGCACCCCCGGAATGGCAAAAAACTTTGTGGCCGACCGAATGATCACCACTGGATCTGCCGGTGTTAGCTGACTCAGCAAGCTTAGTTGCTCATCAAACAAAAAATCCATAAACGCCTCATCCACCGCCAACCACAACTGATGGGCCTGACAGTAATCAACCAACGGCCGCAATGTCTTTGGGGTCAACAACTGTCCGGTGGGATTATTGGGATTTCCTAAACACACGACTGCACCAGGTAAAACGTTTTCTCCTAGCCAGGAAATCAATGCCGATACAGATAACGTAAAGCCCGTGGGCTCCGTTAATGCGTAATGCAACACCGTGCTTCCCACTAGCTGAAACACCCGCTCATATTCACTAAATCCTGGTGTCACCACTACGGCCTGCCGTGGCTTCAGGGCAAGTGCAACGTCACGAAGCACCGCTAACGCACCGTTATTGGGAAAGACCGCTTGCGGCGTGACGTGATGATACCGGCCGAGTGCCGCCGTTAACGTTGGGTACCGGGGATCGGGATATGCCGTTAAGTCCGGCGCCGCCTCAGCAAGTACAGTGAGCAATGGTGCTGGCACCCCTAACGGATTAATGTTGGCACTAAAGTCAATTAATGAGGCCGCGGCAACATGAGCTTGTTCACTGACTGCCGCCACGTTCCCGCCGTGCTCGCCCGTTCTCATTTAGAAACCTTAGTTTGAACCTGCAAGAAATCTGCGTCCCGTTGACGCTTAGGAAGGGCAGCATAAATCACTTCACAGACAATTAGGTTCGCGATGGTGGCAAGCGTTAACGGAATAAACAGTGCAAAAATTGCGCCCTTTAATAACGGATATAACACCGGAATTTCCAGTGGCACATTAATGAGGTACCCCACAAGGTCAGAGAGAAGCACGATGCCCACCCGGCTCTTCCCAAACCGCTGCCGAATCCAGCCAAAGACGAACATACAAACGGCCATCCCACACGCAACGATCAAGTGAACCGGCAAGGTTAGCGGAAGCCCTGATAACAGCGCTGAGGTCATGTGACCAAAAAAACCAAGGAACGCACCAAACCACGGTCCTAATAAGATGGCCCCTAAAAAGGCAGGTGCCGAATCAAATGCAATGGAGCCCATGATCTTAACGTTGGCGCCCACGACACAAAGTGCCAGTAATAATGCCGCCAACATTGTCCGTTTTAGTACGCGTGAAGTTCCCATGTGTGTCCTTCTTTCATCCATAAGCTTGCTAATCACCGCCATTTTCGTGACACGATTCACTAACGACGTCTAGCCACGATATGGTGACGGTTAATCAAGCAATTTGTTTAAGTCAATAAAAGTATAGACAGCGACTAATCACCAGGCAATGTCAATAATTAGCGGTCATTAGCATCATTTTGTCATCGAGCATAAACTATGATTTTCTTGCATTGTTTCCTGAGTTTTCCCCATCACAACGCGGATAGCGTTACATTGTGCTCAGAGGATTTTCTTGAACCACCTTTAATCATAGAAAGTGATGTGACTAATTGATGAAAATTTACACAAAGACTGGCGACCACGGCCAAACCCGAATCATTGGTAAGAAAATTGTGACTAAAGACGACATTCGTGTCGCAGCCTACGGAACCATTGATGAATTAAACTCATGGGTTGGCTTGACCATCGCCGACCTAAATGAAGCAACCGCCCCACTGGCTGATGAACTAACGGAAATTCAACAATTGCTATTTGACGCAGGCTCCGACCTTGCCCGGATGGCCGACGATACGCGCCACCCGTTCATTTTTGAACACGAAGGCAAAGCGACTGGCTGGCTTGAAACGCTGATTGATCGGTATACAGAAGCCGTTCCACCCGTTCAGAAGTTTATCCTTCCTGGTGGGACTAAGACTGCTGCCAACCTCCACATGGCACGGACCATCACACGGCGGGCCGAACGGGAAATCGTTGCTTTGCAAAATGAAGCTGAAATCAACCCCGATGTGCTTATCTTTGTTAACCGCCTGTCTGATTATTTCTTTGCTGCTGCCCGGTATGCTAATCTGCTTGAAAAGAAAGAAGACATTCTCTACAGAAACAGCAAGCCGGTTTTTAAATAAGCGTATGGTGACCGTCCACCTTGTTCGCCACGCTCAAACGGTGGCTAACGTTACCGGCGTTCTCCAAGGAACTGTCAATGATGAGCGCACGGCCCTCACTGCCCTAGGCCAGCAGGCTTGTAAACAAATGCGGCCACTTCTGGCGCAAAAGCGCCTTGCTTGTTGCTACATCAGCCCCCTAACCCGGGCCCAAAACACAGCAGCCATCATTCTTCCCGCCGCTGTGCCGCGCATTGTTGATGATCGGCTTCAAGAACTCGACTACGGTGATTGGAATGGTCAACCCTTAACGACCCTCAAGACCACGTTTCCAACGTGCTGGAACCTTCACGATCATGATGTGGCCCAGGGATATGAACAGCTCGCCCACGGTGAATCACTTCACCATCTTGATCACCGGTTGAATGCGTTCTTAACGGAACTTCAGACCACCCCATTTGATGGCGACGTGATGGTCGTAACACATGGCTTAGTGATCCAGCGGTGGCTGACTCTTTTGCACCAGCCAAGCCGCCCCATTGACAACCTCGAATTGATTACCGTAACCATTTAACTCAAAAAGCGTCTGAGCCCCTTCTTATCAAGGGTTCAGACGCTTTTTATGATGATTATTCGTTACTTTACCAAGCCGGCTGGGAAATACTGTGCTAAGCTGGTTTTGGCAAACTGCCATTCCGTCTGGTCTGGTCGTAACTGACCGGCTTTACGGAGCATCTTGGCAGCTCCCGCGTTAACACGGCCCTTATCACCCGCCATACCTTTCAGAGCGGCCTGCACTAAATCAGCCAGTTTCATGTCACCACGGCCACCATGACTGCCGCTTTCCAAGTTCGTTTCAGATACTAATGGTGGCACCAATTCCATAACGTGCACATGGTCAAGCTGTGCAAACCGAAGCTGATCACGCAATGCTGAGGTAAACATGTGCACCCCAGCCTTTGATGCCGAGTACGTTGGGTGGGCGGCTGAGCTCAAGTTCGCCAACCCAGAAGAGACGTTCACGACAAGGCTTTCTTTTTGGTGAATCAGCTGTGGTAATAACAGTTTATCTACCGCAACCGTCCCCTTCAGGTTGATGTCGATATCGGCAAATAAGTCTTCAACCGTCACGTTAGGGTCAAGTAAATCATGGGCCCGCATGACACCAGCCGAGTTGATCACCATGTTTAAGTCTGGATAATGACCCTGGATCCACGCTGGCAACTCCTTCAGTGTTTCAACATCATTCACATCCGCTTGAAACGTCGCAAATGTTGGGTGGCCAGCCTTAACCGCGGCCATTTTATCCGCATTTCGCGCTAAAACAATGATCTGATTGCCCAGTTGATCAAGTGATTGTGCCAAGCCCAAGCCAATGCCTGAAGTTCCACCAGTAATTAAAATTGTGTTATTTGTTAATTTCATGTTAAAGGCCTCTTTTTTTAGTTGGTTACATTTCATTTTTTTGTAACTTGAGAGATACTTTAAACCGTCGAGTTACAAAAGTCAATAAATGTAACTAAATAAATTTTAATCCCGACAATCGAGGACAGCTAAATGGAAAAAATCAGTCAACAGCGCATTCTTGACACGGCGCAACAGCTCGTTGAGCAAAACGGCATTCAAAAGGTGACCCTCACCAAGGTCGGTCAGGCCTTAGGCATCAGCCACGCTGCCCTTTATAAGCACTTCAAAAATAAGGAAGACCTGTGGACGTCACTGGCGCTTTCCTGGTTAGACAAAACGTTGGTAACCCTCTTTCCGTTCAACACCGAGCCCTACACCACCAAGACGGCGATTCTCCACGACTGGCTCTGGACGTTAACCAGCCAAAAAATGGCCGCGCGTGAGGACGACCCTGATATGTTTGCGCTCTACACCACCTACATTGACCAGAATCCAGCCGCGCTCCAAATTCACGTGAACGACCTTGATAACAGTCTGCAACAAGCCATTGGGCCGCTTTCGACCGACCTCGTTACGGCCGTTATGAACGCCTTTTTGACCTTTTCTGCCCCAGCTTACGCAAGTAGTTGGGGACCCTCGACACAAGAACAGTTCGAAAGCGTCTGGCAATTGATGTTACCAGGATTAAAGCAAACACTCGATTAATTGAAAAGCGTTCGGTTGAATCATCATGTGATCTCAACCGAACGCTTTTTAATTATCCTTGTGTTGACGCCTTAACCAGGGCGTCACTAAACTGTTGGAGTGTTTCAACATCCTCTTCGTACGGTTCTAGGTCAATTTTAACGTTCTCAGCACCCTTAGTTGCCCCACTCTGGGCAAAGGCCCCATCAAACTCATCGACTGCCTTGTTGAAGTCATCACCGTAAAAGACGTCACCAGAACCCGCGACCCCGTAAACCTTCCCAGCTAAGTCGGCCTCCTTTAAATCATCAAAGAAGTCCAATCCTTCTTCAGGCAGTGCCCCTTCATCGTATGTGTAAGCACACACAACACAAATATCAGCCTTTTCAAAAGCCGTTAGCTCCGTTTGTGAAATTTCACTCTTCGTAACCTCAACGTTTTTACCACGCAGTGCATCCACCACGATGTCAGCTACTTCTTCGTTATTTCCCGTAATGGTTGCGTACACAACTTGTGCCTTCATTTTCACGATCCCCACTTCTTTTCAGTTAAGGTAAGCGTACTACACACAATCCTCTTTAACTTGTTTTTTTATAAACGTGCAAAATAATCACAGTTATCCGTTGTATTGTCACAGTCTTCACGAACACTTTACTAACAGCTGAAAAACCTGACCATTTATCGCTTAAACTATGTGCCAGCAATAAGCATATTTTTGGAATCCCAGGGCCCCTTTCATTTAGGATTTAGGCAATCAAAAGAAAGGAGGTTTATTAATGCGCTTGCTAACAAAATGGGTGGTAAGTACTGCTGGAATCATCGTTATTCTGACTGGTCTTTTCCTGGTCACTACTAACCAATCAATACCGCCCGTCTCGACTTGGCTTCACGATGGCTTGACCCTTAATGCGCAGGTGACCGCCACCACGCTTATCGTGATCGGCGTTATTGTCACGCTCATCGGCCTCATCATTTTATTGATTGGTCTGCTGAAACCACGAACGGTTACAACCGTCCAGTTTCATGAACAACATGGCACCATTTTTCTGCCCGTTGCCGCAATTGAACGCGACTTAAAGTATCGCATTGAAACCACTGCTGATATTAGTCATGTTGTCATAACCTTGCGAATCCACCATAACAAACGCGCAGACGTTACCGTTCATGGTGTCGCCACCGCACTAGAAGCACAAAATTTTGAAGCTCTCGGGACTGACATTCTTGGAATCATCGAACAGTATTTACACGCCCACCTTGGCTTTACCCTTCGCCACCGAAACGTCAATATCGAACCTGTTGTTAAGTCCCGTGAACATGGTGTCCGCGTCATTTAAGAAAGGAAGTGATCTGTCATGAGACGGTCAATGTTTGGTGCGGTGGTTGGTTTGATCCTCGGTGTAGTCTGGGTCTTTGCCGGATTCTGGAGCATGGTTCTCGTCGCGATTTTGACCATCATTGGTGGCCTTATTGGTCAATATGGTCATATTGATCGAAAGCACATCAAACAAAAAATCAATCAGTTTTTATCTAGTTAGGTCAGTTTTGTTATGGAGGTCATTTGATAATGGAAAACAGTGAAAAAACAACTAAAGTACAGTTAAAAAACGAGTTAAGCTACGACGACGGTGTCATCGAAAAAATTGCTGGATTAGCGGCTCGCAATGTCGACGGGGTTCTATCACTAGATGGTGGCATGTTAAGTGGCATCACAGATCGTTTTCGTAACCAAGCCGATCCAACCCAAGGGATTGAAGCAGAAGTTGGCAAAAAACAAGTCGCCCTTGATATGCACGCAACCGTTGAATACGGCCAAGATATTCGTCACCTGTTCGAACAGGTCACTGAGCGCGTCGTCCGTGACATCAAGAACTTTACCGGATTAGACGTTGTTGAGTTGAACCTTCGAATTAATGACGTTATGAGTAAACGCGACTGGCAAAATCAGGCCAAGGGCAAACCAAATTCATCACATTCAACTGAAACAAAGGACGTTGAGTAACCGCTTATTAGCATAATGACATCAAGAATGGAGGACATTTACAATGGCTGAAGCTGTCACAAAAAAGGAAATTATTTTTAATAACGACGTGTTAGAAAAAATTGCTGGCAAAACTGCCCAGGAAGTCGACGGTGTTTTAGAATTAACCGGGACAATTTTCGATAGCCTCTCGAACCAATTCGGTGTTACTAATCCCGGCCAAGGTGTCTCAGCGGACATTGATGAAGACAAACAAACGGTCGAACTGGAGCTCGAAGGAACGCTTGAATACGGTAAGGACGCCAATGACATCTTTGATAAGATCACTCGGAAAATCACCGCGGCTGTTCGCGCCATGACTGGTTATACAGTCACTTCGATCAAGTTTCACGTTAAAGATCTTCTAACAGCTGATGAATGGCGTGCTCAGCAAAATGACGATCAATCCAAGAAATAGGCTCCGTTTAACCACGGCTGATTTTGACCTTCAGGCAATCAGCCGTTTTCTAATGCACTTTTTGTGTGCAGCCGCACCCGCTCTCCTCACCAATTAAATTAACCCATCACTCTAGTTTACATAATTAAAATTATCAATAGTGATTACTTCGGTTTCAAATGATGGTCAATTCATCGCCCTTAAATTCCTTTGATAAACGGATTTATGGTACGCTTTACTTAATCATTAAACCGTAAGGGAGCGCCTCATGACTCTATTCATTTCCACCCTCACCATTGTGCTGACTGTTGCGATTGCGAACATCATCGCGCAGTTGATACCACAAATTTCCAACGCCTACGTTAACATCCTCATGGGCATGATTTTGGCCCTATTTCCGATCACTAACCACCTTGTTCCGAACTTCGACAACGACGTTTTTATGATCGTCGTGTTGGCACCGCTGCTCTTCTTTGAGGGCCAACGGACAACGGTCGTGATGGTTCGTGACCGGCTGGTCAGCATTCTCGGCACCGCCGGGTTGTTAGCATTTAGCATTGGCTTCTGCCATCGTTACAACCATCATTATGCACAGCCTGATCGGTCTGGCGCTACCGCTCGCCCTCATTATCGTGGCCATTAGCACACCAACTGACGCTACCGCGTTAGAATCGGTCACAACTGGCCGCCAGTTTCCGGGATCCATTAACAACACCCTCAAGATGGAGTCCATGTTTAACGACGCCACCGGGATCATTTTGCTTCAGGCTGGTTTATTGTGGTACCAAAGCGGTCACCTCAACCTCCTGGCTAACAGTGGTGCCCTGCTAATTTCTGCAATTGGTGGCCTCATCGTTGGTAACGTGGTTGCCGGGTTGTTCACCCTGTTTCGGCAGTGGCTGGTGCGGACCAGCGTGAATAACATCACCTCACAAAATGCCCTCTACTTGCTAAGTCCGTTTATCATCTATGCAGTGGCCGAAGCGCTGGGCGTATCAGGCATCATCGCCGTCGTCACCGCCGGCCTCGTCAATAATAGTGAGGCTAACCGGAGCCGGTTTACCGCGCCACGCCAAATGCACTTTGGGATTCAAATGGTGCTCTTTTTCTCCGAATTATTAAAGGGCTTTGTCTTCGTGACCCTCGGATTAAACTTAGTTCGAATTTTCCGTGACCATTACGCGGTCGTAACCGGCTCATTCACTTGGTTAGTCAGCGGATTGGTGGCCTACCTTGGGCTCTTTTTATGCCGGTTCGTGTACGCGCGGTGGTTCATTCACCAGCAAACCACCCGTGACGCCACCCTGTTTGCCCTTGGTGGTGTTCACGGCACCGTCACGTTAGCCATGACCTTTTCGTTATTAGGCAACCACCTCAGCGAAACCACGTTTAACCAAATTATTCTGATTGAAACGGTCGTTATCATTCTCAGCATGCTCCTGCCAACCCTCATCTTCCACTGGTGGCTCCCGGCAGATCAAACAGCGAAGACCCGTACCCGCCAGATGAATCAGCTCCGGCATCAGTTAACCATCATTGGTGTCGAAACGGTCACCGGCATGGATCTACCGCAAGATGTAAAGGACCTGGTGATTTATGACTTAAAGGATCAGGATCGCCATAATACCGTGTGGTCCTTTGTTCGTCAGTGGCGGACAATTGCAGCCGACCACCGCGTCCTCACCACCATGCAGAGTGTTGAGCAGCGTCGGGCGGCCATGACAGCGTTCACTGCGGAGCAAAACCACCTTCATGATTTAGCTCGGCGCGGCCTCGTGGACTCAGACATCGTGTACGACCTCTTTAGTGAAGTCTTACTGGCAGAATCACTGGTGTTAGATCCCCATAACCAGTTAATTTAGAGCGAAATAAAGCGCGTTTACGTCAATTCAAAAAGGTGCTGATGGACAACAAGTCGTTGTCCATCAGCACCTTTTTGACGCTCACTTAATATACTGGCCGGTCTAACCCCTGGGTATCAGGATCAGCCATCCCTAAACTATCATTCGCCCCAAACGTTGGGTCAGCGACGATTCGTAAAACAACATCGGCAACACTCTGCCGGGAACCAGAAACACCAATGTATTGGTCATGCCGGTGCGTGAGAACATACTTCACTTCATCACGATCGTTCAACCACGGTAAGCGCAACGTTGTGTAGGTCACGTCACTATTTTCCAACAGTTGGTCGGCCTTAATGGCACCAGCCATAGCACCGCCGACCCGTTCGCTGTTCCACCGACCAAATTCACCCGGCACTTCATTGTAAAGCCCCAGTAAACTGGTTGAAATCAGTCGACTAACACCAGCGGCCTTCATTGCGGCCACGACATTCTTAGTGATGGCGTTGTCATCATCATGATCAACAACCCCAATGTAAACCATGTCCTGCCCCGCCATAACAGCGGCAACAGAAGCTGCGTCTTCTAAGTCAACTTCAGCCACGGTCACCCGGTCGTTTGTTGCAAGTTCCGCAAGTCGCTCATGATTTCGAAGCCCAAGTGTTAACTGAACGTCCGCAAATGCGGGTTCCGCTAGAATTCGCTGGATAACGATGCGTGCGACCTGACCATTTGCTGCTAAAACGAGTAATTTCATTAGTTGATGCCCTCCATTAGTCATTTGATAAGGCCACTGTACACCTTAGAGGGCACTCTAAGTCAACACATAACTAACACTTATTCACCCGGTGCTTTCAATGCCATCACCGTTCGTAAACCCTTTTGAACCAACCGTTGAAGCTCACGAGTCTCCGTTTCCGTCAGGCCTGTCACGGCAAACTGATCGGCTTGCAGTGCGAGCGCTTTTAACTGGGCATTGGCGGCCTCCCCTTTTTCCGTGCTGTACAGCCGTGAAATCCGGTGATCGTTGGGATCTTTTTCCATCCGCAACCAACCAGAACTCACCAGATATTTGACGGACTTTGCAATGATGCTTTGCTCCCGGTACACTTCGTTGATCAGTTCTTTTTGTGAGATCCCCGGATGATCATGAACAATCAAAACATAGTCAAAGTTCGTTTCGTTTAATTCAGGAAAGTCCTTGAGCGCCGTCGCCAACCAGTTTTGAATTGTCCGGTTGTACATCGCAATCCATTTCCCGAGTCGTTCCATGTCCTGCATGTTAAGCACCCACCTTTTGACTCTTAACGAGGTAATAACCAGTGACGACTGTCAACAGAAGGATCAACCCTAATGTGACCCACATGGATAGTTGGAAGCCGTGAATGGTGGTGGCCGCCGCAGAAACCACCATCATTAAAATGGTGGCTGTCGCTGATCCGCCGACCTGGCGAAGTGTGTTGTTAAACGCCGTCCCGTAGTTCAATTCTGTAGCCTTCAACCCCACCAATGCTTCTGTAAGTGTAACAGCCATGAAAATCGAAACGCCGAGCATCCGCACAACGTACACGATCATCACAAAAATAATGTTTGACGTTTTCGTCATGAACAAAAACGGTACTGCTGAAACCAGTAAAATGATTAGGCCGCTGATCAGCAACCCACGGGCACCCCGCCCATCATAGATCCGGCCAACAAATGGTGAGGCCACCGCGTTGACAATCGCCCCAGGAAACATCAGTAAACCGGCCACTAAACTGGTCCGACCCATGCCAGTTTCAATGTACACCGGCATCAATGTTTCGGTGCCCATTAGCACGGCAAACGCCAGCAGGGCAGCAAGCATCATGGTTGTAAACCGCATGTGTTTAAACAACCGAATGTCTAATAATGGTGTTGTCAACGTTAACTGACGGTGTAAAAAGTCCCCTGTTGCGATCAACCCCACGACAAGCATCACACTCGCAACCGGCACATTTTGCGAAAATTCGGTTAAACTGCTCATGATTAACCCGACCCCAACAATGGAGGTCACAACGGAGCGTAAATCAATGTGCACATTGGTCTCTGCTGGCGATATTTCTGGGACGACCATTAGGGACACCACGAAAATCACTACCATAATTGGCAACACAAGCCAAAAAATCGCGGTCCACGGAAACGCACTCATTAAAAGTCCAGACAACGTTGGTCCCAATGCTGGTCCAGCCGCAATCACTAGCGCAACATACCCCATTACGACACCACGTTGATTTGCCGGGTACATTTCCATCATGCTAACCATCACAAACGTCATCAAAATCCCACCAGCAGTGGCCTGGATTAACCGGGCCAGCAAAATGATGCTAAATTGATTTGTCAGTGGCCCTAGCAGCGTTCCAATGATAAAGACCGCAACCATTGCTAGGTACAATTTCCGACTTGAAAACCGGCTCAGCAATGTTGCTGATATCGGCGTCACCAGACCAATTACCAGTACGTAACCAGATGTTAACCACTGCGCACTTTGCAGTGATACATGCAGTGTCTTTGCCATAATCGGTAGCGCGGTCACCATCATGGTCTGATTCAAAAGCACCATAAACCCGGTCAACAGGAATAGTGCAGAAACAAATAATCGTTTTGAGTTACTCATTCAATCTTCTCCTTAATAAATGCAAGTGCATTTATATTACATGCAGTTGCATTTAAAGTCAAACCTTTTCCGTAATCATTGCCACTTACTTTTGCTGCGCAAACGCGAAACCGCATGCAGGCCCCGTCTCATCTAACAAGAATAGCGCCCCATGGACGAAGTGCTGTCCATGGGGCTACCACTTGTCCATGCGATGCTACTTACTTTTGCTGACGCAAACGCGAAACCGCATGCAGGCCCCGTCTCATCTAACAGAAATAGCGCCCCATGGACGAGGTGCTGTCCATGGGGCGCTATTTCTGTTACCTGAGCAGACCTAACCGCATGCGGTTTCGCTCTACTTTTGTTTATTCACGTTTTCCTTTGTTACCAAGTGGATTGGTGAATCAATGTGTTTTGGTACCGTCTTACCCTCGTAATGCTTATAGGCCGCCTTAATGGCCAGTTCCCCTTCAACCTTTGGTGATTGGGCAATAATTCCTGAAATCTTCCCCTGCTTAACAGCTGTTAAGCCTTGTGGTTCCCCATCAATGGAAACCACGATCAGGTTTGGATTATTGATGGCTTTCACAGCCCCCAACGCCATTTCATCGTTTTGAGAGAAGACCCCCTGAATGGATGAATGGGCCTGAAGGATGTTTTCCATTGTGGATAAGCCCTTCGCCCGGTCAAAGTCAGCGCTTTGCTTAGACACGATCTTAAGCTTGCCCTTAGCAGCGTCATTGAACCCACGCCCACGTTGAATGGCCGCATCGGCACCAGGTGTTCCTTCTAATTCGGCCACTTGCGCACCTGCTGGTAATTTACTCATCATGTAGTCAGCAGCCATCTTTCCGGCCTTCACGTTATCGGAGGCCACGGTCGTTAGTAGCTTCCCACCGTTTGAGCCCCGGTCACAGGCAATCACTGGAATCCCAGCATTATTGGCGTCCTTCACAGCCGGTGCGATCGCGTCAGAATCCACGGGGTTAATGATGATGACATCAACCTTCTTTTGGATCAAATCTTCAACGTCACTAGACTGTTTTGAACTGTCATTTTGTGCGTCGAACACTTCAGTTTTACTACCGTTCTTCTTTGCTACATCGTTGATTCCATCCCGAACGGAGACAAAGAATGGGTTACTCAACGTTGACAGTGAAACCCCAACTTTTAACTGGCTCTTGGACTTTTTGGTGGTTTCCTTGTTACCGAATGAAGGTGGTGTTAACGAAACAGCCTTACAACCGGTCAGAATTACCGTACATAAGACGAATAATGCCACTAAACTTAAGACATAACGACGATTATGCTTCATGATACTTCCCCCTTTAGGCCTTGGCCTGTTTACGATCTAACAGGACGGCAACCAGAATCACGATCCCCTTAACGATCTGTTGATAGAAACTGGAAATTCCGAGCAAGTTCATCCCGTTATTCAAGACACCGATAATCAGGGCACCAATTAATGTCCCAAACATCTTCCCTTTACCACCGGCTAGACTCGTGCCCCCTAGGACAACGGCGGCAATGGCGTCCATTTCGTAGGCAACCCCGGCATCTGGTTGTGCTGATGCTAACCGTGATGTCAAAATCATCCCAGCAGTCGCAGAAAGAAAACCAGCTAAGGTGTAGATCCAGATAATCATTTTGTTATTCTTAACCCCAGCAACAAACGCTGCCCGTGGGTTCCCACCCAAAGCGTATGTTTTCCGACCAAACGTTGTCCGGTGAAGTAAAATGTAGGCGAGAATGTAGAACAGAACCATGATGTAAACTGGGAACGGAATCCCGAAGAGGTACCCCTGGCCGAAGAATTGGAAGCTAAAGTTGTTGCTCATCTTGGCACCCGTGATCGGGTTCCCCTTGGTGAAGACATAGGTTGCACCACGGAAAATCGTCTGGGTTGCTAACGTTGCGATAAATGGGGCTGCCTTTCCGTAAGCAATCAGAACCCCGTTTAAAGCCCCAAAGATTCCCCCAGTAACCATCCCGATCAGGAAGGCAAAGAATGGTGGAACGCCCATCAAAACAAGTTGTGCAGTAAAGGCACCGCTCAGCGCCAAAATAGACCCAACGGATAAATCAATCCCACCCGTTAAAATAACAAATTCCATCCCGAAGGCAATTAGGGCATTAATCGAAACTTGGCGTAATAAGTTCAGTAAGTTCAGTGGATCTAAGAATGAAAAGTTTAAAATTGACACTAAAACAACCAAAATAACTAACGCAACCAGCGGGCCTAACTTTGCGTAAAACTCGCCAAAATTGAATTTATGTTTCGTTTCCGTTTGGTTCTCCATTAGTGTTTCCCTCCCGTAGCTGACGTTATGATACTCTCTTGGGTTGCCGTCTTTGTTGGCACGATGTCCATCAACTGCCCTTCATACACAACGGCAATGTTATCTGAAAAGCCGAGAACTTCGTCAAGATCACTGGAAACCATGATAATGGCCGTGCCGCGATCCGTCAGTTCGTTCATCAACTCGTAAATTTCCCGTTTGGCCCCAACATCGACCCCACGCGTTGGTTCATCCAGGATCAATACCTGTGATCCAGAACCAACCCACTTGGCCAAAACAACCTTCTGCTGATTCCCACCGGATAAACTACCCGCCTCGGCATCCGCACTGGTTGCCTTAACCGTTAACCGTTTCATCAGCATTTCCACAAAATCACGATCCGCTTTTGTATCGATCAAACCATGTTTGGTAAACCCATCAATACTTGGCAGGTCAATGTTATCTGCAATCGTGTTATCAAGAATCAGACCCTCAGACTTTCGATCTTCCGTCAGAAAACCGATGTTATGACTGATGGCGTCACTCGGATTGCTGATGTGCACCGCTTCACCATGAATCATGATCGTGCCCTCATCAAGCTTGTCGATTCCGAAGATGGCCCGCATGATTTCCGTGCGACCTGCACCCATCAACCCTGAAAAGGCTAAAACTTCACCGGCACGAACAGAAAAGCTAATGTCATGAAAGACACCGGCACGAGACAAGTTTTTGACTTCCATCAGCGGTTCACCAAATTTTGGCGTTCTGTCTGGATAAAAGTCACCCATGTCCCGACCAACCATGTCATGCACAATTTGCTGAACGGTCGTGGCCTGTGTTTCATACGTATTAATGGTCAAACCATCCCGCATAACGGTCACACGATCGGCAATTTCAAACAGTTCTTCCATTCGGTGAGAGATATAAATGATCCCAACACCCTGTGCCTTTAGGGAACGCACCACTTCAAACAAACTCTGAATTTCTGTTGCCGTTAAGGCCGCCGTGGGTTCGTCCATGATGATAATTTTAGCGTTTGTCATTAATGACTTCGCAATTTCAATCATCTGTTGTTGACCCACAGACAGATTGCCGATTGGCTGGCTCAGATCGATCTTAATGTTTAGCCGTTCCAATGCCGTTTCGGCAAGCGCTTTCATTTTATCGTTATCAATAAAGCCCCAGCGGGTCTTCAACTCCTTGTTCAAGAACATGTTGTCCAGAACAGGCATCTCCACAAAGTTGTTCATTTCTTGATGGATAAAACTAATTCCGTGTTGTTCCGCCTCTAGCGCATTGTTAAAGTGTGTGGGTTGTCCGTCAACCAGAATGTCACCACCATTGGGCGTTAATAATCCGGTCAGAATATTCATCATCGTTGACTTTCCGGCCCCGTTTTCACCCATTAACGCGTGCACTTCACCGCCCTTGACCGAAAAGTTAACGTCCTTTAAGACGACGTTTTGGCCAAAGGATTTTGAAATGTGCTGCATGTCAATCTCCATGTGTGTTTGCCCCCTTCGCTAGAATGTGACGCCACTCTCCAAAATCACGTTTGAATACGGCGTCATTTCGCCTGTTCGAACAAACGCATGTGTCTTACTTAAATCAGCTTTCATCTGTTCATGTGGGATGAACACAACGTCAACATCAGGTAATAATTGCTTAACCGCGGTGAGTTGTTCAGGATTTTGAACCTTCATCTCCTCCGCTAAATAAATGCGCTGAACCTGTAATTCGCTCACAATGTTTGCTAAAACATCGATGAAACTTGGCAACTGACGGCTTACCGCCAGGTCGATCTTCTCGGTCCCCATCGGAACCGGCATCCCTGCATCGCCCACACCAAGTGTGTCAAAGTGACCCATTTGTGCGATCACCCGGGATAAATCTGAATTGATTACCGTTGTCTTTTTCATCAGAAACGCTAACCTGCCCTTCTCCATAGATTTATGCGTGAAAAATCATAAAGTAAAACGCTTTACAATCTCCCTCCTCTAGTAGGATAGCAATTTTTGAAACCGGTTTCAATAGTGATTGAAACAATTTTGTTCGTTTAACTATTAGATTCCGCTAAACGCAATAATCATTAAACAAGTTAAACAGTCTGCCGCTAACTCTTTTCAGCTGGTGAAAACGCGAAACCGAATGCAGACCCTTCCTCATCTAACGCAAACAGCGCACTCATGGACAAAAATCGTCCCGCACAACTTTTATTCTGGTGAAAACGCGAAACGAGACGCAGGCTTCGACTCATCTAACGCAAAGCAGGCCCTCATGGACAAAAATCGTCCATGAGGGCCTGCTTTGCGTTACCTGAGGGAGCCTAAACGCGTCTCGTTTCGCTCTCTTATTTGTATTCGGCCTTGATTTCAGCCAACTGTGGAATTGATGGTTGTGCACCCAAGCGTTGCACCGTCAATGATGATGCGTGGTTTGCAAACGTAATTGCTTCCCGCATGTTACTGAAGTCTGTCTTCAGTTGGGAGCTCAAAGCACCCAAGAATGTGTCCCCAGCTGCCGTTGTATCCACAGCCTTAACCTTGAACGCATCCACGAAGCCACTTCCCATTTGGTTTGCGTAGAATGCACCACGTGAACCGACCGTGATGATCAGTTCCTTAACACCCATCTGAGCAAACTTAGCAGCGTTCAAAATCATGGACGTTGTGTCCGTCACTTCGATTCCTGTAATCGTTGCGGCTTCCGTTTCGTTTGGGCACACCATGTCCGTTGCTCTCAGCAAGTCTGCTGGTAACGTTGGAATGGCTGGTGCTGGGTTCAAAATGGTTGTTACACCAACTGACTGCGCATATTCGAACGCGTATGTCGTTGTTTCAATTGGTGTTTCAAATTGTGCAATCAGGAAGTCAGCGTCTTTGATGACATCTTTAGCAGCGTCAACATCAGCCGTTGTTAAGCCTTGGTTTGATCCACCATAGACCAAGATCGAGTTTTGACCGCTTTCTTGCAACAGGATAAATGCCTGACCAGAACCACGGTTTTCATCCGTTGTGACATGCTTCGTGCTGATTCCGTCTGCTTCTAAGGCATCACGTAACACTTCAGCAGCGTCATCGGCCCCAACCTTACCAATGAAGGCTGTGTCAGCACCGGCACGAGCAGCAGCAACCGCTTGGTTAGCACCCTTCCCACCAGGTGCAGAACTCTTATCGTTCATTTCCATGGTTTCACCAGGTAATGGTAACCGTGCAATCCGCAGAATGGAATCCACGTTCAAACTCCCCAAAACAACAACTTTATTAGCCATATTTGTCCCCTTTAACGATTGAATAATGAATGTGTTTAAATTCGTCTAAAACCAATTTACCATAAAATCAGATAATCGGTTTAACTTTTTAATGCTCAGCGACTGTTTCTGGATGTGCCACCTCGTAACGGTGTTCAAAGAAGAAGTACCCCGTTACGATTACAAAACAAATCACTGGAACGATGAATGAAAATTGCATCGTAGTCAAATCTGAAACGGCCCCTTGTAACAGTGGCATAACGGCACCACCAATAATGGCCATAACCAACACGGCACCAGCTGTTTCCGTGTACTTCTTTTCTGTCACAGTGTCCAACGTGTGGGCATAAATTGTTGGCCATTCTGGCCCGAAGAAGAAACTTGCAAGGATGGCGGTGTATACGGCCGTCATGTTTGGAATCAAGAACGTTGCCAATAATGAAATTGTCCCCAACAGTGAGTAGATCGTCAAGACACGCGTGATCGAGAACCGGTTCATCAACCAATTGGCAACCACTTTTCCAAAGAACCACATTGCATAACTGAAAATCATGAACGTTGATGCGGCAGAATCACTAATGGAGTGGTTCAAGTTCAGTGCCAACCGAATGGTAAATGACCAAACCGTCGTCTGCATCCCCACGTAGAAGAACTGGGCCATAACCCCGCGTTGGTAGCGCCGGTTGTGGGCAAGGTACTTCAGTGTTTCACCAAGTGTCACCTTTTCTTCCGCAGCCTTAGCGTCCGCTTCATCCGTCACTTCGGCAGCTGGTGCCGTTGTGGCCTTTGCACTTGGCATCTTGGTAAACGCAATGATAACAAAGATGATCAACAATACACCAAGAATGTACTTGTATGGTTGCAACGTTAATTGCAACATCTTTTCACCATAAGCTTGGCGAGCAGCTGGTGCCATATGGGCCATCTTATCCGATAAGTTACCGCCGTTCCCAAAGATCAGGTACTTTCCTAAAACGATCCCCAGCATGTCACCAAGTGGGACCAACGTTTGTGAAAAGTTTAACCGCGCGTTGGCCGTCTTCTTCGGTCCGAGCATTGACGAATACGTGTCACACGCTGTTTCCAAGAAACTTAACCCGATCGCAATCGCAAAAATGGCAACTAAGAACATGCTGTATGTCGCCATGTGAGACGCTGGGAAGAACATTCCACACCCAACGATGTAGGCCAATAATCCCGTCATAATGGCAAACTTGTATGAATTCTTTTTAATGACAAGTGACGCTGGGATGGCAATCAAAAAGTAACCACCGTAAAAGGCACTTTGAACAAAGGCCGTGGCTAAATCGTTCAATTGGAACACCGTTTTAAACTGGGTGATCAAAATATCATTTAAACTGGCTGCGGCACCCCACAGCGGAAAAATCAGTGAAACCAATAAAAATGTGAAAATCGGTGTCTTAGATAGGTAGCCGTCCGATAACTGCTCGACGGGATTGCGTTTCGCTGTCTGTTCCATGATAAACTCCTGTATTCTCTCTTAATGTCAATGATAATAATGGCTAGAACGTAACGCCGCTTTCCAAAATAATGTTGGAATAGGCGGTCATTTCACCCGTCCGAACAAATGCATGGGTCTTCTTTAGATCCTGCTTTAACTCACTGTGTGGCACAAACGTAATTGGCATGTCAGGCATTAATGCCTTAATGGCGGTCAATTGCTCAGGGTTAACCGTTTTAATTTCTTCGGCTAAGTAAATGTGCTGCACTTCCATCTCGGTCAAAATGTTTTTCAACACGTCAATGAAACTTGGTAATTGCTTTGTGACGGCGAGATCAATCTTTTCCGTTCCCATTGGTACCGGCATCCCGGCGTCACCGATGGCTAACCAGTCCATGTGGCCCATGTTGGCAACCACACGGGATAAATCTGAATTGATCATTGCTGTTTTCTTCATGTTTGTCCTGTCCCCTTTGTCGGCATTGTTTTTGTTTAGTAAAACGTTTTACGGTCATTAAGGAACGCCATGCACCATTGTCATGGTCATGACGTTTCCGTGTTCATCAATATTAGTAAAACGTTTTATTAAATAACCAATGTGAAAAAGATATCACAGTTTGGAAAGGCTTACAAGGGGTTTACAGAATTTCTTTCAACTAAATTGACGTCGACAATTTTCATTTGTGCCTCAATTTCTGGTTCACGTAAACGACGCATAATCATTTGACTGGCCCACACACCCATCTCGTAAACGGGCTGGTGAATGGTCGTTAACCGCGGTGTCATGTAGTCATCAAGGTCAATATCGTCATATCCAATGATGGATACGTCCTCTGGGACTTTGATCCCCTTTTCATTAAGTCCCCGAATGAGGCCAACCGCCAACTCATCGTTTGCACTGAAAACGGCTGTTGCGCCTGACGCAATCACTGCGTCAGCGACATCTTCACCGCCTTGCTTTGATAGCTCCGTTTCAAACACCAGGTTCTCATCAAATGCGATGTGGTGCCGCACAAGTGCACTTCGGTAACCAGCGAGCCGCATCTGCACATTTTGCGACGGACCTGTTGGCAAAACCATCGCGATTCGTTCATGGTGAGCGGCTAGTAAATGGTTCACGGCCAGTTCGCCCCCACGTTCGTCGTCGACGATGATGCGATCCCCTTCATTTTGGGGATCATTTTGATCAAACAGCAAGTACGGAATGTGGTTTGGTTTTAACAGTTCATTTAAATCGTCATTACTGATCGCCGAGCTGGCGATGATTGCGCCGTCGACGCCCCGTTCAACCAGGGTTCGTAGATAATACTGTTCAAGCTTTTTGTCACGGTCAGCGCTCAAAATAATCGGCACACACTCGTGCTCATACATCGCATCCTGAATGCCCCGAAGAAACATACTAAAGAATGGATTCACAAGGTTGGGGACAATGATCCCGACCGTTTGCATGGAATGATTGATCAGATTACGGGCGTTGAAGTTCGGAACGTAGCCCAGTTGATCACGCAGTTGAAAGACCTTGGCCCTCGTGGTTTCCGGAAACCGGTCACCCTTGCCGTTTAGAATTTGCGATACTGTCGTAATGGATAAATCTGCCGCCTTGGCGACATCCTTAATGGTTACACGTTTTGCCATGGGCCTCTCCAAAATTAATGTTATGTAAGCGATTTACTTCCCTTTTATGATAGCATACATCTTTCATGAAGCCGTTAGAAAGCTGAGTTGAAACAAAAAAAGAATCAGGTGATTTCCCTGACTCCCTCCTAATTGGAAAACTTCTTACATTAATCAAGTTATTTCGGCAAAACAAAAACGACTGCCCGCCCAAATTTTTGAGAAAGCAGTCATTTCATCATCAAAACTAGCCTAACCAACATGGTCCGTCATTGACGCAAAGTGGCGCTTTTTGGGAACCAGATACCGCCCCCGCTCATGCAGGTAGCCACGCACATCCGCCGCCAATTCCACACGATCTAACTTTAACGTATCCCCGTAACCGGTCATGAGAAAATCCTCGACTGCCGCCGTCATCAGGGCCTCAATGGCATGCCCATAAAAGTCACGGGGCGCGGATAGTTCATGGCGGGGATGAACCGTCAATAATTCGGCCAGCCGGTTAGGCAACTTAGGACACCGCCGGTTAAACCCGGACTGTTCAACCACCGCCTGTAAATAGTCGCACTGTAACTGTGTCATTGTTGCCGCTTCAACCAATCGTTGACGAAGAAAGTAGAGACTCGTGGGCATGACGACCTTTAACTCGTTTCGAAAGACAAGCACCGCTGCCGTTTCGTATGCCTGAAGGTCCGTCAATTGCGCAAAACCAACCCAGCCAGCATGACTTGTCGTTGGTCCAGCAGTGGGAACAAATCCTGCCGATCCTTGAACGTACGGCACATAATGCTGCTGACCCAAGAATTGGTGCGAAATGGTCATTTGTTGAAACGTTAACCATTGGTGCTCACGCAACCCGCGCAGTAGTGTCGCTGGTGTTTTCCGCGTTAATAATAGACCAAGGTGGCGATCAATCACCAACGTGAAGTGCTGCTTGCCCACTGTCACTGGCAAAAGTAACAGTGTTTCGGTTAGTCGCAGTTCGTAGGAATGGTTGATCCGCTGTTCCGTTAACAATCGGTCCGCTAGTGCTGAATTTCGTAAATCCACCGTTCGATCATTGAGCCAGTGACTAGAAAAATCGACGATTACCATTTGTTAGGGGTCCTTTCTACGTCATTGGACAAGGGACAACGTTAGGATCAGGCCATTAGTTTCGCTTAGTCATTCAGTGTTATACGTGATTTTGACGTCGCCGTGACCAGTACCTGACTCAGACTGCCGTACACAACGGCGGTAATTAACATCGCCACTCCGGTTGCACCAACCGTCTCTGTAATCATGGTTGCCCGTTGCAACCCAAAGTAAGCGGCGATCCCAATGGCCCAGCTGAGGTAGGCAATCCAGTTCACCCGTGGTGCTTGGTCAAAATCATGATTCGTGTACGCGCCCCGGTGACCGATAAAGTAATCAACCAGTAAGATGGCAATTTCTGGTCCAAGGATCATCCCAACGTAGTCTAAAAATACCGTGAAAACGGCTAAGAAACTGCTGGACCATAGCGGAATTAGCGTCATGAGCGTCGCTAGCACCGTGACGATCCACAGTGCTGGTGTGAGCCGTAACCGTTTAAACATGTTCGTTAATGCAGATCCGGCGGCCATAAGGTTCACCGCGTTTGCTGTGGTACTGGTCAAGATGATGACAACCATGGCTAAGATTCCAAGACCCAACCGTGATGCCACCGTACTCGGATCGGACGCATTCGGATCAAACGTATTTAACGTCACCGCTGCCCCAATTGTCGCAATAACCCCAACAAAGGCGAACCACATTAGCCCCACGGTGCCACCAATAAACGGTGCAACGGTTCCGGCGGCCTTATTTTTCGCAAACTTCGTGAAATCTGCTCCGGCAGTCACCCACGCCAAGTTGAAGGCGGCTAACGTATCAACGGCTGTTCCCATGGGCAACCGAAACTTAACGGGTACACGCCATTGTGCCAATTGGTGCAAGGAGACACTCTGGAACACCGCCCATGTTTCCCATAAGACCAATAAGATCACGAGAACGATACCGACCCGTTCAATGATGCGGACGGAGCGCTGGCCAAGGGAAATACTAATTAAGTGCAAAACGGACATTAATAAAATGCCGAAAATAATGCCCTTGAGACCACCGCGGTGACCAAAGACCGGCCAACCTAATAAATCGTGCAATAAATAGCTGATCGAACTGGCCGCAATGAAGGTGTTTACTGCTGCCCAGCCCATAAATTGAATGACATTGACTAGGGACGGTCCAAAGCTCCCCCACCGTCCAAACGAAACCTGGGTCAACGTCATCGTTGATTTCCGCGTTTGGAACCCCATGTACCCAACGAGTGCCAGTAAAATGTAAGCTAATGGCCCCGTAATGGCTAAGACTTTCATCGCGCCGCCCAGTCCCAAAGCAGCGAGCACACCACCAATGTACCAGGTCCCGTTATTGGCATTGGCACCAATCCACGTTGCTGTTTGGTCCCAAAAGCTCATGTTATGTTCTTCCATTCCGTCGTCCTCCGTGTCTGTTCAGTCAAAAAAAGCGCCACCAACAGAAAAACTGTCAGTTGCGCAATGTTTTAACAAGATTAGTTGAAAATGACTGAAACGACACGCCACCCGTCACGTAAGCTAGCTTTGTTGCCGTACTTTGCCCACTTCTTAGTTGCATGTTGATTCCTCCAAAAAGGTCCGCTCACTGTCGGACAGTTATTTTCTTAGGAATTAGTGTAGCAGGGAATGGCTTCGACGACAAGCGTCCCTTTGTCTTTTTTAAGCGCGCAAGCCACGAACTAAAAATTCCGTGCACTCTGAAACGGTCGCCGCAACATCTAATTCAGCCAACTGGTTGGTGACAAGTAACGGCGCAGCATAGCTAATGGCAGCCCCAAAGATGTAGCGAATGATCCGCACATCTGACCAATCGACCAGTTCACCCCGCCTTCTTAGCGATTGAAAAATCGGTGCAAGTCGTTTTTGCACCATCGGCAAGGCATTGGTCATTATGCTGTTGACTAAATCTGCTCGAACAAACGCTTGTTGAACAAAGATTTTAATCGTCGGCGCATTGACAACAAAATAATTTAAGCGATCCGTTAAAAAGTAGTGGATAAAGTCGGCCAACGTTTCAAACGTTTCTGCCCCCACCTCATCGGAAAATTCCTTCGCCATTTGCGGCACCACAACGTTCGCAAATGGTTTTAAAATAACGTCCAAAATCATGGCTTTCGTTTTAAAGTGTTTATACACAGTCCCCTCTGCCACGCCCGCCAACTGGGCAATGTCACTAGTTGAGGTCGCGTCAAACCCCTTCTCTGAAAAGAGCTGCATGCTTGCCATCAAGACTGCCTTTTGTTTGGCGCTTAGCTTTTCGTTATCCAAGCTTTGACTTAACAGTGTTTGTGGATCATTTAATGTCATTTTGAACTCCTCTCACTAAACCTTCCGGTAACGCCGAAGTCCCACTACATTCAGATATCCTAACACAATGGTAAAGATGATTAAGACTGCGACATCTCCCCACAGATTAATTAAATTCTCGCCGTGGAAAATGATGCCTTCTTGCGCATCCGCTGCATACCGTAACGGGAGAACGTAAGAAATTGCATCAAGCCATTTTGGTAGTGAATCTAACGGCACTAAGCCCGACAAAAAGATCTGGGGCACCACGACAATTGGAATAAACTGAATCATCTGGAATTCAGAACTTGCCAGCGTTGATAGCAAAATTCCGGCTGCCAGTGCAACAAACGCGACCAACATATTAATAATGATTAAGTTAATAATATTACCGACAATTTCAACTTTTAGCAACCACACCGTGACCAACACGATGATGATGGTCTGAAAGAATGCCAAGATTCCGTAACTTCCCAGGTACCCCAAAACGATTTCCGTTCGTTTGACCGGGGTGGATAACACCCGGTCCAGTGTGCCGGTGGTTCGCTCCTTCAACAAGCCCATGCCTGAGACCAGGAACACAAATAAAAAGACAAAGAACGCCATCAAAATCGGCATCAACTTATTAAAAAAGTTGGTATCTGCATTCCCATATGCGTAATGGTTGTGAATGGTGACAGCACCGTTTGTGGGAATTGCCGTTTGTGCCGCTTGTTCGCCAGTCGCAACGCCACCAGATCGGGCCATGAGTTGCTGGTTTGCTTTCGCTAAGGTCGTCACCGTTGTCGCTAACTTTGTGATGGTCATTTTGGTGATGCTACTTTGCAACCCCATCTTCGTGGCCGCAGTCTTCCCTGAATCCGTATTTGCATACGTGACATCAAATCGATCGTCCTTTTGTTTAATGAAGGCATCAACGTGTTGCTTGGTCAGTGCGTGGCGTGCTGCCGTTTCTGAATCATAATGCTTGACGCTGACATGGTTAACATCCTTTAATTCCCGCGTAATGGTCGTGTTGACGTTGACCACACCGATCGTTACGTTTGTATCGGAGTTCGTGTTAAACACAACACTCATTAACCACATGACAAGGATTGGGGCCAAAAAGACCAGCGCCAGTGTCCGCTTGTCCCGCACCAGTTCCGTTAAAATTCGTTTGATGATTTGACTAACCCGCATGATGGTCACCCTCTGCTTTCAAAAAGACTTCTTCAATGGTCGTTACGTCGTACTGCGCCTTTAACGTTGCTGGTTTATCAAACGCCACCACGTGTCCATCCAGCAATAGGGCCACCCGATCGACCTTCTCCGCTTCGTCCATAACGTGCGTCGTAATGAGCACGCTGGCACCGGCTGCCGTTACCCGGCAAAGTTCTTCCCAAATTTGGATCCGTAACGCCGGATCGATGCCCACCGTTGGCTCATCCAACACCAGTAGTTCCGGTTGACCGAGGAGGGCAATTGCGAGTGATAACCGCCGCATCATCCCACCAGAATAGCCAGAGACAGCTTTTCCTAAGGCGTCCTTGAGGTCAACAACCGCTGCCACCCGGTCAATTTCCGTTGTTCGTTCGGGTTGTTTTAACCCCTTCATTGCAGCGAAGAAAGCTAAGTTCTCCCGACCAGATAATGTCTCGTACAGTGCATCCGATTGTGCCATGTAACCAATTCGGGCCAGTAATTCCCGATTCGGCATCTGCTGGCCAAAAACGGCTGCCGTTCCGTCATCGACAACTTCCATTCCCAACGTGGTCTTAATGACCGTTGATTTCCCAGCACCAGATGGGCCAATCAAACCAACGATTTCGCCAGGTTGAACATCCATGTCGATTCCCTTTAGCACTTGTTGCTTGCCAAACCGTTTCTTGACGCCCTTTAGTAAGATTACATCCGTCATTTAAATCATCTCCAAAAGTGAGTGAGTATTCATTTCTTTTACGAGCTTAGCTTACCAGTTTATTTTTTTCTGTCAACACAAATGAATAAATTCATTTAATCATCGTGTGCTTTCAGTGAAGAAATACGTCTCTACAACGCAAAAAGGCGCCTTCCGTAGTGACAGAAAGCGCCTGATTAATATGCTTTTAGCGATTACAGCTCGCCGGTTAAGAATTGTGCTTCCCCTTTACCAAAGCTCCAATCATCATCGTTATTTGGCGATAGACTCACCATCACATCTTCGGGCCGGATTCCTAACTCTTGATGCAAACGGTCCACCAATGTTTTGTAGAACGCTTGCTTTGCCTTTGTTGCCCGTGGCCGGGTGGTCAAGTGAAAGACCACAACATCCTTGGTTCGACTAAAGCCCAGCCCCGTATCTAAAATCTGCATTTCAAACGGTTCGTGTTGTGTTAATAGCTGATAACGATCACCAACTGGTGTGTTTAATGTTTTTAATTGAACCTCATACGCAATCGTCAGTAACCGTTCCAAATAGGCCTCATCGTGACCCTTGATAACATCAATTCTCATTAATGGCATTATTTTTCCTCCTAAATTAATTCAATTGTGATTGAATGTAACGAAATTCTTGTGTTTGACCACCAAAGCCCCACGAATTTCCGTTAACGTCTTGAATAACAACGTAGCTTGCCTCATTCAGATCGCCAAGAATGGTGGTCATTCTTGAATACACTTCGGTCAGAAACTGTGCCTTTTGCTCCCGTGTATTGGTGCCCTCGGTTAGCTTAATTTCTAAGAAAAAAGTCGGCTTATCTGTGTCGGCAACGGCCTGCCCACCAATGTACCAGTGAGCCGCCGGGACAAACGCCAGGTCAATCGCCACAACGGGACGCGCTTTTTTCAAAACGGTTACCGTTAGATTTGTCAACATTTTTGCAATTTCATCCGCTTGTCCTTGGTGTTGTTCACCAACGACCCGAACCCTTAAATATGGCATTCAACGACCTCCTTACCTTTGATAATTAGAATTATACCCAGCTAAATGATTGAACGATATTACCAAAATGTGGTAGGGTTATCGAAAATATCGATTACCCGGAGGCCCGCCATGTTTCACGACTTAGAGATTCTTGAACACCTATACGCCACCAGGTCGATCAACAAGACAGCACAAGCGCTTGGTTACGCCCAGTCAAGCATCAGCGCGATTCTCAAAAAGGTTGAAACTGACTTTAACGTCACGTTATTCAACCGGACTCATGCAGGGTTGATCCCGACACGCGCCGGTGAAATTTTCTACGAATACATGCTGGAGGTGTTGTCCGCGACGAAAACAACACGAGCAACACTACAACAATTGCAGGTAAAGCCCAAGGTTTTACTTTCAACGTTTTTATTTAATTTCCTGCTTCGAAACGGTGAACTTCCCGCTGTGAGCGACACAACCTTTGACATTAAGTCATCTACGTTTATTAGTAAAAGTCATGATTCAAGTTATAACACGGTCATCACGTACGTTAACGCCTATCAAAATTCTAATTACAAACAAGTAAAGACCGGGATCATGCCCAGTTTCTTTGCCGTCAACAAAACGGCGGCGCCCAATTTCAGCTCGCTCCCCTACCTTGTCAACAGTGACCACGTCTGTCCGTTTACTAAGGAAACCTACCGCAAGCTTCCTGGCAACATCATTGAAATCGATTCCTGGGATAGCATCATCAACCTTGTTGCACAGGGCAAAGGGATCGCGCTGTTGCCAAATTACATTAACAATGACCATCATTTTGATCGGTTACCGGGCACACCAGAACTTCAGGTTCAGTACCAGTGGCTAGAGAAAAAAAGTTAGTAAAGGTGACCTTTACCCCGAAAGTTGAAACAAACTTTCGGGGTTTTCTTATGACTAAAATTTCTATTGAAACTAAAATCATTGCTGTTGAAGCGTATCTAACAGGAACGTGACACTTACCCCGAAAATTGAAATAGCCTTTAGGCTAAGGATCATCAAAGAAATTAATTGACATGCATATTTTGTCACCTGCTAAAATTCGAGATTTCGGTTATCCACAACGTTAGACAACCAAAATCTCGAATTTTATTACTAGGCATCTGCCTCATGAACATCCGGCACTTTACCACGGACTTTTTCTAAATCGGTCTGGTTCTTGGTAACCCACTCAGTCATTTCATTATCCTGTGTAACTTCAGCGTCATTTTTTAATCCTTCAAAAACAATGTTCTCAACGTCTCCCTGATTAAAATAATAGATTTGATCAGGATCTAATCCCTCGGGATACATACAACTTCCGTAATCAAAGAATAACGTTTTGTCCGCCGTAGAAAAAACGTTTTTTGTAATAATCATTAAGTCATGATCACCATGTTTTACCTGTACAACTGAACCAATTGGCAACATTTTTTTGCCTCCCTAACCCAATATTTTCAAACCAAAGTTGCTGACACAACCAAACTTGCATAATTCATGAAACTCGATATCTAAAATAGGCAGCCGTAAAAGGAATATCAATTTTTATCAAATATTTAAAAATAATCAACCATTCTGTGACAACCATGCAAATTGCTGCAATCATAAAAAGAAGCAATGATTGTGTTAGTGCCACCGTAAATGCGCTTCCCCAAAAGAGAATTGCAATGATCCCTTTTCTGACATTGAACGTCTTTAAAAAATAGTGAAAAGTTACTTTAGGAATCCACATAACTCGAATACTATCATTTTGGCCAATTTCAACGCCTGCCTTCTTAAGTTGATTACTGGATTTAAAATAAGCATAACCATAAATACTAATCAACAAGCCACATACAATGCCTGTGGTCCAAAAATAATAGGGACGGTGCGCATTCAAAAGAAGTACTGTTGGCAGTAACGTATAAAGGCCAAGCGTATTAGTATCCTCAACACCATGAAATTTTCCTGGAACAACTTTTTTATCCGCTTTTTGGTGGATTAGCCAACCTGTCTGTTGACAGTTCCAATCCATGAAGAAAAAAATTACTGCTGAAGTTAACGCAATGATATTTGTCACAAGTAAGTCATCTTCGACCTGAAAAACAAGATAGAACCCATACCGCCGAACCAATTTCATCGAGTACTCTTTACCCTTAATTCTCTCTACGTCATCCATAAATTATGTTCTCCATCATTTTTGATAATGCCCGCTGTATGCCGCAGCATATGTACCGGCCACGCTACGTTTTTTAGGAGTTGCCGATTTAAGATGTCCACTCTCAAAAGCACCCAATTTTTTATAATCCACTTTTTTTGCTTCTTTAGTAGTCTTTTCCATTGACTTCTTGACCTCTTTTGGATTCTCAATAATGTAAGATGCCTCAACCGATAACCCTGTACCAAGCATAGTTATCAAAAATAATCCTGGAAGAGAATTAGTTGCTATCCCTAAAGCGGCCACTCCCTTTTGTAAAACATTACCTGCTGCCAAATCAAATACAGTATCTCTTAATGCCCCACCAGCTTCGGACCAGCTTGGCGAATGCTTACCACCATTTGTACGCAACAAAATATCAATTGCAAATCCTATTCCTATTGTCATATTGTCATGCACACCATTATGTTCTAGTAAGGCCAAAACGCTGCTAACCGATAGATTAATAAATGACTCATTTTTGTCTTCATGATGAACCGCACGATGATTTACGCTTCTTACCGTTACCCGCTGATTCTTCTTTCCATGTTTAACCTTGGCCTTAGTTGTTTGTCCGAGCCCGCCCATGAAGACATTATCACCTTTATGATCTAACGACACCTTGATGTGACTCGCAACTTTGGCTGCACTATCTGACAAGTTGCTGATTCGTTGTGGGGTCCTAATTCCATTGAATTCTGCTAACCGTTGTTGTGTTTGCATGATACTGCGCTCAGAATCCTCAAGCTCAGTCAACGCTGTTGTCCGTAACCGAATGACGGTTGCCAATCCGCTCGCTTGGGTACAACCCTCGTTTCCTTTATGAATCCCCTGATCTAATTCACGGTACAGGGATTCCAATTTCTGCCGCTGTTCCTGCAAATAATCCGTATCAAGAATGGCGTCATCCCGACTATCAACGCCGCTTCGAAACATGGTAATCAGCTGCTCAAACTCCCGTGATAAATCGGTAACATTACCAGCTAACGTTTCAGCCGCATTATCGTGCACTTGGCGAACATAGATGCCCATGCTCCGCTGAGCCGCTCCCTGAAATCCCTCTGAATGAGGAACCTGGCCCATGGTCACCTTCACCCGGTTTAACTGATTGACCATGTGACGCCCCTAGGCGTGTAACTGTTGCGCGGCGTTTATGACCTGCCGCATATCAACCCTTACCATAATGATTCACCCCCTAGTGACTTTTAAACCCAATTGCGCTTGCTTGGTCGGCCGCCTGCATTTGCGTCCCAACATGACTAAACTGGCCTGTGTCGCGTTCTGCTAAACTCGCATACTTGTTAATAATTCCGTTCAACCGTTGCTCCAACTGCCCAATTTCAACAAATGGCCGGGCATTGGTCCGCCCAAGGTTTAACGGTTGTAGATGCGTTCCGGCCAAATCCTGCTGTTCCAATATTTGCTTGTAATGCACCACGATTAACTGCGATTTTCCCCATGATCAACACACCCTTTCTATTCCATGGCACTCTCTAAACTGCTAATTACCCGTTCAACATCGGTTGCTCGGCTTTCAAGTTCACTGATTTTTCGCTGCACAGTAGCTTTATTTTCCTTGTTCTGCTCAACGTCTCGCTTAATTGCCCGCGTCACACTGTCAAAGCGCTCATCAAACATTTGTCGCCGCTGACCACGCCAACGGCTGTCGTCTAGTCCACGGCCAAATGAGTTGGCACGACTTTCAACCTGCTCTAACGTTGCCATGGCCGCCACCATGGTTATTTTTGCATGTTTCAACCGCGTTAGCTTTCGATGTAAAGATTCTAATTGTTCATGGTGCTCCGCAATCTCTCGTCGACGCCGTGAATTACGGGCTTGTTTAGCCGCCTTTTCTTGTGCATCACTCATTAACAACATCCTCCATTGATAAATCAATTTTTTCGTAAAATGGCGGCAAAAATCGCTATCCATCTCAAACATTTCTTATCATAAATCAATAACACCTTATATTTACACATCAGTAATTAACCGTCAATCACAAAAAAATCTTTTCACAATGACACATTTTGTTTCATGTTCGTAAAACGGTATTAAACCGGTAATTGCACTCAATTAAGGCAGACAAAGCTTTTTTATTTTTCACTGATATTTGTGCTCATTATTAGTGCTAGTTACCCCCAATCTTTCCGGTCACGCTTAACACGCCTAGGCCTTTTTAGGTAGTTACCGCCATTATTATATGGAAAACAAGCGTTTATCATTTCGTGAATTTAAACACATGATCGCTCTTACAGTGCATAAAAAAAGGAAAGCCTCCCCATCAGATTGGCTTTCCTTTTGATTATCAAAATTATTTCTATGACAATACTTTATGAATCAACGTCAATGGTTCAACAACTGTACCGGGCTTATCAATTGTCACGTTATCCCGAATCAACTGTTCAACTTCACTGATGTCCTCCTGATTACTATACACTGTCATCAGCGATTCACCGGCAGCAACGTCATCGCCGACCTTCTTGTTCAGCATAATGCCGACCGCATAATCCAGCTTGTCATCCTTAGTTTGGCGGCCACCACCAAGGAGCATGGCGGCGATTCCCATTTCATCCGCCTTCATGCCAGTGATAACACCGGCCGTCGTGGCCTTGATCTCAATTTGATGAGCTGCTTGTGGCATCAATTCAGGGTGTTCAATCACGTTTCCATCACCACCCTGCGCTTCGATCATGGCCCGGAATTTTTCTAGGGCGGACCCGTCATCAATCTTCGCCTGCAACTGTTGCCGTGCCGCCGCTAAGTCTGGTGCCAAGCCGGCCATCACTACCATCTGACTTCCAATCGTCAACACGAGGTCCGTCAAATCAGCGGGACCTTGCCCCTTTAGCAGGTCAATGGATTCCTTGATTTCCAGGGCGTTCCCAATGGCCAAACCGAGTGGTTGATTCATATCTGAGATGACTGCCATGGCATTCATGCCAACGCCCTTCCCGATTTCAACAAGCGCCGTTGCCAAGTTAACGGCTTCAGCTTCCGTTTTCATAAACGCACCAGAACCGGTCTTCACGTCCAAGACCAACGCGTCGGTGCCACTGGCAATCTTCTTACTCATAATGGAACCCGCAATCAACGGAATTGAATCCACGGTGTCCGTCACGTCACGCAGGGCATAAATCTTTTTATCGGCAGGCGCAATGTTCCCGGTGGCCCCCACGATGGCACAACCAACGTCACGAACCTGTTGTTTAAATGCAGCTTCACTGATTTCAACGTTTAATCCGGGAATTGCTTCCAGTTTATCCAGCGTTCCACCAGTGTGGCCCAGGCCCCGACCAGAAATCATTGGGACCGGAATTCCCATGGCTGCCACTAGCGGGGCCAACGGAATGCTCGTTTTATCCCCAACCCCACCGGTTGAGTGCTTATCGACCTTCATTCCAGGAATGTCGCTTAGATCCAGCACATCGCCAGAGTGCAGCATTGCCATGGTCATAGCCGTCGTTTCTTCCTTAGTCATGCCCTTCAGGTAAATGGCCATGAGAAGCGCGCTCACTTGGTAATCCGGAATATCACCGGCTGTATATCCGTCAATAAAGAACTGAATTTGTTCCTGGCTTAATGTGCCACCGTTTCGTTTTACATCAATTACATCGACCATCCGCATGGGTTGGTTCCTCCTTTAATCTGCGTCGGGACTGCCAAACGCAAGTAATTCTGCCGCACTTTCTTGATCAATGATCAGCGTGTTGGCATATTGGGCCTGTAGCGCGCCATGAACCGCCGGCACCTTCGCCGGGTTGGCCGCCACTAAAATACTGTGTGGTTTTGTCGTCAGGTCGGTTAACGCCACCCCAATGGTGCGTTGGTCAATATCTGGTGCCACCACCTGACCGTTCACATCAATAAACCGAGAAAAGACGTCCCCGACCGCGCGTTCTTGCAACCGTTCCTGCTCCTCATGGGTGAAATACCCCAGTTTAAACAGAAGTGCTGAGTCACGGACCGTTCCCACGGTAAAGACCGCAATGCTTGCCTGTTTACCGAGTTCAATGATGTGCTTGATGTGTGTATCTTGTTCCACGAGTTCTTTGGTCTGTTGATGATCAAAAATGACCGGCAGGGGTAAATATTCAGGCAGCGTGTGAAACGCATTCGCAAACGTATTGACACTTTCAAACGCGTAATTGTTACTTTGCGTGTTGGCAACGCTCCCCTTCATTTGGACAACCTGCACGCCACTGACATCCTTTGGATCTAGATGATTGGCCACCTGGTGCAAGGTCTTGCCCCAACCAATTCCGATAATGTCATCGTTTTGAACAATTTGCTCGATGTAACCAGCGGCCGCATTACCCACGCGTTCCAACAGATCCGTTGAGGTTGAGGCCTGCGCCGGAACCACCAGTAAATGGCGTAATTTCGGGTACTTGGCCTGAAGTGCATCCGTTAGTTGCGCCACCGAGGCCACCGGATTAACAATTTCAATTTTCACGAGCCCCGTCTCCCGCGCGTGTTGCAGTAGCCGGGAAACGGTCGCCCGTGAACTACCAATTTCAGTTGCAATTTCGCCCTGGCTCCAATTGTTTTGATAATACAATTTGGCCACCTTCAGGCTAGCAGCTAACCGTGCTTCCTCCGCTTCCATGCTGATCACTTCCCATTATGTTGATAAACCAATAAACGGCCGGTCGGAACAGATCCGGCCGGCCGTTAGATGGTTACTTGACTTATTTTCCTGCAATTGCTGTTTCCAGCGAGATCTTGATCATATCGTTAAACGTCTTTTCACGTTCTTCAGCTGTCGTCTTTTCCTCGCCAAAGATCAAATCACTGACCGTCAAAACAGACAGTGCGCGGAAGTGCAGTTTAGCACCCAGGAGGTACAGCCCCGCTGATTCCATTTCCGTTCCGATGACACCGTAGTCGGCCAATTTTTGCATGTCCAGTTCGTCGTTATAGAACCGGTCTGCCGCAAAAATGTCACCAACCTTTGGCGTGATCCCGAGGTCCTTTGCTGCATGGTACGCCGTGTCTAACAATTCAAAGTTTGCTAATGGCGCGTAGTGGATTCCAGGGCCAAACGTGTTCGCCGTAACGGCTGAGTCCGTGGTCGAACCAGACGCCAACAAAACATCACGTAAATGAACGTCTGGTGCCATCCCACCACAGGAGCCAACCCGGATGATCGTCTTAACACCGAAAAACTTCACCAGTTCGTTAATGTAGATCGACATCGACGGAATCCCCATCCCGGAACCTTGAACGGAAATGCGATGTCCTTTATATTCACCGGTGTAACCGAACGCGTTTCGCACAGAGTTGACCTGCTTAACGTTGGTTAAGAAGTTTTCAGCGATGTACTTTGCCCGTAATGGGTCGCCTGGTAGTAACACCGTGTCTGCATAGTCACCGTCATTTGCGCCAATATGTGTACTCATGTGTTGCTCCTTTCAATTCCGTCTGAATTAGTCGTTTGTCACTGCCGTTAAGAAACTGGTGCCGTCAGTCCCGCCGGTAACGCCGAAGTTTTCCAGAACCGTTGCGCCCATGTCAGCAAATGTCTTGCGGACACCTAAGGACTGGTTTGGTTTCGTCATTGATGGGGAGTAAGCCAACATTGGAACGAATTCACGGGTGTGGTCTGTCCCCTTGAAACCAGGGTCATTCCCATGGTCGGCAGTCAGGAGCAGCAAATCGTCATCCTTCAAGTTGGCCATGACTGTTTCAAGCCGCTTGTCAAAGTCCATCAGCGCTTGACCAAACCCTTCAGGATTCCGCCGGTGACCGTACATTGCGTCAAAGTCCACCAAGTTTGTAAAACAGAAACCGTGGAAGTCTGTCGCCATGACCGTGTCCACGTGGTCCATCCCGTCCATGTTACTTTCGTTGTGGTAACCCTTGGTGATGCCGTGACCAGAGAAGATGTCGTTGATCTTCCCAATTCCAATCACATCAAGACCAGCAGCCTTCAACCGATCTAAGTCCGTTTCGCCCGTTGGTTCTAAACTAAAGTCATGCCGATTTGCTGTCCGCGTAAAGTGGTCCTTATCTGGGCCGACGTAAGGCCGCGCAATGATCCGTCCCACTGTCCATTCTGGACCGTTAACTAACGTCCGGGCATATTCACAGATCTTGTATAATTCATCAACTGAGATCACGTCTTCATGCGCCGCAATTTGGAGCACTGAGTCGCCGGAGGTGTACACGATCAGATCACCGGTCGCCATCTGTTGTTCACCGTAATCATGAATAACATCAGTTCCCGAATATGGCTTATTCACGATCACTTTCCGACCAGAAAATTCTTCCAGTTTTGTTAAAATTTCTGCTGGAAAACCGTTTGGAAATGTTGAAAGTGGGTGGCGAACTGGCAAGCCCATCATTTCCCAGTGGCCGTCCATACTGTCCTTCCCCGCTGAGACCTCTTCCATCTTCCCAAAGGCACCGAGTGCTGGCGTTGCAACAGGAACCCCTTCAATGGGCTTGTCTGGGCGAATGTTGCTCAGCCCCAACTTAGCCAAATTTGGGAGGGCAAGGTTCCCCGCAAAGTGGGCCCCCACGTGTCCTAATGTATCTGCCCCAACATCATCAAAGTTTTCGGCGTCTGGTGCTTCACCAATCCCAACTGAATCCAACACAATTGCAAAAATTCGTTTATAAGCCATGATCAAACGTTCCTTTCCGTCTCTCAGAATCGTTCCTGCGTTATTTTAAAGCGCTTACATAATCTTGCCGGCAAAAATTCCGACAGTCTACTGTTCCGCTGCTTCCTTCAGGATCGCAACGGACGCAGAAACACCTAAACGGTTTGCACCCGCTTCAATCATGTTGTACGCGTCAGCCAATGAATGAATCCCACCAGCAGCCTTGATCTTGAAGTCTGGACCAACTGCCTTCCGCATCAATTCAACGTCTTGAACACGGGCACCAAACGTGGAGAACCCAGTTGACGTCTTCACAAAGTCAGCGCCACCTTTAACGGTCAATTCAGAAGCACGCCGTTTTTCATCATCTGTGAGCAGGGCATTTTCGATGATCACCTTCAGCAGTTTCCCCTTAGCATGGGTTGCGTCAGCAACGGCCTTGATGTCTGCCAAAACAACGTCATCATGGTTTGATTTTAATTCACCAATGTTGATGACCATGTCCACTTCATCAGCACCATCATCAATAGAATCGTTTGTTTCGAAGACCTTCACAGCCGTTGTGTTTGCCCCCAGAGGGAAGCCAATAACGGTACAAGTTGCCACGTCAGTTCCGGCTAACCCTTCGTGAACCCGCTTAACCCAGTATGGGTTGATGCAGACGGATGCTGTGTTATATTCACGCGCTTCCGCAATCGTTTGGTCGATCATGGCTTCCGTTGCTTCAGGCTTGAGCATTGTGTGATCCATGTATTTGGCTAATTCTGCTTGAGTTAATTTCATCGTTATGAAACCCCTTTCATTTCTTGGTTTCAGTATAGCAACACCCTTGAACATTTGTCCAGCAATTTCGCGAACATTTTTTCACATTTGCTTTTTTGCCGGGTAAACTCATCCGTTAAATGGCTGTTTTAGCCGGCTATCATCGCATTTCCTCCACGATAAGGATCAATAACAACACCAGCTACTCACCACGGGCATCTGACGCTAGTGATGGCTCAGATTGACGGATCATTTTTCAACCTGTGGCCCCTCGCGTTTATGCCAGCGCATCCACTACACTGTTCTCGACCAAAGGCCTTTGGATCATGCATAAAGGACGGTATCTCCATGACCAAAATTTGTTTGCACGATTACCCGGCACTCACTCAAGCCGGCTTTACCTTTATTTTGGCACCAGCAAATGCCCGCGTTTTATACGGGGTGGTCAAACGACTCCACGTCCGCCCAACCGATTCCTATTATGACGACGTCTGCTCCGAGGGCCGTTTACAATACGTCCAGGTGTACGTCGAATACGTGCTCAAGTTTACCAGCTACGATCCAGAACAATTACGCCGCTATGCATATCAACGCTTGTATTGGCGCCTCTTGGATTGGCTTCGTGCCACGACCCGAACAATGAGCCACCAAGCCCCCTTAACCGAGACCACCATTACCAAGACGACGACCACTGACTTCACGGCCCCCATCGCAGACCATGCGTTTTTGACGCAGGTCCTGGCGCGGTGTACAGACAGCGAACGCCAGCTGCTCACCGTCCTCTTGGTTCCAGATCAATCAGTAACCACTGCGGCCAGTCAACTTCACATTTCGCGCCCGACGTTATACCGCCGACGCCGAGCACTGGCAGCCACCCTGCGCCACCGATACCCAACCCTTTTTCCACCAGAATAACGGCCCCCCGTTAATCAACCAAAGAATGGCTGTCATCCCAGTAACATTAAGGGATGACAGCCATTTTTAAATTATCGGGATAAAATTGAAAAACCAAGGGCTTGGCTATCCGCTTTGAACCGTTTCACCGTTGCCAATGAATAATCTTCTAGCGGTGTTCCAAGAAGCGTCAATTTTTTCAAGAGTTCTGGTGGACATGTAATAATATCCGTGTGTGTTTGGGCAGCTTGCATGACGTTGTAAACTTCCCGTTGACTCGCCCACAGAAGCTTCAATTCTGGCTTAAAGTGAACAATGTCAGCGTATTTGGACATCAATGGGCGTGGGTCGACACCCGTATCAGCAATGCGTCCAGCAAAGACCGACACGATTCCGCCGGTTGTTTCGTCCAGCGCGTCAGTCACTTCACGAACCTGTTGCTCCGTAAAGATCGCCGTGGCATTGATCTTGATGCCCTTTTGCGATAGTTTATGAATCAACGGCACGGTTGATTCACCTAACGAATTCATCACCGGAACTTTAACGTAGACGTGCGTGCCAAAGTGACTGATGAGTGTTGCTTCTTTTTCCATCTCTTCTAAATCGTCACTAAAGACCTCAAACGAAATTGGCACATCAGGAATTGCGGCCACCGCTTGGTGGGCAAATTCAACATAGTCAGTTACCCCGGCTTGTTTCATTAACGATGGGTTCGTTGTAAACCCGCTTACGATGCCAGAGTGATAAGCTTCGACCATCTGATTAATGTCTGCACCATCTGCATATAATTCCACACCTAATTGATTCATTTTAACGTTGTTATTCATTGGTATCATCCTTTATATCTTTGTGTATAGCCAATCTTTTCGATATAATCATAATTGGTCTATGTAAAAAACATACTCGTTGCGATTATCAGCGACAAGCCTTGTTTTATGATAGAATGATTAAAAGACAGTTTTTCTCTCATATTGGTTAATCTTAAAATTGCTGGCAATCCCTAATAAATTGCATTTTTATCCCAATTGGTCTAGGTGATTTGCACCGGTTGCACAATTCTCATTAAATTCGTTACTAATTAACCCTTGTGACCAATTAAAACTGCCGTTTAGGAGGTTGATGTTATTATGAATAATGAAGAAGCGGTCGCATTTTTACGTGATCTCCTTCAAATTGATTCCCGTAACGGCCACGAAGAGGCCGTTGCCGACAGAATTGTGACCGAACTTGCGGCTCATCAGATTTCGGCCACCAAGATTCCGTACGCTCCTGGCCGTAGTAACCTCTTTGTTGAACTCGATTCTGGCCGACCTGGTAAAACATTGATGCTCACTGGCCATTTAGACACGGTAGCCGCCGATGAACATGATGACTGGCAGTTTCCACCGTTGGCAGGTCACATCGACCATGATGTGTTGTACGGCCGGGGGGCAGCTGACATGAAAAGCGGCCTCGCCGCCATGGTGGCTACGTTAATTACCCTCCATGATGCCCGCAAACCGACCCGCGGCAAACTCCAATTTCTCGCAACGGTTGGGGAAGAATATGGGGCTCCGGGTTCACGAATGCTCACTCAAAAGGGCTACGTCGACCATGTTGACGCCATGATTGTGGGCGAACCAACCAGTAACCAAATTATCTTTGCTCATAACGGTTCCATTGACTATTCAATTGATGCAACCGGTCGCTCCGTGCATTCATCGATGCCTGAACAAGGCATTAACGCCATTGATCTTCTTGTTCAGTTTATTAATGAAGAAGCCCATGCATTTGACGACGCCCCGATCAGTGACATCTTGGGCCCCGTTGTCCACGCCATCACGGTGATCAACGGTGGTGATCAGGTCAACTCGATCCCGGGAACGGCCCATTTAGAGGGCAACATCCGGCCGATTCCTGACTTCGATAATGACAAGGTCATTGCTCGCCTTCAACAACTTGTCGACACCATCAACGCCCGTCAGGAGGGCACCCTTGCCCTCACCGTTGACTTTAGTTTCTTCCCAGTCATTTCGGACCGCCAATCAGCCCTCGTCAAAACGGCGCAAGCGGCCTTTCAAACGGTTCACCAAGCCCCCGCGCAGTTGGCCGTTATTCACGGGGCAACGGATGCGTCTGAATATACAAAAGCAACCCATCAATTTCCCATTATCGTGCTTGGTCCGGGTCGTTGGGAACTTGCTCACCAGGTCAATGAACGGATCGAATTGACCGACTTTCAACAAATGATCGCTGTTTATCAGCGCATCAGTACCGATTTTCTAAACTAACCTACCGAAACAGAGGAGTTTTCATGACCATCAAACTTATCGCTGTCGACATGGACGGCACCTTTCTAAACGACGCAAACACCTATAATCACGATCGTTTTGCCGATCAATTACGCGCACTCACGGATAAGGGCATTCACTTTGCGGCAGCGTCTGGTTCCCAGTATCAACGCCTCGTCAAACAATTTACCGAATTCAAACATCAAATGGACTTCATTTCCGACAATGGCGCCATTGTCCACGCCAGAGATGAACTGCTCTTTGCCAGTCAAATTCCTGATGACCTCATCGTCCAAACGCTGCAAACGTTGAAAACGCACTTCCCCCAACCGTTTGCGCTGACCACTGTCTCTGGGGTTCGCAGTGCCTACGTTGATGGCATCACCCCGGATCCCGTTTTTGAACATATTAAACTGTATTATGATGCCCTTGACCGCTTAACCGATTTATTTGATGTCAACCCGCAGCAACTCGCGGACCAAGTGGTTAAAATTGCCCTCACCTTTGATCCTACACGGGTTACGCCTGCGCAAGCTGCAACGTTACCCGCGCTGCTTGATCCCCACCTCACCGCCCTGAACTCTGGTTTTGATACCCAAGATATCGGTCTTACCGGCATCACCAAAGCGACGGGTCTCCAGCACCTTCAGGAACGGTATCACGTTGCTAACGATGAGCTCGCCACGTTTGGTGACAACGAAAATGACCTGGACATGTTAACGATGACGCCCCATGGTTACGCCATGGCAAACGCTCATAAAAGCATCATTGACCAAGCCCCAAAACAGGCTGGGCACAACAACGATGACGGTGTCTTAAACGTGATCGATCAAATTTTGGCAGCAAACTAACTGCCCTCACCCAGCGCAATTAAAAAAACGGCGCCAAGATAATCATCTTGGCACCGTTTTTTCGTTCACACTGATCTTAAAAGTTCAGGGTTGTCTCTTTTGGCGTCGTTTGGGCAATCACCTTCCCGTGACGAATTGAATACAGCACCTCTGCGTGCTCATTTAGTGTGTTGTAGAAATCATGTTGGTTGTAAATGATGCAGTTTGCCGGTTTGCCCACTTCGATCCCGTAATGGTCCAAAATGTGGAGGGCCTTGGCTGCGTGGCTTGTCACAAATTCAAATGAATTATTGATTTCGTCATACCCCATCATGTGCCCAACGTGTAGCCCCATTGAAACGGGATCAAGCATGTTCCCATTCCCCATTGGGTACCACGGATCACGAATGTCATCCTCCCCAAAGGCAACGTTGATTCCATCAGCGGTGAGCTCCTTGACCCGCGTCATTCCCCGTCGCTTCGGATACGTGTCAAACCGACCACCCAAGTTTGTGTTCACCAGCGGATTGGCGATCATGTTAATGTCAGCCATCCGTAATAACCGGAACAACTTATACGCGTACGCATTATTATATGAACCCAACGCTGTGGTGTGACTTGCCGTGACACGGTCACCCAGACCCGTCTCGTAGGCGATGGTGGCCAGTGTTTCAAGGTGCCGTGAAGCCGGATCGTCAATTTCATCGCAGTGAACGTCGATCAAACGGTCGTAGCGTTCTGCTAACTCGGCAATGTAATGAAGTGAGTCGATCCCATATTCGCGGGTAAATTCAAAGTGCGGAATCCCCCCGATCACGTCGGCCCCCATCTTCACGGCTTCTTCCATCAGTTCTTTTCCATGTGGAAACGATAAAATCCCTTCCTGTGGAAACGCAACCAACTGTAATTCGACTTCATCAGCCATTTCTTCTTTAACCGCTAACAGGCCCTTTAATGCGGTAAAGCTTGGGTCCGTTACGTCAACGTGTGACCGAACCACCTGAATTCCGTTCGCAATTTGTTTGCGTAGGGTCAGCTTAGCCCGCTCCTTCACGTCGTCAACCGTTAGTGTCTTTTTTCGTTCAGACCAGATCCGAATCCCGTCAAACAACGTGCCCGATTGATTCCACTCTGGATCGCCAGCCGTCTGGGTCGCGTCCAAATGAACATGGGGATCAACCAGTGGTGGAAGTAACAGTTTATGGTCAGCATTGATGATCGTTTCACCATCTCGTGGTTCAATGTGGTGATCAATGGCCGTAAACTGACCGTCCTCAATTCGTAAGTCACATGGTTCTTGTTGATTGTTGATTAACGCTTGTTGGATAAGCATTCGTCTGGCCCCTTCCAAATATTGGTTTTACACAACAATAAAACTTTAATTTAGAATACGGCTAATTATGAACGATTGCAAACATTCACGCCAATAAAGTTCGTTAATTAATTCGATTAATCATTTTATTAATGACAAAAATCCATCTGGCGAGCACAAAAAAAGCGACCAGCCACAGTCGCTTTAGGAGTGAAACCAGATTTCATTAGATGGCTTGTGACGAGCTTTGCTCAACCGTTGGTTCGGGGATCGGCCGGGCCAACTTGAGGTTCGTTTCAAACCATTTTCGCTTGGCTTCGTTCAGTTCACGAATGCCAGCGGAGATCGAATCGGCTGCAACGCCCAAGCCCGTTAATTCAGGAATGCTAAGGGCAAAGTAGTGCTTGCCCGCGCCCTCCTCAATCGAATTAACGACCACCTGGTAACACAGCCCCATGTAATACTCGACAGACCGATTTCCGGATTGTCGCATTTGGACCGCCTCCAATAAAAAGAAGATGGACTTTCTCTCATTCGAACAGCCTTAATTTTACCGATGTAACAATTAAATGACAAGGATGTTACAAGGATTTTTTTGACCTTTAAAAAGTCTCAAACTTCTTTAATAAAAGCTTACCTTTACCACGTCAATTAATTAACTAAAACAACATAAAATGCCCCCCCCTTCACGATACGACATCATTGAATGGCTTCACGGTCAATCAATTAACGGACTTAATCGTTTGAAATGACTTTACAAGTTTGTTCTTGATTTTTGAAAAAACTTTTCATATAATCAAAGAGTAATAAAACACAAATACCGAAAGAGGGATTTCTCAAATGAAATTAGGTTTAATCGGTTTAGGTAAAATGGGCCTGAACTTAGCAGAAAACATGATGGACCACGATAACCAAGTTGTTGGTTTTGATTTAAACAAGGACTTCGTTGCCCAAGCAGTCACTGCTGGTGCAGAAAGCGCTGAATCATTGGAAGACATGGTTGCTAAGTTACCATCACCAAAGATTGTTTGGATCATGGTACCTGCCGGTAAGCCAACTGAAGCAACCATCGATAGCCTCCTCGACTTAATGAGTGCCGGCGACTACATCATCGATGGTGGGAACTCCTTCTGGAAGGACTCCGTTGAAGACGCCAAGAAGGCTGAAGCCAAGGGCATCAACTTCTTTGACTGTGGAACTTCTGGTGGTCAATCAGGCGCTCGTCACGACGGTAACTTCATGATCGGTGGCACTAGCGCCGAAGCCTTTGAAACACTACGTCCTCTGTACGAAGGTATCGCCCAAAAAGACGGTTACTTGTACACTGGCAAGCCTGGTTCAGGTCACTACCTGAAGATGGTCCACAACGGGATCGAATACGGGATGATGGAAGCCATTGGTGAAGGGTTCGATGTTTTGGAACACAGCCAGTTTGACTACAACAACGAAGACGTTGCCCGCCTGTGGAACAACGGTTCAGTTGTTCGTTCATGGTTGATCGAATTAGCGCAAGAAGCCTTTGCTAACGACGCTAAATTGGACAACATCAAGGGAACTATGCACTCATCTGGTGAAGGTAAGTGGACCCTTGAAGAAGCCATGGAACAACAAGTGGCAACCCCTGTTATCGCAATGTCACTGTTGATGCGTTACCGTTCAATGGAAAACGATACCTTTACAGGTAAGGTTGTTTCATCATTGCGGAACGGCTTCGGTGGTCACGCCGTTGACAAGGCCTAACCCAATTAATTGATTATCATTGCAACAGGTGACTGAAAATTCAGCCACCTGTTTTTTTTTGCTCAAAAAGCACCAGCAAATTCATGCATGAGGGTACAAAAAAACGATTATCGACTCCCCATTGAGTCAATAATCGTTTTACTTTTTTACCGGACCACCAGAACAGAAACTGGTGAGTATTTAGCAACATACGCTGCCTGGCTCCCAAAGTACTTGGCAACCCCTTGCCGTGATAATGATCCCACAATGACGAGGTCAGGATCAACCTGTGGAATGACCTGCTTCACGATTGTATCACCAGGATCCCCTTCAGCAATTAAGGTCTTAACGACCTTCACACCGGAATTTTCTGCAGTCTCACGGTAGTCATCCAGCCGCTTTTGAATGGCATCACGTTGCTGGTCCAGCATTTCTTTACTGAGCGCAGCGAAGACGTTCACATCCTGTTCTTCCAAGATGCTGACGATAACCAGTTCAGACTTGTCTTCCTTCGCCTGTTTGACCGCATATTGGTAGGCCAATTGTGCATCTGGCGAGTCATCGACCCCGACCAAGATCCGCTTATAATCGTACACTTTTCCCTTAATGACGTCGGCCTTGTTCTTGCCGCTCTTCTTTTCATTATCTGACATGGTTTACCCACCCCTTCTCTATCTATTGTAACCGTTAACAAACATGGAAAGCTAGTCAAAACGCTATTTTTGCAATTGATCCACAAATTCCTTCGTTGCGATCAACGTTGTCTTCGTTTGGGTCATTTTAAGCGCCGGTTTTTCAGCACCCGTAATGACCTTTTTCTTCGTGTTGACCGTGTAGTTCATTGGTTGACCAGCGGCGCTAAACGTCAACTTGCTGTTAAAAGCAGACCCGCTTTGGTGATAGTTTGCTGGTTTGTGGGCCTTCTGATCTGCCGCTGTCTTATAAACAACCGTTGCTGTCGATTCCGGCGTCAACGTCAGTTTGTTGCCATCCCGTTTGACCGTACCGTCTGTGACCTGTTGCTGAATCCCAGAGATGCCCAGTGAAGTCGTCACTTGTTGCGTAAACCGATTATCACCCTTGCTAAACCGAACCACCACTTTGTTTGTGAGTGATTTGTTCTTTCCGGCCGCACTTTGACTTTTAAACGTCCCTTGGTAAGCTTGCTGCTGCCAAAACGGTGTCTGTGTTGAAGCCTTTTTATCTGCATGCGCCGCTTGATTGCTCTGTGCTAAACAAAAACCCGCTGCGACCAGTAAAACGCCCTTCACTAAGTTACCCAACCAGCGTTTTGTCTGTGTTGTTGTCATTTATCCGTCTACCCCTTAATTAGCCCTGACTGCTTAACGATGCCAGTCAACGTCATTCTCCAGAATGACAGCTTTTTCTTTTTAGTTACTTCTGCTTTCTATTATCGCAAACATTAGCAAACTTTTCAGCGAAAAAAACTTGTTAATCCATTAGGAAACAACATCAATATTGGTCTCACAAACCAAACAGCCGCAGTCACGGGTCATCTAACCCACGGCTGCGGCTGTTTCAGATTCAATTACTGGTTGGCCAATTACCGGTGATCTGTGCGTTTAGCCCACCAATCACCAATGATTTGAACCAAAAATACTAACGCTAGGATGATGATCATCGCCATGATCGTAATGTCATTTTCAAACCGGTCGTACCCAATGCTGATGGCGGTGTTCCCAAGACCACCACCACCAATGGCACCCGCCATCGCGGTTAACCCGATCAAACTGATGATGGTCACCACAGACGTCCGAATGAGGTCTGGCAACGCCTCCCGCAGATAAACGCGGAAGATGATTTGTAGCGGTGAGGCACCAACGGCTTCAGCCGCCTCAATGATGCCCCGATCCACATCAACCAAGGCATTTTGAACTTGACGGGCATAAAACGGTGCACAGCCAATCGTCAAGGGGACTAATGCTGCCGTTGTCCCGATGGACGTCCCAACAATGAGCCGGGTAAACGGTGCGATCACTGCCAATAAAATAATGAACGGAATGGACCGAAAAATGTTGACCAGTTTATCCAGGATCCAGTACGTTGGCTGGTTGGCAAGAATGCCACCAGGTGCCGTCACCACGAGGGTGATCCCAATAATTAACCCTAAGATCCCGGCAATCACACCGGAAATCAGTGTCATGTAAATTGTTTCCCACGTTGACTGAATGAAAACATCCGTATTTGTCACAACGTTTGGCATGAGTGATGCCCAAAAACCACTTGCTAATACTGTTCCCATGCTAGTTCTCCTCCGTTTCAGCGGCTTCATCCGCCCGTTGTGCCAGTTCAGCACGGTAGGCAGGGACATCAATTTCACGAACCGTGACCCCTTGTTGCTTCACATAAGTCAACGCATCCGCCACCTGATGACCTTCTCCACTCAGCACAAGCCCGAGGGTCCCAACCGGCGTATTTTGCAAAATTTCGACGTTTCCAAACAGGATGTTTGGCGTCACCTTAAACTGTTCATACAACTGGGCAATCAGTGGTGCCTCCGTTGAATCCCCTGCATAAGACAAGACCACTAACCGATCATTCGCCCCCATTTGTTGGATGGCCGGTTGTTCGACAACGTTTGCCAAGGCGGAATCAACCTGTGACGACGTTTCAATGAACTCCTTTGTCAACTGCTGCGTTGGGTTTGAGAAGATCGTTAACAGATCCCCCCGTTCGATCATTTCACCATTCTGCATCACGGCAACCTGATTACAAATTGCCTTAACGGCCTGCATTTCGTGCGTGATTAAAACGACGGTGAGCCCCAACGTTTCGTTTAAATGCTTCAACAACGCCAGGATGGCTGCCGTCGTCTTCGGGTCCAATGCGGACGTTGCCTCATCAGAGATCAAAATTTCCGGGTCGTTGGCCAACGCACGGGCAATCGCAACCCGCTGTTTTTGTCCACCTGACAACTGAGTTGGGTAGTCATTCTTTTTTTCAGCCAGGCCAACCAGGTCCAGTAATTGGTCCACCTTCGCTTGTTTTTCCGCCTTGCTCAGCTTCTTGTTCAGCAACAACGGAAACATCACGTTATCACCAATGGTGCGCTCGTTCATTAAGTTAAAGTGTTGAAAGATCATCCCAATTTTAGTTCTGGCCTGGCGCAGTGTCTTCCCGGTCAATTGCCCCATATCCTGACCATTAACCACCACGGTTCCGGCCGTTTGCCGTTGCAGTTGGTTAATGACCCGGACGAGTGTACTTTTACCGGCACCAGAGTAACCAACAATGCCGTAAATATCACCGCGGTTAATCGTTAGGTTGACCTGTTTAACCGCTTGAACCGCGCGGTCAGCCTCTTTAAACGTTACATCAATGTCCGTTAACTCAATGATTGGGGTTGTCGTCGCCGTCGTTGTTTTCATCATTTTTTCCTTTCATTTCCCTGCCGATATGTTGCCGTAGTGCGGATGGTGCTTACTATTCTATGTATGGGGGCGTCTTTGCCCCCGAATTGATGCTTACTTTTCAATCTTTAGGTTCCACGCTGGAATGGATGTTCCGTTAAAGTCCTTCTTGATCAACTGTGCGTTTCGTTCAGTTTGGTAAGCCTTCACGATTTCCTTGATTGCCTTATTGTTCTTATCAGCCTTCCGTGCTGCGATGATGTTAATGTATGGCTTAACGTTATTATCGATCTTTTCAGCGTAAACGGCCTTTTTGATGTCGAGCTTAGCATCAACGGCGTACGTATTGTTGACCACAGCAGCCGTTGCAGAATCCAGTGACCGTGGTGTTTGGTCGGCAGCCACTGCGGTGATCTTAAGGTGCTTTGGATTAGCCGTAATGTCCTTTGGTGTTGGCAACTTGGCGTCATTCAGTTTGATCAAACCAGCATTCTTCAGAAGATTTAATGCCCGTCCCTCATTAGTGGCGTCGTTTGGAATGACAATTTGGTTACCCTTCTTGAAGTCAGAAACGTCTTTGATCTTCTTGCTAAAGAGTCCCAGTGGCGCAACCACCGTTTTCCCAACGGCTGTTAAATCTGTCTTGTGGGCCTTATTCCATTGGTCCAAGAAGTAGTAGTGTTGGAACGCATTGATGTCAATCTGCTTATCACTCAAAGCCTGGTTCGGTTGCGTGTAATCCGTAAACGTAACGATCTTCAGGTTGATGCCCTTTTTCTTCACGTCCTTGGCAATTGGCTTCCAAATTTTTTCATCGTCAGTGCCAACGATTCCCACTTTAACGGTCGTCTCGTTGCTTGATTTGCCACACCCCGTTAACACGACTACCAGCGCTAACAACGTTGCTACACCCAATAATAAATGCCGAATTTTTTTATTCATAATCATCTCTCCCTTAATGTTGTTAGGCGCATTGCGCCACCTAAATAATTTACGGTACGCTTCACATGACGACTGATTTGGCTGGTAAAACAAAAAAGCCCGCTTCTAATTATCAAAAATTAGAAGCGAGCCATCGCGTTACCATTCTAAGTTCAAGTCAAACTTCCATTTGACTTCTCATCAACCGACACAAAGAAAGGGTCTAGAATTCCTTAGTAACGGTGTGCGCGGTAATGGGCGCCAAGTCATTGCTAACTCACCACTAGTTACCTAGTGGCTCGCTAACACCAATCGCAGGCCATATTCGTCGGAGTCTCCCTGACCTGCTCTCAGCATACGCAGGCTTTCTGGACAGTTCAACTACGACTACTCTCCTGTTCAAATTGTTTAATCGTCATCTGAAATTAAATAAAGATTACCGCACTCAAAAAACGATGTCAACAAGTTTTTTGAGAAAATGATGAGGCTAACCGCGTTTTTCTCATAAATGTTTTTATAAAGCGGCCCCGTTAGCGGTTCAAAATACTTTCGATCTGGACCAATTCATCCGCCGTAAAGGCCAAATTATTCACGGCCTGAAGGTTACCTAACAAATGATCAACATGGGAGGCCCCAATAACAACACTGGTCACCACGTCATCATGCAAAAGCCAGGCCAATGCCATCTGCGCCAACGTTTGGCCACGGTCAGAAGCAAGCTTGTTCAGATCGTTCAGCTTTGCAACGACCTTATCTGCTCCCTGTTCAAGTGACAGTTTGTTACTCCAATGAATTGGCATGTCAGCAGGGATTCCCTTTAAGTAGCGGTCCGTCAGTAACCCTTCAGCCAGCGGCCCGTACGCAACGAGGCCGAGCTTATTGTCCTTTAACACGTCGAGTAAACCATCTGCTTCAACGCTTCGGTTAATCATGTTGTAACTGCTCTGGTTCACGACAAATGGCGTGTGGTGTTCCTTAAAGAGCTTGGTAATGGCGGCCGTTTGGTCAGCTGTGAAGTTTGAAACCCCAACGTATAACGCCTTTCCTTGCCGAACCATCAGGTCCAACGTTTCAACCTGTTCTTCTAATGACGTGTTAGGATCAAACCGGTGCATGTAAAAGACGTCGACATAATCTAAGTTCATCCGGGTTAAGGATAATTCCAGTGCGTTCATCAACGTCTTCCGTGATGAAAATTCACCGTACGGGCCAGGCCACATGTGAAAGCCGGCCTTCGTTGTAATGACCAATTCGTTCCGGTAAGGTTTTAGGTCTTGTGCAAAGACGCGACCAAAGGTTTCTTCCGCGGTCCCATTACTTGGCCCGTAGTTTGACGCATTATCAAAACTAAAAATCCCGTTATCAAACGCCTTCAGCATGACTTCCCGACTGTTTGCGTAGGGTTGTTGATCCCCTAAGTTCCGCCACAATCCAAAACTGACTGCAGGGAGCATAAACCCTGTGTCTGCGACCCGGCGAACGGGCATGTTGTTATAACGTGTTTCATCTGCTTGATACATATAAAAACTCCTCTCTCACCTGTTTACAGCTTTCTATTCTACCGTATTTTGCGGATGAACACGACTAAGAGACCGTCCTGACACGCAGTTGGGAGAATTGGGCTAACGCCTAATCGCTCATCTGTTTAGCTTTTCACCCATTGTTGTTTTAATGGTCTAAAAAAAGATCGTTCTTCCATGCATAGGAAAAACGATCTTTTTAAAAATCACGCTTCTGATTACCGTAACTTAACGTCCGGATTTTGCTTACTGATGAACAGTTCATCCACGGGTTGGTTGTTATGAATCCGCATGATGGCTTCACCCATCAATTCAGCCACCGAAATCACTTCCAGCTTATCAAACGCCTTCGTCTCAGGAACAGCAATTGAATCAGTCACAATAACCTTCTTCAGTGGAGATTGATTTAGTGTTGCTGCTGCATTTCCGGAAAAGACGGCGTGGGTTGCCACGGCATAAACATCCTTGGCTCCGCCAGCCTTCAACACATCTGCTGAAATGGCCATCCGGTCTGCCGTATCGATCATGTCGTCAATGATGATGGCCGTCTTGCCATCAACCTCACCGATAATGGAGTCTGGTTCAGGATCGAATTCATCCTCCGACCGGTTATCAATAATAGCAATCGGTGCCTTTAATAACTCGGCAAAGTTCCGGGCCCGTGAAACACCCGCATGATCCGGTGCCACCACGACCACATTGTCCAACAGATCATTTGTGTAGAAGTATTTGGCTAACAGTGGTGCACCCAGTAAATGATCCACCGGAATGTTGAAGAACCCTTGCACCTGATCAGCATGAAGATCAAGCGTTAACACCCGGTCAACACCATCGATTTGGAGGAAGTTTGCAACCAACTTGGCTGTGATTGGTTCGCGGGACCGCGCCTTCCGGTCAGCCCGAGCATAGCCATAGTATGGAAGAACCACGTTGATTTCACCGGCACTTGCCCGCCGTAACGCGTCAACCATGATCATCACTTGCATAAACGAACTGTTAACGGGATCACTAACAGACTGAATGACGTACACTTCGTCGCCTCGAACACTTTCATCAATGCTGATGGCAATTTCGCCATCGGCAAACGTGCTAATCGTGGTGGGACTCAGCGGAATGTCAATGGCCGCTGCGATTTTTTCAGCCAGTGGCCGGTTAGTGTTTAACGAAAACAGCTTAATGTTGCCGCTCGTATGTTGATCCTTCATGATTGCCTCCGTGTTCTTAAATCAATAATTTACCCACTCGTTGTGGGATGATGGCTGCCTTGCTTGACGCTGGGCGCCTCGTTACAGTCCGTTCATTTGAATACCACTATTATCGCAAGCCGCTCACGTAATGACAAGCCCTAAAGCAACCACGGGAGCGCTATCATGCTGATTTTTAATCAGTTCCAACTGTTTCATCCTGTTCACGGTGCGCTAACGCCCCGTTAAACCACCAGGCAACCCCCACTAATGCAAGACCTGAAGCCATAAAGATCCATTTGATGGCCACGACGTCTGCCAGTGGGCCAAAGAAGAGCATCGCCACTGGATAAATCCCGGTTGATACAATTTGGTAAATAGAGAACACCCGCCCCATCATGTTTGGGGCCACCGTTTCCTGAATTAAGATGTTACTGGTTGCCTGAATAATTGGCATGGCGATTCCGCTGATAAACATAAAGACCAGATATACATAAAATGGCTCCGGGACACCCATGAAGAAGAAGGCAACCCCGCTGACTCCTAGTGCAATCGCAATCACCGGCACCTTTTTACCGATGTGTTGATGACTACTGATCCAAATGCCACCAACGGTTGCGCCCGCCGTCCATAACAGTTCGTTTAGGGTCAGCAGCATGACCTTTCCACCAAACGTTTGCTTAACAAACAACGTAGATAACTGGGAACTCGGCGCGACCATGATAAACGCTAAGGCAATGAGGAGCATAAAGCGTTTCATAAAGGCGTGGTTAAACGTAAACGATAACCCACCGCGAATTTGTTTCAGTGTCGAGGTCACCGCGCCGGCTGTCACCTTTTGCTCCGCCAAAACTGCCGGTGCAATCCGAATGAACGCCAGTAATAAGAGTCCAACGGCGGCCGTTACAACGTCAATCACAAAGATAAAGATGATTCCTAACCGACCCAAGATAATCCCTGACACAATCGGCGTAATCAGTAAAAGAACGGCGTTGATCAACTGGTTTAACCCATTCATTCGCGTCAATTCATTTTTGGGCGCCAACTGTGGGAGTAAGGCGTTACCGACGGGCATTTCAATTCCTGTCCCCATGGAGCGAACCGCTGCAATCAATAAAAGTAGCCACAGGTCCCGCCACCCGAAGTAAAACAATAGCGCAATTCCAAGCGTCACAACGGTGACCATTCCGGTTGCCCACATCAATAGGTTGCGACGGTTAGAACGGTCGGCCCACACGCCAGCCCACAATGAAACCAGGATTTGTGGCAAGCTCTGGGCCAGTGTCGCCAGCATCATCCACGTTCCGGACGACGTTTTTAACGCAATGTACCATAAAATGGCGAAGAAAACGGAGGACGACCCAAATAAAAAGAAGTTTTGCGCCGCCAAAAATAGTCCCGTATTTCGCCGCCAGTGTTGTTGAACGGCCACGTTGGCCGGTGTTTGTGTCTCTGACATGTTCCTCTCCCCCTCAATCAATCCTTACGCAAAGTCGCCTGGTGTCAGCGCCGCCATGCCGATCATAGGATCCACCTCACCACTAAGAACCATCGCTGTGGTGAGCGACGTTAACGCTGGCACACTTGGTTCATCATGAATCACCGGCGCTGGTGTTATTTCACCAGCCGGTTGTTTGTCGTCACTAGGTTCGGCGTCGCCAACTGATGGCGCCACTGGTGCAGTGACTGGCTTCTCATCTTCACGGTGGAAGACCGTCTTCAGACGTTCTTTCAATGTGGTGTGCCGCACCGCAGAAGCATTTTCAGCAGCTTGGACAAACGACTGTTGATCCCCCACCAAAATCAGCCACTGCTGTGCCCGTGTGACGGCCGTGTATAACAAGTTTCGTTGGAGCATCCGCCGAAACTGTGGCACTAAGGGAACAATGACCAATTTGAATTGTGACCCCTGTGCTTTATGAATAGAGACACAGTACGCTAAAGTTAGCCGATCAAAGTTTTGGCGCCCATACGTGACCTCCGTCTGATCAAACGCAATCGTTAGCTGGTCGACGTGATCCTCATTCCCCTTGTCGCTTGCTAAATCGATTCCGACAATCTGTCCCATGTCACCATTAAACACGTTGTTTTCTGGACTATTCACCAGGTGGAGCACCTTATCGCCAATCCGAAAATGTTCCCCGTGAGCTTCCAGTTCCTTGGTCTTTGGCCCCTTCTTCGGATTCAAAACGTCCTGAAGGGCCGTATTCAGTGCGTTAATACCGGCCGCCCCACGATACATCGGTGCAAGCACCTGAATGTCTGCCTTAGCAAACCCTCGCGCCTTGGCCCGGTCGACCACCTGACTGATCAGGGGCACAACCTGAAATGGTTTTGCCGCAAAGAAACTTCGGTCACTTTGATTCTGCGTAAAGTCCGCCGGTAAGCCGCCCTCTTTAATTTCATGGGCCAGCGGAATGATCGATGACTTATCGTCCTGTCGGTGAATCCGGGTAAGTTCCATGAATGGCAAACACTGTGAATCCAGCAGGTCGGCAAAAATTTGCCCCGGGCCAACTGATGGCAATTGATCACGATCTCCGACGAGAATCACTTGCATGTGATTTGGAACCGCCGCAATCAGGGTCTTAAACAAGAACGTATCGACCATTGACATTTCGTCAACGATCAACAGCCCGCCCTCCAGATCCTTACCAGATTCCTGACTGTCCTCATCTTCTCGCCCGGTCAATCCCAGCAACCGGTGAATCGTTCCGGCCGGCAGATCGGTCACCTCACTCATCCGTTTGGCAGCACGCCCTGTGGGGGCTGCCAGTAAAATAGGAAAGGTGCCTGCTTCATACTCGTTGACATCTAAGGACACCTCGTGAATGCGGGCAAACAACGCGACAATCCCGTTAATAATGGTCGTCTTCCCGGTTCCAGGGCCACCCGTCAACAGGTAAACTGGCGATGTAATGGCTGCTTTCAGGGCCGCTTTTTGCGCATCATCATAATCAATACTCAGCTGGCGTTCCACCCAGCGAATTTCATGATCTAAATCCACATCCTGTGTTACCGGCTTTTTCCGGTTCTCTTGCAACCGCATCAAATGTTCAGCGCTCTCCCATTCTGTATCATACATACTTTTGGGATAAACAAGTTGCCCGTTACCAACAATGATTTGATCCTTTGCCAAGGCTAGCATTTGATCAGCGAGCGCATCGGGGGCGATCCTGACGTTTCGCGCCGATTCTAACAGCCGGGTGGCGCCCGTCATGAGGGGTTGCAACTGCGCATAAGTATCCCCAGATGAAAAACACAGTTCATTAAGGGTCTCGACCAGTGCGGCGCGAAGTCGGCCCGGCGCGTCAGCGTCAAAACCCATCTGTTCAGCGACCTGGTCCGCCCGTTTAAAGCTAACCCCGTTAATGTCTTCAACCAGCTTATACGGGTTGTCATGGAGAATGTTCAACGTGTCCCGCTTATACTTGTCGTAAATGCTGGCCGCCAGTTGGCTCCCAAAACCAAATCCGTTCAACCCAATAATGATTTGTTCCGTCCCGTGGTTTTCACTTAAGACCTCAACCAAATGATCCTGAACGGACTTTTTCAACCCGATCCCGTTTAAAACAGTGGGATCCTGGGCCACTTTATCAATAACATCTAATCCCACCGTCTCGACGATTCGTTCTGCCGTCTTCTTCCCGAGTCCCGGAAAGATGTCACTTGAAAGGTATTTGATGAGCCCCGTCTTTGACGTTGGTGTTTCATTTTCATAATTGCTAGCCGCAAATTGCTTCCCGTACTTTGGGTGATCCACGATTTTTCCAAAAAAGCGGTACGTGCCCTCTTCGTTAACATCCCCAAAGGACCCCGTTACCACGATTTCATCTTCCACCCAGTCCAACGTGGTCTCATTAACGTGAACAAGCAAAACCTTGTAAAACGAGTCACTGCTACTAAAAAAAATGGTGGCCACTTTGCCCACCACATAATCCGGTTTGAATTCTGAATCGTCAAAAAGACCGATGTTTTCTGACATCATGGTCACCCCCTTCATTCATCTAATGTGTTTGTTGCTTCCGATCGTTGATCAGTGTCACGATGTCATCGATTCGCTGCTGCCCATCCGCCACGAATTGTGGATCGGCTGCTGTGGCAGCCGCCATAAACCTATCAGGGTCTTGATCAAGCACCATTGCGGTCAACGCGCGGCTAAAGTTGACCGGGCCATTTTTAGGGTCACTGGCAAGTGACTGATCGTAAAAATCGGCCGCCTGGTTAAAGTTTCCCATGGCTAGCAGGATGTCACCAAGCATCGCATTAACCGTTTTGTCCTGGCGCTTAGCGTCGTGAACTGTCAAAGCAAATGCAAACGCCTTTTGATAGTCATTCTGCTGCATGTACGTTTGCGCCAACATTTGGTAGGCCTCGACCTGCAACGTTTTGTCTGTTACCGCGCCAAACGCGGCCGCCGCTTTATCATAAAGGGCCGCCTGGTAATAAACGTTTCCTAGCCCATACGTAAGTAAGGCGATTGCCGCTTCATCATCCGGGAATAAACTCCGGGTCTTTAACAGCAACTCTTCGGCCTGCTCATAATCCTGCATCTCTAACAAAACCGTCGCCAACTCATAACTCAAATGATAATTTTGTGGTGCTTCATCAATCTGCTTAATGAGCTTGGTTACCGCGGCATTGGCAGCCGCCGTTTGGGCTGGCTCCGTCATATGGTGTTCAGTCACTTTTTTTGTCTGCTTTTTGTGATCACTCATTGTCTTGCTCCCACTTGTCGTGTCCACGTGTTCGCCTAGATGGTGTTAGTGGCACTCGCCTGTTCATTTAAATAACTCGTAATGTTGCGGTCAATTAACGTAAACGACTGGCCACCATCCGTTGTTTCCAAAATGGTGGTACTGGTGTTTGCCAGCCCACCCTTGGCGCGCATCTCCGCCAGGGGCACATTAAGTAACCCATTGATCCCGGCGTTTAACGCAGCACCATGTGACACAAACAATAAATTATCCGTTTCATTTGGGTGAACGGCGGCCGCCTGCCGGATAACGGGTGTCATTCTCGCAATCACGTCAGCAAAGGATTCTCCGTTGATTTCTGCCGGATCATACTGGTCCGCGTGGTACCGAAACCCATCATACGCCTTGGGAAATTGCTCTTTTACGTCTGTAAACGTCATGCCTTCCATTTTACCAAGGTTAAATTCCTGTAGTCCAGAGGCCAGCGTTAGGTCTGGATGTTGCTTCAAGCCTTGCAACAGCCGCATGGCCGTTACCCGTGCACGTTTAATTGGACTGGCATAGGCGTGAACAAACGGGACATCCCGCAAATAATCTGCCAGCCGTTCAATTTCCTCGTAACTACTGGGCAATAATGGGGAATCACCATTAGCCCCCTGGTACCGCCCTGATAAATTCCATTCCGTCTTACCATGACGAATAAAGTATAATTTGGTCACAGTTTTGCCACCCTAATTAAAAATAATGTGTTTTCATTATGGCATTTTTACCGCTTAAATAAAAGCCAACCGTGCTTTCCATCATAATGAAACGGGCGCCCTGACTGATTCGTCAAGACGCCCGCTGTGTTAGTTGATTTACGTTAACGCTTAAACGTACTGAAGTGTCTTCGTTTCGTTAAAGGCAGCATCAATGATGCCACTCCCAAGACACTCTTCACCATCATAGAACACCACGGCTTGGCCCGGTGTAATGGCACGAACAGGTTGGTCAAACGTCACGGTGGCCACCGTGCGGTCCTCGTTTAGGTGAACCGTCACACCGGTATCCTTTTGGCGATACCGGAACTTGGCCGTAACGTGGAAGTCATTTTCATCACTTTCATTGACCCAGTTCAGGTCAGAGGCGGATAAGCTGGTTGCCAACAAGTGCGGATTGTCAAAGCCCTGACCCACATACAAAACGTTCTTGCTGAGGTCCTTGCCAATAACAAACCACGGCTCGTCGCCTTCCTTTTGACCACCAATGCCCAGCCCCTTTCGCTGACCGATGGTGTAGTTCATTAACCCGTAATGGGTTCCCTTGACTTCACCATCGAGCGTCAACATCTGGCCTTCTTGCGCTGGCAGGTACTGGTTTAAAAAGCCCTTCCAGTTCTTCTCACCAATGAAACAGATCCCAACGGAATCCTTCTTTTCAGCGGTAGCAAGCCCAGCCTCCTCGGCCAGCTCCCGAACCTGCGGCTTCTCGATCTCACCCAGTGGGAACATAACCCGGTCCAACTGGTCAGATGAAAGCTGACTCAAAAAGTACGTCTGGTCCTTGTTGCTGTCCTCACCACGAAGCAAGTGACTATGCCCGTCTTCATCGTGTGTCACACGGGCGTAGTGCCCCGTTGCGATATAGTCGGCACCAAGTTCCAACGCATAGTCCAGAAAGGCCTTAAACTTGATCTCCTTGTTGCAGACCACGTCAGGGTTCGGTGTCCGCCCCTTTTTGTACTCGTCCAAGAAATACGTGAACACACGGTCCCAGTATTCCTTTTCGAAGTTCACGGAGTAGTAAGGAATGCCAATCTTGTTGGCAACCTTTGCAACGTCCTTATAATCTTCTGTCGCCGTACAAACGCCATTATCGTCGGTGTCGTCCCAATTTTTCATGAACACACCAACCACATCGTAGCCCTGCTGCTTGAGCAAGAGCGCCGTTACTGACGAGTCTACCCCACCACTCATGCCGACGACAACACGGGTCTTGGAATGATCAACTGCTTGATCAGTCATGGTATCACCATCATTTCAATTAGATTCTGAGAATCAACGATTTGAAGGTCGTTATTATCAGTGAGAATAAGTATAACAGGTGACACTTACCATTTTCAAGTGCTGACTCACGGGAACAAAAACCGCCTAGACGATGTCACGCTTCCGTGACCGCCCAGGCGGTTTAATGATGGCTACTTTTCAACAGGTGTTAAGACGTTTCGTTCCACCAAATTTGCCACTTGATAACCATATTGTTCCACCAACACATCGTGGTTCGCGTTGGTAAAGATGTTAACATTACCGGTCCCACTAGGATTAACTGTGCTCATTTTAAACACATCAAGGTTTTTCCCAATTAGCACACGAAGTTTAATTGAATCCGCCACGCCAGCAGCTGGGTCCAACGGCCGTTCTAAACTAAAACCACCCGCATTTGTCTGTGTGAATCCAAGGTCGCGCAGCGTGTATTTTTTAATTTGATCGCTTAATCCGTACGTTGTTGAATCTCCCGTAACCGTTACTGTTTTTCCAAATGCCATTAGTTTTCCTTCTTTCCGACAGCCTGTGGTTGTAACCGTGCTGCCACTTCAGTTAGTGCGTGAACAAAGCCGTCAATATCGTCTGTGGTCGTATACCGGCCAAAACTGAGGCGAATGGACTGCATAATGCGCGGTGACCCTTCACCAAACATGGCGACCAGAACGTGACTTGGGTCTAATGAGCCAGCCGTACATGCGGACCCAGCGGACACCGCAACCCCGGCCAGGTCCAGGTTTGTCAACAAGACGTCATTTTCTACGCCCTTGATCCACAGATTCAAAACGTGCTGTAAATTATCGGATTTGAGACTGCCGTTGACTTCAAACATCACACCGGCATCCGTCAGTCCATCGATCACGGCCTGTTTGAAACCAGCATACTTGGCCTGACGGGCAGCCTTTTCATCCGGTGTCAACGCCGTTACGGCCGTTGCAAAACCAGCGATGGCTGGAATGTTCTCCGTGCCTGCCCGCCGCTTATCTTCCTGGTCTCCGCCCTTCATGAAGCTTGGGAACTTAATGCCATCTCGACGATACAAAAAGCCCATTTGCTTCGGACCGTTAATTTTGTGCGCAGACGTGGATAACATGTCAATGTGATCACGGTTTACATCAATGTCCAATAACCCATAGGCCTGCACGGCATCCGTATGGAACCATGCCTGATGATCCTTTAACAGTTCCCCAATTTCGTGAATGGGCATTACAGACCCTACTTCATTGTTTCCCGTCATGATGGAGACCAAAATGGTGTCATCAGTTAAGGCTGACTTGAGGTCGGTCAAACTGATCTCCCCGGCCTCGTTAACGGGCAAGTACACAATGTCAAAGCCATTTTCACCCAGCCACTTGGCCGTTTTCATCACGGACTCATGTTCAATGGCGGTGGTGATGATCCGCCGACCAAGTGCTTTTCTCGCGGTGGCTGTTTGCATCCACACCGTATTGTTGCTTTCCGTTCCACCAGCTGTAAAGACGATTTCATCATCATTCGCCTTAATACTTGTTGCAATAACGTGCCGCGCGTCATCAAGAACGGCCCGCGCCTTTCGACCAAACGCATGAACGGAACTTGCGTTACCAAAATCATGCTGCATTTGGTCCATCATCGTTGCAACCACTTCGTCACTCATTGGCGTTGTGGCAGCATTATCTAAATAAATCGGTTGCACGAATCTGCCTCCTCACCTTATCACTACTTATGCGGTTGCTTGGTTAGCAAAGAAGTTTAACAACATGTTTGCTGACCGCTGACCGGCTTCAATAATAAACTCATCGAATGACACACCAGCGTCACCGTTTCCTGTATCGCTCATCGCACGGATCACTAGATATGGCACGTTGAACTGGTGGGCCACCTGACCAACCGCAGCCCCTTCCATTTCACAGCTTAGCGCCGTTGGGAAATGTGACTTGATCATTGCCGTCGTGGTGTCACTGGCAACAAATGAATCCCCCGTCACGATCAGCCCCCGTTTAACAGCGAGGCCCGTGGCGTCCGCCGCCTGTGTGATGGCTTCTGCCCATTTATTCGAGGCCGCAAACCGTGCTGGTTGTTGTGGAAGTTGCCCATAAACGTAGTTAAAGGCGGTGGCGTCAACATCCCAGTAGGCTGTTTCGTCAGCAATGACCACATCACCCACGTTCAAGCCCTCACCGATTCCACCGGCAGAACCACTGTTGATCACAACGTCGACTGCAAAGTTTGTAATTAACAATGCGGTAGTTAAACCGGCCTCAACCTTACCGATTCCTGATTGAACCAGCACAACGTCTTGCCCACTAATGGTTCCGGTAAAGAAATCAATGTTTCCAACCGTCACAATTTGTTCGTCAGCCAGTTGGGCCGTTAATTCCTTGATTTCTTCTTCCATGGCACATAAAATTCCAAATTTCATCATGATCCCCTAACGTTTACTTTTATTAATGTGCTGCAATCGCCCTAGCCGATAAACCGCAAAATGACGTAGACCACTGCAATCAGGGCCACTAACGTAATGATTACAACGTTCAGTCGCCGTGCCAGCCGTTGACTTTTCTCTTCACCAGTCAGCTTGCCGTCCGGTTTAACCCGGCTTTCCGGCTGATTGGGATCCACAGTGGGCGTGACGGGTTCCGTCGTTTCATTTTTTTGTGACCGGCGCCGTAACCAGGTTGGCCACTGCCATCCCCGACGTTTTTGTGTTGCCCGTCTTGACGGCTCAGCTGCCGCACTCGTTGAAGGTTCTGGTTGCGCTGTGGCCTGTTCACTACCACGTTTTCGGTACTGTTCACGCGTTAAATTGGGCTCAGACCCAGGTTGTTGATCATCGTTCATCTTGTTCCCTCAATCAATCTTTCGCTTCGCATCGGTTAGGACAGTCTAATCTTCAAACGTCACTAACCCGGCATCAAATAACTGCCAGTAATAAACGGCCATCACGGTCTTTTGATCATCAAGCTTTCCGTCAGCCAACAATTGTTTGGCTTCAGCCAGTGTGTATTCGTGCAGGACGATATTTTCATCTGCATCCTGTGGCAACGCGTCGGCGACAGGCTTCAACCCCGTCACCATGTATAACGTCATGTATTCATCCGTAAACCCAACCGAGGTGTAAAAACCAGCGATTTTATGAATTTCGGTTGCTACATACCGCGTTTCTTCGTTTAACTCACGAATTGCGGCCTCTTTCGCGTTATCGGCGTCACGATCATCCAGTTTCCCTGCTGGGACTTCCAACGTGGTCTTCCCGATGGGGGCCCGCCACTGTTCTTCAAAGATGGCCTTGCCGTCTTCTGTAATGGCCAACATTGCCACCGCGTCTGCATGGTGAACCACATCGCGGTGCGCAATCCGGCCATCGGGTAACGCAACGGTTTGATTTTCAACATCAATGATGGCGCCGTGGTACTTGGGGCTTACTGCTGTCACTTTTTCTTCAAAGTTCATTGTGCGTCCGTCCCTTCACCGCGTTTGGTTACCTTCGCGGCTTGCGGGCCACGAACCCCTTCAACAACGACAAAATCGACTTCATCGCCAACCGTTAATGATTTAAAGCCGCTGCCCTCGATTGCCGAAAAATGAACAAAAACATCTGGGTTACCCATAACGGCAATGAAGCCAAACCCCTTTTCTTGATCAAACGTTTTAACAACACCGTGTTCACGGCCATCCGCTAATTTCGCCATGGTTACTCTTCTTTCATGTTTAGACTTTTGTCTAAGTATATGAAACATTCAGCATTTTTTCCAGTTCTGCCCGCTGACTGAGCGAATCTTAACGTTCCCCAATTGATTTTTTAATACATTTTTTAGAAAAGTGACTAAAAAGGTGGTAAAACCGCGATCTCATCGCAATATTATTTAATTTTATTTTTACAATAAGGTTTCTTAAAAATCATGCAGAACATTGAATATTCTGTGATTTAACAGTCTTTGTAGGTGCATGATTTATTTGTGAAAGTTTGTGGATGAATCCGGCTGAACAGCGGCCCGGTTGCGTTTTTCTGCCAGCCCTGTATAATTTCTTTGTCATGAATTACTCAAATTTTCAGACAACCTTTTGAAATTACCCCCTTGGAGGTGGCTAACTTGTTAGGAGTTTTATTGAAGGAACAACGCCTTAACCGCAACATGACGTTAAGACAGTTGGCTGCAACGTTGAACGAACGTTATGGATTGAACCTTTCAGCTGGAATGTTGTCTCGTTATGAAAACGGCACAAACGTTTCAACAGGCAATTTATTCTTCATTGCAGATTTTTTTGAAATTGACTTAACGTCTTTTGCAAAAACATTTGTGGACCAACGCCGAACGGACTTAGCCCGTTAAGCATTAGATCGTCAACCGTCTGAACCTAACCAGTCAGACGGTTTTTTTGTGTTCTCAACCGCAATCGTCTCAAGTGCAATTAAAAGCCGCCTTCCAATAACTGGAAGACGGCTTTTAACTAAGCAAGGTTTATTCCTGAATGGTTACTTTTCTAACCCATCGGTAACAGATTCTGGAAATTCAGTCCGCACAATGTGGGCACAACGCGCACATAACATTGGGTAGGCGTCGTCACTACCAACATCAGTTTTGATCATGCGACAACGTTGACAAACATCCCCTTCGGCGTGGGCAACCACCACCGCAACATCATCATAATGAGCGGCTTCTTGTGGTGCTTCTTCCAACGGATGAACATGAAGTTGCGACACGATCAATACTTGCGCCACATCACTGTTCAACGTGTTCAGAACATTCGCGTAGTGATCACTAACGTACAGGTCAACAGCTGCTTCCATTGGGCGACCGATCAGCTTCTCGTCACGGGCTTCTTCCAATGATTTAAGCACGTTTGACCGGATCTGCATAAAGTCAGCCCACTGTGCAATTAACGTCTCATCCTGCCATTCTGGTTCGATCTCAGGCATTTCTGATAACTGCGCGTACGCAACATCTTCATGAAGGAACGGCCAGATTTCTTCAGCCGTATGAGGCAGCATTGGCGTCATTAACTTAGTGATCCGTGCGATCACTTGGTACAACACCGTTTGCATGCTCCGCCGGGTCTTTGAATTTGCGGCATCAATGTACAAAATGTCCTTTGCAAAGTCCAGGTAGAAAGCGGACAGATCATTCGTGATGAAACTCAAAAGTGCCTTCGAAACGTCAATAAAGTTGTACGCATCGTAGTCGGCCCGAATTTGTTCAACCAGTTTGTTCAACCGGCTTAACATGTACCGGTCTGCACCAGCCAAATTAGCATACGCAACGCCATTTTCTTTAGGATCGAAATCCGTGACGTTTGCTAACATGAACCGCATTGTATTCCGCAATTTCCGGTAACTTTCAGAGATTTGGGTGAAACTTTCCATGGAAACACGAACGTCGGCAGATGAATCAATGGAAGCAACCCATAACCGGAGAATTTCTGCCCCCATCTGCTTGATGATGTCATCGGGTGAAATTGTGTTCCCGATGGACTTACTCATCTTCTTTCCGTCTTTATCCAACGTAAACCCTTGGCTCATAACCGCCTTGTATGGCGCGTGACCAGAGATTGCAACGGAAGTGATCAAACTTGAGTTAAACCACCCACGGTACTGATCTGAGCCTTCAAGGTACAGGTCAGCAGGGTATGTCAGTTCATCACGAGCAGCCAAAACAGCCTGATGACTTGAACCAGAATCGAACCAAACATCCATGATGTCCGTTTCTTTGGTAAACGTGCCATTTGGTGAATGTTCTGAAGTGAACCCTTCTGGCAGCAATTCCTCGGCGTTATGTTCAAACCAGTAGTTTGAGCCATGTTCAGCAAAGAGATCAGCCACATGGTTAATTGTTTCTTCCGTCATGATCGGCGTGCCATCTTCTGCATAGAAGATTGGGAGCGGTACACCCCAGGCCCGTTGCCGTGAAATGACCCAGTCACCACGATCTTTGATCATGTTGTACAAACGCCGTTTCCCCCAATCAGGGTAGAACTTAACGTCTGCTAACGCATCCAAGATCTGTTGACGGAATGAAGACACACTGGCAAACCATTGCGGCGTTGCCCGGAAGATGATTGGCTTTTTGGTCCGCCAGTCAAACGGATAACTATGCGTGTATGGCATGTACTTCAATAACAGGTTATTTTCCTTCAGTTTATCCAGACTGATCTTGTTGGCATCCTCATAGAAGACCCCTTCAAAACCAGGGGCTTCTTCGGTCATCCGCCCCTGTTCATCAACTGGTGACAAGATTGGGAGTCCGTACTTGCTTCCGACGTTAAAATCATCTTCACCAAACCCAGGGGCCGTATGAACCAAACCAGTTCCGGCATCCAACGTTACGAAACTCCCGTTCATCACAAGAATGTCACGGTCATAGTATGGGTGGTGCGCCGTCATGTTTTCTAATTGGGCACCCTTCAGCGTTGTGACCGTCTGAACATCTTCCCAGTCCAGCTTTGCGGCAACATCGGTTAAGAGTTGCTCAGCCACAACAAACTTCCGGTCATCGCCAGCAACGGTCACAACCGCGTAGTCAAAGCCAGCGTCAACGGTAATCCCCTCAGAAGCGGGAATCGTCCATGGTGTCGTTGTCCACACAACAAAGTAAGTGTTGTCATCTAACAAACCGTGGCCATCCTTTACCTGTTCAGCAAAGAATGCGGATGGTGCTTCAACGTCCTTGTAGTCCACTTCGGCTTCCGCCAAAGCAGATTCAGAGGACCATGACCAGTAAACGGGTTTTTGTCCCTGGAAGATGTAACCACGTTTAACAAATTCACCAAAGACCCGAATTTGAGCGGCTTCATATTCTGGTTGAAGTGTGATGTATGGCGTGTCCCATTCACCAGCGACCCCTAACCGTTTGAAACCAGTCCGTTGCTTATCAATTTCCTTCAGGACAAACTGCTTACATAGTTCACGGAACTCAGCGGTTGACATCGCTTTACGGTCAACCCCTTGATTTGTTAAGGCTTGTTCCGTTGGCAACCCATGAGTATCCCACCCAGGCACATATGGTGACCGGTAGCCACTCATTGATTTGTAACGAACGATGAAGTCCTTACTGATCTTGTTCATTGCGTGACCGATGTGGATGTCACCATTGGCATATGGCGGGCCATCATGAAGAACAAACGTTGGCTTGCCCTCGTTTAACTTTTGTCGCTGCTCGTACACCTTGTTTTCAGCCCAAACATTTTGCCGTTCAGCTTCCGTTACAGGTAAATTTCCCCGCATCGGAAACCCGGTTTTGTTCAGGTTCAATGTTTCTTTAATCCGCATTATGTGAGCTCCCTTCCCTTATTTCCATTTTGAACACAAAAAAACTCATCCTGCATCAGGACGAGTTCACTCGTGGTACCACCTAAATTTAGACCGTTTCTTGCCCACCCGTCACTTTGGGCGGATGAGTCAACAAATGATCCCTTAAGACCGGATAACGGACGGCGCCGCTTTTTCTTACTACCATTGCTGGCGTTCAGAAAAACACTTCCCAAAGTGATCACTCACCGCATGGTGCCGACTGATCTCTCACCACGTGATCAGTTCGCTGTTCGGACATGCCGTGAGCCCTGGTTTTGGGCACATTACTACATTGCTTATTTAAAATCTGGGTTTGTTGGGGCCTGGCTCATACTCCCGTCCTGTTGGTCATCATTTTCAGGGAAAATCACCACAGTCTGTGATTGTGCCGGTGCTGCATCGTTACTGTCAGCAGCCCCACTTGAATGAACTGGTGTTGAGGTTGCCATGTGACTTGGTGCAACCTGGCTGATGGCTTGTTGCAGTTCAGGATAGTTATCTAACCCGGTTGGTTCCAAGAGTGGACCCCAGTTATCTGCATTCACCAAATCAAGTTGTGATTGTAACATTGCTGCTAACCGTTGCTGGAAGACCTTAGTCTCCTCACGCAATGCGTTCGATTCATTGTTCAACCGGGTTGCATTGTTAGCGGCATCAGTCGTAATTTGGCCAGCCTTTGCCTGTGCTTCAGCAACAACCGCTTGTGCTTGTTGTTGGGCTTCACGGGAGATGTTCCCTGCTTGGGCGCTGGCTTCTTGCTTCACCTTGTCGGCTGCTTCTTGGGCCACCAAGATTGATTGATTCAGCGAGTTCTTCATTTCATCATACTGGCTCAGGTTATGGTTCGCCTTATCCAGTTGATCTTGTAAATCTTTGTTCTGGTTCAGAACCTGTTGGTACCCAGCAATGATTTCATCCAAAAAGTCGTCGACCTCTTGGGCTGCGTAACCGTTACGGCCCTTACGTGTAAATTCTTTGTTGTGAATATCCATTGGACTTAATGCCATAATGACTTCCTCCATCCGAAACGAAATCCGTAAATTGCTTACGTCTTCATACATCCTTAAGCATAAGTTAACTACGGACAACTGACAAGTCGATTTTTAGTTTATCTTTCCGTGTTTTACCATTTAATGCATCTAGCCGAACCCGACCAAAGTGCCGGACAGAAACCATGTCCCCTGCGCCAAGGTCAGCGTCCGCATGTTGATTGGTCATCCAGTTTAAGCGAACGTCACCACTTTCAATGATGCCCTTCGCACGGTTTCGAGACAGATTGAATGCCTCTGCGACCACCGTGTCTAGCCGTAGTGACGCCACTAACCCAGTTATGTGCTCCCAATCAATCTGGGGCCGCGCCATGTCGCCAAGTTCACGTTCACTAAGATGAACCTTAATCTTACCGATCCGGTCCACCTGGAGTTTGAAATACTCGGCCATGTTCTGGGCCACCACAACCTGCCAAACCCCATCATCAGTCACAATGTCACCAAAAATGGTGGGGTCGATCCCCTGGTTAGCCAGGGTCCCTAAAATTTGTGAGTGATGCAGCTCGGCAAACTTTGTTGGATAAACGATTTCAAACAATTGTAACTCAAAATCCGCGGTTTGGGGGGTGTAATAATCTGGGAAGATCAACGCCCGTTGCTGTTCAGCACCAGGATACCCACCATTCATATGAACCGCTAACCCGTCTTGCCGATTAATCAACGTTTGCAAGATGTACAGCTGGCGCGGATTTAAGAAGCCCGTTAAATACGGGCGGTACTGACTGGCCGCGGTTGCGATCCATGTCTGTGCCGTTTCAACAAACGGGGCTTCTTCGGCACGAAAGTGTTGTTCAATGTTCCCTTGCCCTACCAATGCCTTCGCACCTCCCTCACCGAATAACGGTCAGATTACAGTAATGTCAACAGGTACTGCACACCGCGTTGCGCCAATTGCAGGACGATGATCCCAACCAATGGGCCAAAGCTCAACCCAAAGAATGGTGGGACGAAATCAAACATCCGCAGATAAGGTTCACAAAGACGGGTTAAAAATTGACCAAATGCTGTTCCATAGGCGTTAGGAAACCATGACATGAGAATGTAAATCACAATTGCTAACATGTACAGTTGAAACGCCGAGTTAATGACAAACCCAATAAAACCAAGTACAGCCATAACGAAAGTTACTCCATTTCACACGTAACCACTGTTGTTACGTAAGTTCTAAAACGACGAATTCTGATCAAACCGGGTGCTAAGATCACCCGAAATTTCAAAGTTATTTGGCGTGCACAAGAAAATTGTCTCACCGACCCGCTTGATTTCACCACTAATGGCAAACACCGTTCCGGTTAAAAAATCAACAATGCGTTTACTTGACTCATCATCCAACTTTTCAAAGTTAACGATGACCGCCTGATTTTCAATCAGCTGCTGAGCGATGCCCTTCACATCTGAGTAAATCCGGGGTTCAAACAGCGCAATGTGCGTTGGCGCTGCACTGCGCCCAGCCATGTCGACCACCTTTGCCGCCGTCCGCTTCGTGTTCATGTTTGAAGCTGAGGCAGTTGAACGAGGCATGGACTGTGTTTGCGATGTTGGCTCATCCATTTCTTCTGTGCCAAAGAAGTTGCTAAAGCTAAATGCCATGTTAATCTCCTCTAACAATAAAGTCACTCAAACGCTTGAGTGACTCGAAGTTATCAATTTACCTAGTCTTTGTCCTGACGGTGACGCCGCCGGAAGAACGCTGGCGTGTCTAAGCCATCATCTGAACTTTGGCTAGCTTCACTGGTTGGTGCGCTGGCCGCAGAGTTATTAAAGACATCAAAGTCCGGTTTGTCAACGCCCGCAAACTCACCGTTCGCTTGTTGTTGCTCGCTTGTTGGCCGGTTGTTGGTCGTTGGTTGTTGCCGGATGTCCCAGTTACCAAACGGATCTGTGTTAGTAACCGTTTGTGTTGGGGCTGCACTTGCAGGTGTTTCATCAAACGGTGTCCGTGTTGATGTTGCACCTGTTGAAGCGTTATTTGCTGACCGGCTAGCCTTCTTATGGTCGATTCCAGTCGCAATAACCGTCACGCGGACTTCATCACCTAAGTTTTCATCAATTGATGTCCCGAAGATAATGTTAACGTCCGTTGTGGCTGCTTGCGCCACAATGTCTGATGCCGTTTGGGCTTCAAACAGGGACAGGTCTGGGCCACCAGTGATGTTCAGTAAGACCTGTTCGGCACCATCAATAGAAACTTCCAAAAGTGGTGAAGAAATGGCCGCTTTGGTGGCATCACCAGTCCGGTTTTCACCAGAAGCAGAGCCGATTCCCATCAGGGCAGTTCCTTGGTCCTGCATAACTGTCTTCACATCCGCAAAGTCCAAGTTAACGTAACCAGGTGATGTAATCAAGTCAGAGATCCCTTGGACCCCTTGACGCAACACATTGTCGGCTTCTTTGAAGGCTTCCATCATTGGCGTCTTCTTATCAACCATTTCTAACAACCGGTTATTGGCAATGATGATCAATGTGTCAACGTTGCTCTTTAAGTTGGCAATTCCTTCAGCGGCGTAACGCCCCCGCTTTGGTCCTTCAAACGTGAACGGACGGGTAACAACCCCAACCGTTAATGCACCCTGTTCCTTGGCGATCCGCGCAACAACTGGTGCAGCACCGTTCCCGGTTCCACCACCCATCCCGGCCGTCACAAAGATCATGTCAGCGCCGGATAGTGATTCAGCAATTGCATCTTCACTTTCTTCCGCTGCCTTTTGACCAACTTCTGGGTTGGACCCTGCGCCCAATCCACGGGTCAATTTTGGCCCTAATTGGATTTTAGTGGTTGCGTTGCTGGCATCTAATGCCTGAATATCCGTGTTGGCAACAATAAAGTCAACTCCGGTTACCCCTTCATCGATCATTCGGTTGACGGCATTGCTACCCCCACCACCGACACCGATGACTTTGATTTTTGCGCCAACTGGTTGGCTGAAATCCGTTGCGTTTTCCATGTTATGGTTCCTCCAATAACTTAATCGAAGAAGTTGCGGAAGAAATTACGAACGCTACTCGTCCGGTCCTTCTTAACTTCTGCGGTGTCACTTGATTGACTGTTGTTTGTTGATTGTTGACGTGCTGTTGGTGCGGCAGCACTAGCGGCCTGACGGCGTTGTGCTTGCCGATCAACGGCCGGTTCAATTGGCGCTTGGGGCACAAACTCACCCATTAACGCATCCTTTACCAACCGCTGCGTTTCTGTTTGCCAGCCACTGTACGTAATCAACGCCAAGGCCGTTGCGTTTTGTGGATGGCGCAGTCCCATTTGATCAGGTACATAAATGTGGACATGAACGCCGAACACTGATTCGGCAAGTTCCACAATTCCTGGTAATGCGGCAACCCCACCAGTGAGCATGACCCCACCAGGGAGTTCAAGCGCAGCAACCTCATCAAGTGAGGCGCGTAACGTTTCGAAGATCTGCCGTAACCGTGCTTCAATGATCTCAGCTAAATAGTGTTCTGTCACCTGAACTGGCTCGCTTTGACCAACAACATCCACTGGAAAGCGATTTTCTTCACTAGCAGCGCTTGCAATGGCAAAGCCATAATCACGCTTTAAGCGCTCCGCGTTTTCCATTGAGGTGTTCAATACCACGGAAATGTCCTTGGTAATGAAATCGCCACCCTCTTGGTCCACAACGGCATACTTCAATTTGTGATCGTGAATGACCGCTGCACTAGACTGACCACCACCGAGATCGATGATGACAGTCCCAAAATCTTGTTCACCATCATTTAGCACAGTTCGACCAAGTGCCAATGGCGTGACGGTTACGTCAGCCACATGGAGTCCGGCCTGCTCAACCGCCTTTTTGGCGTTATGAACGATGGTCTTTGGACCGGTGTACATCGTTCCGTGCAATTCTAACCGAACACCCATCATGCCACGAGGGTCTTTGATTTCATCAAAGTCGTCCACAACAAATTCATCTGGCGCCAGTGCGATGATTTCACGTTCAGGTGGCAAACTTTGAAACAAAGCTGCGTTCGTCACGTTTTGAACGTCACGGTCTGTGATTTCACGTGCTTGGTTACCATCAGCGACGGCAACCATCCCAGTTGTTGGTTCAATTTTTAGCTGGTTAGCTGGAATTCCTAAGATGATCGAGTCGATGTGAACATTGGCCTTTTGTTCGGCTTGCTGAATGGCACTCCGAATGGCGCTTGCGGCCTGATCGATATCAACGATCACCCCACGACTAAGGCCGTGTGATGGTTGTGTTCCTGCTCCGATCACGTTCATTTCGCCGTTGTTATTTTCGGCAACGATCACCTTGATTGTGGTGGTCCCAATATCCAACCCGACGAAAATTTCCGCATTATCCATATCTACCGGAACCTCCTAAAAATTATGCTTCATCAAAATAATTTTGTTTTAATCATTCAATTCATTGATTTTGTTGATAATACAGAGTGTTCACTCCATATTCCAATTACTAAAAGTTTACCATACTTAGGGTAAGTAACGCACCCGGATTTGAAAAAACACCGCACTAGAGCGGCGTTTTTAACAACATTTCCCACAATTTAATTTTTTCATGACTTTTGCCGTCATCGTCACGAAAATTATTGCGTTGTCACCTGACTCTGGACCACATTTGATGACGCGGTTGTCGGTGATTTTTCAGATGAACTTGAGCTTGTTTGACTCGTTGAGCTTTTGGCCGCCTTAAACGGGTGCGAATAAGCCCCAACTTCAAGGTTAATGACACCTTTTTTGTTCATTGACGCTGCAATCTCCGGATAATACTTCATTTTAGCGCCAAATGTGTCTGCTGTCGCGTAAACTTCATTGCCATCGTTCATAAATAGATGCAACCGGTCCGGATTTTCTTTAGTTGGCGATAAATCAATTTGTGAAATTCCGCGCTTTACGTCCGCCGATAAACCAGCATACTGTTTAATCACCGTTGCAAACGTATCGTCTGATTTAAAGCCACCGTAAACGGGGTAGCCAGATCCCGCCACCGGATGATCCTGAGCCGTTTTCAAAATTCGCCCATTTTCGATGACGACATAATACTTATTGTTCTGCATTAAGTACCCTGCCTGACGATACTCTTTTGCCGTTAGCTGAACCGTCCACCCATTTTGAATCTTCACAGAAAGGTGCTGAATAAGGTCATTATTCTTGGTTGCGGTGGCCTCAAGTTGCCGATCATGGCGCCAAATTGTCCACAGCGGCTGACCGGACTTAACACCACTAGCCTGAATGATTTGCTTACTGGTCAATGTTTTAGTGTGGTTAGCGGTCACTGAATGCACCATTAATAGTGGTGATCCCATTAGCCCCACTAACAACAACAATCCGGCGAAAACGCCTCCCACCAAATGACGGCGGTGCCGATTAACGACATCACTGTGTGGCGGCTTTGGTGGGGTCGCGTTAATCGGCTTTATTTTCGGCGTTGTCCTTGCACCACGACCTGACCGGAACAGTCGTGCCCGTTTCTTTGGTGGAACTGTTTGTGAACCAATTCGATTTGCGATGGCCAACGCCTTCCTTCTTTGATGAACTTAACCGTCCCCATCGATGGTAAAGACGGGAACGTCCCCTACTTTAAATTGATTACTTTGATTGAACAAGTGCCGTTACGGCGTCTAACAGCTGGTCGGCAGCGTCTGGTACGCCCATCTTTTTAGCAGCCGCGGCCATCTGTGTCCGCTGGGCATCATTTGTCATCAACTGATCCACAACACTCATTAACCGGTCCACCGTTAGTTCAGGTTCCGTGATCATTTCCGCGGCCCCAACCTTTACCAAACTTTTGGCATTCTTTGTCTGATGATCGTTTGTCACGTATGGACTTGGAATTAAAATGGACGCAATTCCCAGTGCCGTAATTTCTGCCAGACTTGTTGCCCCTGCCCGGCCAACAATGGCGGCTACCCGTGGCAATACTTCTGGCATGTTACTGATGTACGGTTTAACGACCACATTTTCAGCGGGGTGAATGCCATCCGCTTCTAACTGGGCCATCACATCGTCATAACGCTTCTGCCCAGTCACAAAGACAACCTGGTACGGCCGCTGATTAAATTCAGGAATTGCCTTTTCACTAACGGCATTAATTTTTAATGCCCCCTGGCTTCCACCAAAAATCAACAGGGTCGGCACATCATCCTTCAGCCCGTAGCTCGACCATTGAAAATCACTGTGCATCGTGGCCACTTGTTGGGCCCGCGGGTTTCCGGTGAAGATAACCTTTTGTTCTGGAAATTGATCACGGGCATCCTCAAACGCAATGGCAATCTTATCCACAAACCGTGCCAAAAACTTATTGGTGACCCCGACAACGGAATTTTGTTCATGAATTAGCGTTGGAATGTGCATCCGGCTAGCCGCATACAACACGGCTGAACTGACGTAACCACCGGTTCCCACAACAACATCCGGTTTAAAATCTGCAATAATTCGGCGTGCTTCCCGCACCCCTTCAATGAATAACCGGAGGGTACTAATGTTTGTCGTTAACCCGTGCCAGTTTTTTTGCCGTGAAAACCCCTGTAATTTAATGGTCTCAAACCGGATTCCACGGGCTGGCACAATTTTGCTTTCCAGGCCGCGTTGCGTTCCAACATAACAAAATTCAGCCGTGTTGTCGTGCGCCTTTAAATCATCAATTAATGCCAACGCAGGGTAAATATGCCCCCCGGTGCCACCACCAGATACCATTAATCTCATGCGTGTTGCTCCTTTTGTCCCGTCAATTGTTCAACAGCTTTAATGTATTCGTCCCCGCGCACCTCAAAGTTCGGGAACTGATCCCATGAGGCGTTCGCCGGTGAAAGGAGAATAATGTCACCCTCGTCACTCATTTGATAAGCGGCAGGAACAGCAGCCGGAGCGTTTTCAGCAAACTGAATGTTTGTAATGCCCGCCTTTTTGGCAGCATCAGCTAACAACTCTTTTGTCTGCCCGAATAAAACAACGCCCTTCACGTGCGCCTTTAAATCGTCAACCAACCGGTCAAACGTAAACCCGCGGTCTAAGCCCCCAGCAAGCAAAACGATTGGCCGGCTAAACCCACGAAGGGCCATTTGGGTTGCTTCAATGTCCGTCGCCTTGGAATCGTTATAAAAATCCCGGCCTTCATACGTCATCACATACTGTAAGCGGTGACGAACACCAGCAAATGTCCGCAGTGTTTTGGCAATGGCCTCACTTGTCTGCCCGGCAATCTTGGCGGCAGCCAGTGCAACCAGCGCATTTTCAACGTTTTGTTCACCCGGGACGTTAATCGCGCTAACCGGCAAAATTGCTTCGCCCCGCCACATTAACTGACCGTCAGCCACATAGGCGTCAGTCTCAGGTAAGCCTTCTCGTGACACTTTGATGATCTGTGCCTGTGATTGCTTTGATAACTCGCGTAGTTCAGGCAAGTCCCAGTTCATCACCAAGTAATCATCCGCTGTTTGATTCATGGTAATCCGCATTTTGGCAGCCACATAGGCGTCACGACTTCCATGCCAGTCAATGTGAGCAGTGTAAATGTTTGTGATCACCGCAATGTGCGGGTGCAAGGTTTGAATCCCTGCCAGCATGAAACTAGACAGTTCTGTCACCAAAACATCTTTTTCTCCGACCGTCTGGACCACCTGACTGGCCGGCACACCAATATTTCCGGCGTACTTTGCAACGCCCACCGTGCGATCCTGGTTCAACATGTTCGTAATCATGGTGGTGACCGTCGTCTTGCCGTTTGTACCGGTAACCCCAATGAGTTCAGCGTCATTTACCTGAGCAGCCAATTCAACCTCTGAAATCACCGGAATGTGGTGCGCCTGAGCGGCCTTGATCAACGGATTACTGTAAGGAATTCCTGGGTTTTTCACCACAAGGGCAAAGTCTTCTTCTAATAACGACACCGGGTTACTTCCTGCAATGACCCGAATTCCGTCAGCAACGAGTGCCTTTGCCTCTGGATTTTCATCAAACGGTTTCGCATCGTTTGCCGTGACCAGGGCGCCCAGTTTCTTTAGTAAGCGCGCGGCATTCGCCCCACTCTTTGCCAATCCTAAAACCAACACCTTTTGATTTTTATACGTCGTTATTTGTTTCACAGTGTGCACCCGTTTCTTTAAATTTTTAAAGCTAAAAGTCATATGTACCCGGTTGATCACATTCAATCAACCGGACAGTTAATCATTTACATTATTAATATGTTACCACATCGCCCAGATGCCGGTAATTGCCATCACGGCACCAATTGCCCAAAACGTCAGGTCAATGCGCCATTCACCCCAGCCATCCAGTTCAAACTGATGGTGGATCGGCGTCATTTTAAAGAGCCGCTTTCCGTGTGTGATGTGGAAGTAGCTCACCTGAATCATAACCGTGGCCGTTTCCGTAACGAACACACCACCGACCCATAGTAGAGATAACTCATGGTGTAACAAAATGGCAACGGCTGCTAAGGCCCCACCCAGTGCTAAGGAACCCATGTCCCCCATAAAAATCTGCGCTGGCTTATGGTTCCACAACAGAAAGGCTGCTAAGGCCCCAACGGTTGCTAAACAAAACGTCATGACCCCGTATTGCTGTTGGTGCTGAGCAATGATGCCGTACGCAAGAAAGGCAATGATGGAAAGCCCCGTGGCTAAACCATCCAGGCCGTCCGTTAAGTTGACCGCATTTGAAAAGCCGATCAGCCAGATGATTGCAAACAGGCCATACCCGATGCCAAGCGGCACATTGCCAACAAACGGCACATGCAGGTTCATGGAAAAACCAGCGATTGCAAACATAATGACGAACACAACGGCTCCGATAATTTGCCCAAGCATCTTTTGTCGAGCCTTCAGACCATCGTTTTGCCGATTAAACACCTTAATGGAGTCATCCCACATGCCCAGCGCCCCATAGAAAATCATGGTAAACATAAGCATTCCGGCACTGCCATCAAGATGGTGTTGTACCAGCCCCACAATAAGCGTTGTTACGATGGCGGCCACAATGAACATCAGGCCTCCCATCGTTGGCGTACCATTCTTTTTTTCGTGCCAACTGAGACCCTTTTCCCAGATGGTTTGGCCCTCACCGTGGGCGCGGAAATACCGAATTAAAAAGGGTAAAAAGATTGCCGTAATGGCAAAAGCCACCACAAGTGACCAGATCCAAATATTGAGTTGCATAACGCTACTATCCCTACTTTCACATAATAAATGATTGGTGCCGGCTACTTAAATTTCACCACTAACTGTGCGTTTCGTTGAATGGTTTGGCCCGCCGCAATGTTCTGCTCGGTCACATAGCCACTGCCTGAAGTTGTCACGGACATCCCGGCTAGTTTAGCATACGCTAACACATCCCCCATTGACCATCCCTTCATGTCAGTCATGGTCAAATTATCACCTGCCCGTAAGAAGATTCGTTGGTTCGTGAGACTCGTGTCACCACCCTTTGGCGATTGCGCCGTGACCTTTTTACCATCACCGATCACAATCGGCGTTAACGATTTTGCCGTTAGCTGTTGGCTGGCGTCACTCACCGCCGTCCCCGTTAGTGACGGGACCTTGACCGTCGCTGTCTTCCCGGTTTTAGCAGTGTCATGGTTCATTTCCAGGGCCTCTTGCATCACCGGTTTGAACACGTCACTTTCCCACTTCGTAATGGTTTGATCAGGCACTTGCTTTGGTTGGTTAACGGTCACGTACAACAGGTACCGGGGGTTCTTGGCCGGTGCCATTCCAATAATGGAGTTCAGCGTTGAATCCATGCCGTCCATGTACTGCCCGTTACTCCCAACAACTTGCGCTGTCCCAGTTTTAGCGGCAACTTTATACCCGTCGATCTTAAAGTCCTGCCCCATCCCGTAGGATTTATACACATAATCCGTCATGTGATCGCGGACCGACTTAGCGGTTGCCGCACTGATTGGGTGCCCCACCACGGTTCGTTTGCCCTTATAGACAACTTTCCCGGTGTTCGGGTCAACAATTTTATCAATGTAGTACGGCTTGATCATGGTTCCGTCACCCGCAATTGCCGTGTACGCCTGCAATAACTGCATGGGGGTCACCGTGATCCCCTGACCAAACGCCGTGTTGGCCTGTTCAATCGGCTGTGAAAACTGCATGGTTCCACTTGCTTCGTTTGGAAGTCCACTCTTGGTCGACTTTAAGAACCCAAACGCCTTGATGTACTTCTGCCATGCGGTAGCGCCCATTTGTTGCTCCAAATGGGCCATGGCAACGTTACTGGATAAGTCAAACCCTTTAGAGTACGTGATGGTTCCCCACCCATTGGGGTTCCAGTCCGGAACGACTGAGTTATCAATTTTGTACCGACCCGACTGATACGTTGCATTCCCGTTGAAGTTCCCGGTATCGATGGATGCTGCCAGTGAAATACTCTTCATGGTTGACCCTGGTTCAAACGGATTTTCCACCAAGAGATCACTCCACTGATCGTTCAATCCTTCCATCGTTGACGCATTAAACGTGGGCCGTTGTGTTGCGGCCACGATTTTACCAGTTTTAGTGTCCACCATCATGGCCACCATGTTCTTTGGCTGAAGTTTGTTATATAAAACCTGCATTTGATTTTCCAGCAGGTTTTGTAACGGGCTACTCAACGTCGTGTACACGTTATCCCCGTTTTTAACGGCTTTCTTGTTTTGCTGTGAATTCGGCAGTGTATAGCCAGACGAATCGTGCTTTGTCTGCTTAATTCCGTTTTCACCGGTCAACTTTTGATTCAGCTGCTGCTCGATTCCCATCTTACCGACAAGTGCCGTGAGCCCGTTTGAATCTTCCACCGGTTGCGCGTAGCCAATAATGTGGCTGGCAAAAATGCCGTTTGGATACAGCCGCGCACTTTGCGTGGTAAATTCAATCCCACTCAGATTGGCCTGCTCGATCTTACGTTTTGTGGCAATGGATAGGTTCTTCCCGGCGGCACCAAATTCCACCTGGAAGGTATCCTTTTTTGCCGACGTTAACGTCGCCATGATTTTCTTTTGGTCAACGTTCAGTGCTGCCCCCAAGGTCTTTGCAACCTTCGCTTTATCCGTCACATACATTGGTTTCCCAGTCGTCGATAACTGTTCCTTATTCAGGACCGCATAGACGGTGTATGTATTTGTATCCATCGCAATGGCGTTACCCTCTGCGTCATAAATCGTTCCCCGTTTGGCATGAACCGTCTGCTGCTCCGTATAGAGCGCCTGTGCCTGTTTCGACAGACTCACGTTTTGAACATGCTTACCCACGGCAATATAAACAAAACGAATGCCCAGCAAGATAAACACCGCAAGAATTGCAATCAGCAGTGTATTACCAAAATGCTGACGATTACGACGGGTGTTACCTAAACTAGACATTCGTTGCGGATCTTTTTTCATTATTTACTAACATTCCTTATGTTTTGACTGGACAGCGTCAACCCATTTTTAGCAGCGACCGCATCCAACCGGGACCGGCTTGAAAGTTCACTGATTTCTTGGTTGGCAGAGGCATTTTTTGTGTTGACCTTGCTTAACTGAGCCTGCGTAGTCTGAAGCGTCCGTTGCGAAGCTGTAATGGCAATCTGCGTATGAATGATGTTGATCGCAAAGCACACCACGATAATGCTGCAAACTGCACCCAGCAACACTTCAAAGCCAGAAAGTGGCAATCGTTTAAACCGGGGGTTTTGTTGGTGATCCGACTGACCAGCTGGTGCGGCTTGTCGTTTTGGTTCTTCTGGTTGGGGTTGCGCTAAATTCTGTGCCATTAAGCTTAACTTCTTCCTTAAATTTTATGTGTAACAGTCATTGCATCATTCAAATGGTGGCCTAATCAACCACCGCGTTGCGTTCAATGACCCGCAACTTTGCACTATGTGAACGGCGGTTATCTGCCAGTTCCATTGCTGTGGCCTCAATGGGTTTTCGATTGACCAGGTGGAACTGGGGTAACATGTCATCCGGAACCACCGGCAACCCAGCCGGCAACTCTGGCAACTCCGTTTGTTCCTTAAACATGGTCTTAACCAACCGATCTTCTAATGACTGGAAGGTGATACAACTGACGCGGCCACCAGGATTTAGGAGCTTCAATGCTTGCTCCAAAGAACTTTCCAGTGCGCCTAATTCATCGTTGACCGCAATCCGAATGGCCTGAAAGGTCTTTTTGGCCGGGTGCCCACCATGTCGTCTGGCCCCCATGGGAATGGCATTTTTAATTAGTTCGGCCAGTTCCAACGTGGTTGTGATGGGGTGATCTGCCCGGGTCTTCTCGATTTGCCGCGCAATCTGCTTGGAAAATTTTTCCTCACCGTAACGGTAAAAAATCCGAACCAGTTGGTTGTAATCCCACTCGTTAACCACCTGCATTGCTGATAAGTCCTGGTCTTGATTCATCCGCATATCAAGCGGCGCGTCCAACCGGTAGCTAAAGCCCCGCTGTGCGTCATCAAACTGCGGGGAACTTACACCGAGGTCATACAAGACACCATCAACATGGGTCACGCCCTGGGCCGCCAATGCAGCGGTCAATTCACGAAAGTTTGCTTTGATCAGGGTCAATGTACCAGCCGCTATTGCCGCGGCCAAATGTTCTTTATTGTAATCCAGTGCCGTTTGGTCCTGGTCAAATGCGTATAGGTGACCCGTCGTCAATGCACTCAAAATCTTAGCTGAATGTCCGCCACCGCCAAGGGTACAGTCGACATAGACGCCATCAGGTTTGATGGCAAGTCCATCCACTGCTTCGTTTAGTAACACCGTCACGTGATTAAATGTTGCCATGCCGCCCTCCTCTCAGTTATTCAGCCCATTAAAAATCAAAATCTGCCATCGCTTCTGAAATATCATCAATATTATCTGCAGTTGTTTCATTGTATGCAGTCCACTCATCAGCGGCCCAAATTTCAAACCGGTTGGACACCCCAACAATGACACACGCTTTTTCTAACTTCGCATGTTCGCGTAATGGCGTGGGAATGTTGATGCGGCCCTGCTTATCAAACTCACATTCAGTTGCGCCGGCGAACAAAAACCGAGCAAACGCACGGGCATCACGTTTAGTTAACGATAATGCCTGAGTCTTTTCGACCAACTGGTTCCAATCGGCTTCAGGGTAGCCGAATAAACAGCCGTCAAGTCCCCGTGTCACCATGAATTTATCGCCCAGTTGGTTCCGAAATTTGGCGGGAATAATGAGTCGCCCTTTGTCATCAACGTTATGCTGAAACTCGCCCATGAACATGTTTGACTCACCTCCCCAACCAATTTTGTTTAGCTTCATTAGGAAACCCTTACCAATGTTGTTTTCAACGGTGGTTACACGGTCTCCATACTGCTTACGAAAAAAAGCTTACCACAATCCCCCACTCTCTACCACGTGAAACAGAAAATTGTATTATTTTTGTTAAATAATTGTTTTTTAAATGGATTAAAAAAGCTTCTCAATCATTGTTAGGCCGGGCCTAATTTCCATTTAATCCCGTTTTTGGGAAATGGTGGGGGATTTTTGTAAACTGTCCCAGCTACCAGCAACAAACGTCGCCAAAATAAAAATCGCTAAGGTCAGGATGTCACACGGTATCCTGACCTTAGCGATTTTTATTTTTTTACACAGTTGGCATTACTACCTGCGCGTCATTAGAACGACGATCACCGTGATGATGTACATGGCAAGCCAGTAGAGATCACTACTGCGCCAGTACACGACCGCCCATTTTTGGTAGCTAACGGGTTTGCGCCCCTGAAAGATTCGCCACGCTGTAATGATCCCAATCAAAAACCAGCCGGCAACCGCCCATAAAAATAGTGGGCGAACACTAAGCGTGCCCATTAAAAAAACGTTTAACACGAGCAACACCGGTAACAATGCATCCAGTGGATGAATCCACGCTGGCCAGTGCTTATGGGTTAACCGCCGCAAGAGAAACATAATGATGGCTAACAGAATTAAACACGCCACCTGAATGATAATTTCGTTGATCACACTACCCACCTCGTCATTTTTTACAGTGTTAGTATACTGGTTTGAAAACAGTGACGCAATCGCCTACACTCTATGTTATCAATTGCACTTAGCGGTTAACAATAAGTTAACCAGAAGGATACCCACATGATTGAATACTATGTTAACGACACAACGGGCCATTTGCTCCCCGTCGCCGGTCCCACGACCGACTGTTGGATCAACGTGATCCAACCCACGCCAGATGAAATCAATGAACTTGTTGCCCGCTACCACTTTCCGGCCACTTACATCAGCGCCATTTTGGATGACCGTGAAAAGTCGCGGGTCGACGGGATCGATCCCAACCGACCGAAGCAGCCGCTCCACCTGCTCCTCCAATTTCCGCAATATGAAACAACGCCCCTGGGCTACCTTGGCTTTGCCACCTATCCGTTTTCGTTCATTTTGACGGAGACCGCCGTCATCACCGTAAGTGCCCACCCGGCACCGTTCATTCATAGCTTCATCATGAACCCAACGGATACGGCCATTAAAATTGCCGACCGGCAGGACTTCATTTTACGGTTTGGTTGGTACATTGCCCATGACTTTGTCCATGCGCTCACCCTCACCGAACGCCAAACAAAAGCCCTGGAACGTGAATTGACCACGGCCACCCGTAACGACCAACTGTACCAAATTATGGCGCTGCAAAAGTCACTCATCACGTTCACCAACGCTTTAAACGATAACCGGCCGGTGTTAGACCAAATTTCCACAGCACCCGCTTATTTCAACGGCCCCGACTTTCAAGAACTGTTGGCCCAAATCATTATTGAAACTAACCAGGCTCAGTCGATGGCTGTCATCCAAAATGACATCCTCACCCAGTACAGCAACATGGTTTCTGCCATTGTTTCCAACAATTTAAATGAAGTGATGAAACTGTTAACCTCCGTCACGTTGATCATGACCATTCCAACGGTGATCGCCGGAATTTACGGCATGAACGTAACGCTCCCGTTTGCGCACTTTGCCCATGCGTTTGCCCTTGTGATGGCAGCGACGGTCATCATCTGTCTGCTCACGGCCAACATTTTGCGGCGTCATGACTGGCTCTAACTGGGAATTAGTCGCTTCTCCCTTGTACTTTACCGGAGAACACGTTAACATGAAGCATAAAAGTTTTAAGGAGTAGTTCATTTATGCAAGGTAAGAAAAAGCGTAGTGGCTTTGAAAAATTAACGATGGTCGTTGTTTGGTTCATGATTATTTTGACCCTCGGTGGGGTCATTTTAGCGGCCTTGCAACCACTAAATCTCTTTTAATCAGCACCAATTTTGCTCATCAACCACCTAAAAACCCGTTCGCGTGTCTAAAATGACACGCGAACGGGTTTTTAGGTGGTTTTGTAATTAACCTTGTGACTGCGGCGATTCTTGTTGGTACACCTGGCGCGGTCGTGAACCATCAGCTGGTCCAACGATCCCCTTGGTCTCCATATCGTCAATCATCCGGGCAGCCCGGTTATAGCCGATTCGAAACCGTCGTTGCAGTAGCGATGTTGACGCCTTTTGTTGCTCCTGAACAAAAGCAACTGCCTCATCAAACAGTTCGTCCATATCGTCTGCACGTTCTTCATCAGCAGTTTCCGCTAAGTCCGCATCGCTCACCGTCATACTGTCATCGTATTCGGCTGTCTGTTGTTCCTTAATGAAGGACACCACGGTCGCCACATCTTGATCCGAGATAAATTCCCCCTGAACCCGGGTCGGTTTGTTCTGGTCAATGGGTTCATACAGCATGTCCCCACGACCCAACAACCGTTCAGCCCCGTTACTGTCCAAAATGGTGCGTGAATCGATCCCACTGGAAACAGCAAACGCAATTCGTGACGGCACGTTTGCTTTGATTAATCCCGTGATGACATCCACAGATGGGCGTTGCGTCGCTAGGATCATGTGAATCCCAGCGGCCCGGCCCATTTGCGCAATTCGAATGATGGCATCCTCAACCTCTGACGAAACGGTCATCATTAAGTCAGCCAATTCATCCACAATCGCCACCACATACGGCAGCTTCGGTTGCGCCACATTGGTGCCCCCGTTGTTATGTTCAGCCAGTTTGTTGTAGCCATCGATGTTTCGAACACCGTAATCAGCAAACAACTCATACCGCCGCGTCATTTCGGCCACCACCTTGTGGAGAGCCTTGGCTGCCCGCTTTGGTTCCGAGACCACCGGCGTGAGCAAGTGAGGAATGTCGTTATAAACGGACAGTTCGACCCGTTTCGGATCGATCAGCATAAACTTCACTTGATCTGGCTTCGCCTGCATCAGTAAGCTTGTAATGATCCCGTTGATGGCCACTGACTTCCCTGATCCTGTTGATCCGGCAATTAACAAGTGCGGCATCTTCGTTAAATCACACATCACGATGTTCCCGGTGACATCACGCCCCAGTGGCACATTCAGTACCTTATTGGCGTGAGCCGGGGCATGTTCAATCACATCCCGGAAGGAAACCGTGGAAATCTCCTTATTAGGGACTTCAATTCCGATCAACGGTTTCCCTGGAATTGGCGCTTCGATCCGAATGTCCTTCGCTGATAGTGCAAGCGCCAGGTCATCCGCTAAGTTAACGATTTTGGAGACCTTGACCCCAATGGCCGGGTGAAGTTCATATTTTGTGACTGACGGTCCTAGACTGACGTTTTTCACCTCAGCCTCCACGTTAAAACTCGCGAGTGTTTCCTGTAAAATCCGGGAATTCTCCTCAATCGCGTTATATTCACCGCTTTGATCCGTTGGCGGGATTTCTGTTAACAAACTCGCCGTTGGCAACTGGTAATCAGAAAGGTCTGCTGACGTACTTGCAAACGGTTCGGGGTCTGTCTCCGGAAGCTTGTCCGTGTGATCAGCCGCCACCGTGATTTTTGGTGCGATTGGTGGTGCTTGTGTAACCGGTGTTGCTTTTTGAGCCGGTGCTGTCACTGGTGGTTGTGGCTGTACGACTGGTTCAGGTGTCGTTTTCGGTTCTGACTGTGGTTTGACTGGTTGATCTGGTGTCACGGTGTGCTCCACCGCTTCAGAAACGAAGTGCCGGCTCCACATCGCCACATGGCGACCGGTGCGCGCCAAGAACCGCCACAGCCAAACTAGTCCCCGACCAACCGTTGAGAACGGAATATTAAGAAGCAACATTGCCCCAACAAACAGTAGTACGGTGGACAGCAATGCTGCCCCTAAGTTAGCCACTGTGTGTTCAAACAGCGCATAGACCGCCGCGCCAATCATGCCACCGCCGACGTTCGTATTCAGGGTGCCACCCCGTAAGTTTTCGCCCAAAAACCCCCAGGTCAGTGCGATAAACTTCGTGTGGTAATTCAACCCCATAAACAGTCGTAAGTGATCGTAAACGAGCACCCCGAGGTACACGAGCAGCGCGCCCGTTACCTGCTGCCGCGGAAGTCGCGGCCACCGCCCCGTGACACCAAGAATGAGGCCGCCAAGGACCAAACCAGCCGCAAGCACCTGGTTTGTGTTTCCCACCAAAATTGAAAAACAGTTGGCAACAAACGTTCCCGCTGCCCCGAGTCGTAAACAGGCAATGAGCGATAACAACGCGAGCCCAAACCCGACAACGTTTTTTGTATACCGAAATTCACGGGTCGCTTTTTTAGTTTGCGGACGCTTGCGCTTAGTGGCCGGCCGTTTACGGGTGGTCTTTTTTCGTGCTGGCATGTTACTGCGTCCCCCTTTGTTCATTGACTACCATGGTTACTTTAATTTGTCGTTTTTGTACCAGTACGTTTGGTCAAGCTGATTGAACCCCTGCTGGCGGACAGCTTCATAAATAACGATTGCCGCTGAATTGGATAAGTTCAGTGCCCGAATGTGCGAATCATCCTGAGGAATCCGAATGGCTTCATCAGGATGCTGGCGCATAAATGGTTCTGGCAACCCCGTTGTCTCCTTCCCAAACAAAAACCAGTAGTCGTGATCAGGCTTGGAATAATCTGGATCAACATACGTTTGGTTGGCAAATTTCGACACTAAAAACAGTTCATCTTCTTCAGGGATGGCCGCCATAAACGCCTGGAGGTTCTTATGGTATGTAATGGCAACCTTATCCCAGTAATCCAATCCCGCCCGTTTTAAGTGGGCATCATCTGTCGAAAACCCTAGTGGTTCGATCAGGTGAAGGGCTGTATCTGTCCCAGCACAGGTCCGGGCAATGTTTCCAGTATTTGCAGGCATTAATGGTTCAAATAAGGCAATGTGATTAGTCACGATAAAACTCCTTTTAAGCGCATTAGTTACAATCAATAAAATGTAATAACGAAAATAAAAACGTAGTCACCTCGGTATCAAGATACAGCGAGGCACTACGTTAATGAAGTCCAACTCTGAAAGTCACTAACGAAAAAATTTCGATATTGGCTCCCGAATGATTCCACAAGCATCGTAGCACTTGTGCAACACCACTGCAATGGTCGAGACCACGTAACGCTTGTGCGCCTATGCACCAACCGTGACGGACAGGATGCTAACATCCACAGTCACAGCCGCAACTGGATCCTGTTTAGCGGCCTTGCGATGCACGTCATCGGTACCCCAGCTTAACGGTGTCATGGCCAGCATGTCATCGATCCGCTCGGCACCAATGGAGAATTGATACTGCACTTGTTCACGGGTCATCGTCGGGTAGTGTTGCTCGAAGAGATCAACCACCCGCTCATTTTGATAGTGATATTGCGGGTCAGTTTCTTCATACAACGCGTGACGCAATTCCACAAGGTAATTTGCGTTTGGCACCACCTTAATGATCTGCCCCCCAGGCCGGATAACCCGTTCAAATTCACGGTACGCTGACGGCGAAAACAGTTCAATGACGGCATCAAACGACTGGTTTGCAAACGGCAGGTTCGCCAAGTCTGCCACGCAAAAGAAACTTTTGGTGGCTAACTGCGTGGCTAGATTCACGCCATCTTTTGAGATATCAAATCCGATCAATGTATCCGCCGGTTGTTGGCGTAGCTGATCCAACTGTGCTAACGGCGTCCCCTCACCCGTACCAACGTCAAGAATCCGTTGGGGGGTTGGCGCCAACTGTGCATTGATCTCCTGCACGATTGGGGCAAAGAGCCCCGCAGTCAGCATCCGCCGGCGGGCTGCCAGCATCAAGGCGTCATATTCGGTCGCCACCGCGTGATTTAAAAAGTACAGACTGCCCTTTCGGTTTAGGTCCAGGCTGTGGCCGCGTGAGCAAACCACGGTGTGACCGGCCACATGATCGTAAGCGTCACCACACGTTGGGCACCGAAACAGTGCCAAATGTTCAGTTATAAATTGAGTGCCCTCGTCGATTTTTTTCATAACATCAATTATACCATTTGAAGTGTTGACCGACCGGAAAAACAGTTAAATGGTTGTGCTAATTCTTCAAAAATAAACGTACCCCCAAACTCACTTCTGGAGTCCGGTGGTACGTTTATGGCTAATCTTGCTTGTTTTCTGGTTGTGGGGCCTGTGCTGCTGGGCTAGTTACCTCAGCTTGGTACCACCGCGCGTGCTCGCGCCAATAGTGATAGCAATGTGTCCCGATGACTTTCAAAATGGCATAGCCGGGAACCCCAAAAATAACACCCAAAACACCAAAGATTTTTCCCGCCGCTAACAGCACAATGATGATTGTAACCGGGTGAATTTTCAGGCTCTGACCAAGGATCAATGGTGAAATCAGCCGGCCTTCAATGGTCTGCTCAATGGCAAAAACAATCAAGACTTCTACCAACATCCACGGTGATGTAAACACACCAACCACAACAGCCGGCACCATTGCTAAAAATGAGCCGAGGTATGGAATCAAATTTAGTAGGCCCGCCACAATACCTAGTGTCAGGGCAAACTTTAAGCCAATGATGAGGTAACCCACGTAAAACATCAGGGCGACAAAGAACGCCACCGTCAGCTGCCCCCGAATGTAATTGGCAACCTGGTCATTGATTTCCTTTAACACGGTTAAAAACGAACCCTGCAACCGTTCGGGCAGTAGTCGCGCCGCAGCCCGGGGTAGTTTTCTGCCTTCCAATAACATGTACCACAAGATGAATGGGAAGGTCACCAGAGCAACCAACCAGGTGGTCACAGAACTCACCACGCTGCCCAGCCCGCCGATCGTGTTACCGGCTGTATTCTTAACCACTCCACTCAGACTCTTGTTCAATTGGGTATCGTATTGGTCCAGCAAGTGCCGCAGCCACTTCAGATTAGGGTCTTGCCACAGTGACGTGGTGGAGTTAAGCACGTTTTGCCAGTACCGGGGCCAATTATGGATGAGACCACCAATTTGTGTCTGAATAACCGGAATAACGCTCACCACGCCCCAGATAAGTAGCGCCCCCACAATAATGAAGAGCCCAATGATCGACCACGTTCGTCGAACATGGAACCGGCCACGTTCTAGCCAGTCCACCACCGGGTTCAGCAGGTAATAAAAGACCCCCGCTAAGATTACAGGGCCACCAATAATACTGAAAAATTGCTGAACCGGCTTAAAGAACCATGCCACCTGCTGAAACAACCAGAGAATGCTGAGGGCCAGCAAGATGATTGCTAAATACATCAGGATCCGTTTAGCACCGGCACTGCTCAATAACCGTGGCGTTTTTGTCGCGCCCTTTTTTCGTTCCATCACGTGTCCTCCCCTGAACGGAATTTCTTGCTTGCAAGTATAGCATAAACAACCGCCAGCCCATGATTTTCCGGCTTTTTCCCCCGTTATTTGGTGACGACAATCTGCTTGTGAAACTTTAAGTAATCGTTTTCACTATGCTATACTAGGCACCAATAAGACGAGGAGGCATCATCACTATGTTAGAAAAATTTCTTGTTGGTACATACACAAAGAAGACAAGCGCCGGGGTCTACGAAATGACGCTCGACACGGACACCGAATCACTGAGTGCCCCAACGCTTGTTGCCCACGCAGACAGCCCAACCTACCTGGCCCTTTCTAAAGCGCACAAGCTGTACGCTGTTGATAAAGACGCGGCCGCTGGTCAGGGCGGCACCTCAGCGTTTGACCTGTCAACAACACCAGCCACATTGCTGAACCATGTTTTCTCAAACGGTTCCAGTGCTGCCTATGAAGCCATTGATGAGGCACGCCAACTCGTTTACGAGGGGAATTACCACACGGGGACCGTTAAGAGTTTTACCATTCAACCAGATGGCTCCCTCGCCCTTGCTGACGTGATTACGCACACAGGCACCGTTGGCCCCAAACCAGAACAAGCTGATGGCCCCCACGTGCACTACACCAACCTGACACCAGATAACCGCCTCATCGTTTGTGATCTCGGCCTGGACCAAGTCATGATTTACGATGTCAGTGCTGCCGGGAAATTAACGCTTGTTTCCACCTACCAAACGGAACCCGGGTTTGGCCCCCGTCACGTTGTGTTCCACCCAACAAAACCCTTGTGTTATTTAGCTGGTGAATTAAGTAGTCAAATCGCCGTATTGGCTTATGATGCCGCCACTGGCACCCTCACCCATGAACAAACCGTTTCAACCATTCCAGCTGACTGGACGGCCCATAACGGTGCCGCCGCCATTCGGATCTCACAGGATGGACAATTTGTTTACGTCAGCAACCGTGGTTTTAATACACTAGCTGTGTTTGCGGTCTTAGAAGATGGTACACTGTCTCTACGGCAACAAATCAGTACCGAAGGCGATTTTCCTAGAGATTTCGATCTCGATCCATCCCAACGGTTCGTGGTTGCGGTTAACCAAAACACGGATAACGCGACCCTCTATCGTCGTAACGCCACCACTGGTCAGCTCACGCTCCAGCAAAAAGACGTTGCGGTTCCTGAAGGTGTCTGTGTCCTGTTTGAATAACCATTTGCCGATTACACATAGGTAAAGGAGAATTACTGTGAGCGTTCAATTTATCTCAGAAGTCGCCGTCGAAAATTACACAACGGTTCCCGCCGCCATCGCTGCTGGTGCAAACCGGATCGAACTAAACGATAACTTAGCCGTTGGCGGAACAACCGTTAGTCGTGGGGTGATGAGTGAAACAGCTCGTTACGCCAGTGAACACCATGTTCCTGTCACGGCCATGATTCGCCCCCGGGGCGGTGACTTCGTGTACAACGATACCGAAATCAAAATCATGGAAGCAGACCTCTTTTCCGCGCAAGAATTGGGACTGGATGGCGTTGCCTTTGGTGCGCTCACGCCTGATCACAAACTCGATGTCGATGCGTTGGAACAGTTGATTGCCGCAGCTAGCGGCATGAGTCTAACGTTCCACATGGCGTTTGATGAACTCGCGCCTGCTGACCAGTTAACCGCCATTGACTGGCTTGTGGATCATGATTTTGACCGCATCTTGACACACGGAGGACCACTGACCGCGCCCATTAGTGACCACCTTGATCACCTTCAGGCGCTGATTACCGCGGCGGCTGGGCGCATCACGATTCTTCCAGGCGGTGGTATTACGGCTGAAAACGCAGCTACCATTGCGGAAACACTTCAAGTCCACGCGCTTCACGGAACAAAGGTTATTGACTACTAACTAACCGATCAATTGTAACCTACTGTCATCCACGTTCACGTTGATCATGTAAAAAGGCTGTTATCCTCACTGGGATAACAGCCTTTTTACATGAGTTGTTGTTTTAGTTTGTCCGGCGGAGTTGCCAATCCAGCCCTAATAAGCTCGCCGTGGTCACCAGTCGATCCGGGAGTGTACATTTTGCCACCACGGAGTCCGTTCCTTGATCAGACGTCAGGTCAAACTGAAAGTACCCGCTCCCTAGCTCTTCGGTCGTAACGCGATAGTGACCAATTCCCGCTTCATCAACGTGTTCTTCGCCATCACAAATCAGTTCTGTCATTTATTAACCCATCCTTGCCATAATTGTATTTATTCTACGTTATTTGTAAATTAATAATTAGGTAGTATAGCACTAATCTACACCCGGTCAGCCGTTCACCCAAAATTCATTCAGGATCATAACAAATCTTAACTAAAAGGATTACAAGTCCACCCCCGCGGTCTTGTAATCCCCTTTTTTAATTCTGCTTATTCACTTGCTGCTAATAATTGAACAATATCTTGCTCCGGGGCCACATGCACCGTTTGTTCCTGCCCCACAAAGGGGTCAAAGAAACGAATATCGGTGCAGGCAAGCGCCTGCCGCTCGATTCCCCAATCCAACGGGCCCTCGTACAGCTCGTCACCAACCAAGGGGTGCCCAATACTGCTAAAATGCACGCGGATTTGGTGCGTTCGCCCGGTGTGTAACCGCACTTTGACAACCGTGAACCGGGCTGTCTCATTGAGTACCCAAAATTCGGTGTGCGCACTCTGCCCAGTGGGCCCCGTTGTTCGTTTAACAAACGACGTCTCATCCCGCAAGATTGGCGCGGTGATGTCACCGTGCGCTGGCAAGCCGACACCGGCCACCACCGCAAGGTACGTTTTGGCCATACTGTGATCCTTCAATTGTTTATCCAACACCGAATGAGCCATATGATGTTTACCAAACAAAACGATGCCGCTGGTCCCCTTATCCAATCGGGTCACAATGTGGGGCACCTGGAGGGCCATCCCGTGTGTGATGAAGTAGCCCTTTGCTCGGTTGACCATCGTGTCATTGCCATAATGGTGCGCCGGAACGGACGCCACCCCCGCCGGCTTATTCACAATTAAAAAGTTGTCATCCTCGGCAACAATCGTTAACGGGGCGTCAGAAATCGCAACCGCCGCGTTAGCCGGTTCCGGTGGTAATGTGATGGTCACCACGTCTTGTGGTTGCACCAGATCCACACTCCACGCCGGCACATGGTTAATCTGCATGCTTCCACCATGAAACTTGATTTGAATCAAAACGGCGTGAGAAACCCCGTGAGCGCTTAAAAACGTCCCCAGTTTGACCGGTTCATCCCCCTGATGACGCCACTCAAACTGCAATGGATACGCCATTATAAAACGTCTCCAATAAAGGATTCACGAACGCGTTCCCAAAACGCCGTGTGCCGATACTCCGCAAAATAAATGCGCTGCTCAGAAACACGAAACGTAATTTCCTTGATCAACCGTTCTGGCGTTTGGAATTGGTCACAAGTGATGGCAAAGTTATCGGCATCCTCAGAGCGTAAGGTCACCCATTCATCCTTGCCGATCACAAAAGAAGCCCCCAACGTCCGGAAGACCCGGTTATTAATGGACGCAATCTCAGCCATTTGGATGGCCTCAATTTCTGGATGTAAAACGGCCCCACCCAGGGATTTATTGTAGCCAGTTGACCCTGTTGGCGTTGAAAAACACAGGCCATCACCACGGAATCGTTCAAAAAGCTGATCCTTAATGTAAACATCGCAAACCAACGTTTTGGCGGCTTTTTTAACGGTTGCTTCGTTTAACGCTAAGAACTGACGTGGCTGTGTTTCACCCTTATACGTGATGTTAATATCCAGTAGTGGATAACTCACACTTTCGCCGTTGTCATGCGTTAAGCTGGAAACCAGTTGGTCAATCTCATAATCGCGCCAGTCTGTGTAAAAACCTAAGTGTCCCGTATGTAACCCGACAAACCGAACGTGGGCAAGCATTGCTCGGTAATGGTGAAACGCGGATAACATGGTGCCATCACCGCCGACCGAAACCACAATGTCCGGATTTTTATCATCAATGCTTAAATTGGCCTTATTTAACGCCACCGTCAGTTTTTCAATGACAGCCCGCGTTGCATCATTTGGATAATAACTGTAAATTGCAATCTTCATCTGCAACCTCTACTCTCTTTGCACAACCGTTCCTCACGCTTGTGGCTTCGTTGCTGTGTGCTCATCAGGTTTATCGCCGTCAGTCGCTGGTTCTTCTTCGGGCGCTGGTTCTGGTTGCGCCTCCGATAAATCAGCCCGAATGGCTGACATTTCTTGATCCAACCGAAACGCTGCTTCACCAGCCCGTTCCAACCGTTCCTGAAGTTCCTTTGGAAATTCACCCTGATACTTGTAGTTTAACGAATGTTCAATCGTTGCCCAGAAATTCATGGCAAGCGTCCGAACCTGAATTTCGGCTAAAATTTTCTTTTCGCCGCCCATCATTTGAACGGGATACGAAACTACAATGTGGTAAGAACGATAGCCGCTGGGCTTCACGTTTGAAATGTAATCACGTTCTTCTAAAATCGTCATGTCCGTTCGCTGGCGTAACAGGTCAACGACTTGATAAATATCATCCACAAATTGACACATAATTCGGAGGCCGGCGATGTCTTGCATATCGGCCTCGATTCGGTCCTCCGCCACGTGACGACGCACCATTTTTTCCTGAATGCTCCCCACTGGCTTCACCCGGCCCGTCACAAATTCAACGGGGGATTCTTGACCAGCATCCTTATATTGTCGCCGAATTCCACGAAGCTTAACCTTGAGTTCTTCAACGGCTTGTTCATAAGGGAGCAAAAAGTGGTCCCAGTCTTCAATCATCTGATGACCTCCCATAGATGTTCTCCAGTGTTAGAGCGCTCAGCCAATTCAACTGAACGATTTCTAACTTACAGAAAATAGTTTACCATATTTACTGCCCTGACGGGGATTGTCCGCCCGTTAACCTCATAAAACGTTTGACTTTACTTTCTGCAAAAAATCGGGCATGATAGTTCCAGTTGAGCGAGAGACACGGATGCCATCCCATGGCATTGCAACCGGTTGTCTGTCGCTTTCATTGACTGCTTAACCATCATCGGGTAAGCTAATTCAGTAAAAACAGATTACACTCATCATTTTATGGAGGTCGGACCGTGTTAGAAGTTTATCTGTTTGTTAATCCCCTTGGTTCTACTTGTTATACATGTGAACAGCAAGTGAACCGGGTCGCCGCCCAAACGAAGAGCAAACTCCAAATTCAGTTTGTCCCGATGCTTACCTTACAGACGATCAGCGAAACTTTTCACCGATTAAATGCACAGCATCCTGGTACAATCGAGCGCAACCAACTGGCACAACAAATGTATCAAATCATCATGGACTACAAGGCTGCCTCCTTTCAGGGCAAACGCCTCGGCCGGCAATTCTTTCTTCAACTTCAAGGCCACTTGCTAGAACAACACGAAGTCTACACAGAAGCACTTGGTCGCAGTGTTGCTGAAGCATTGGGACTCGACCTTGAAATGTTTGACGACGACCGCCATAGCAAACTGGCAGAAGAGGCCTTCGCGTCTGATCAGCATCTTGTTTCTGAAATGAACATTGATCACCCTGGCGAAACGGTCATTTTCGATGTCGATGATTTCGACTACGGTCTCTTAATGGACGAATTCGATTACGAAACCTTATTCGAAATTAGCGAACACGCCAGCAACACGAACATCGCCAGCCTGTCTCAGGCGGTAGAACACATGACAGATAAGGCTAACCTTCGCGTTCTGTAATGCCTAATTCGTTTGAATAGCACATTATCAAAAATTTCATTACCCAGTTTATTGGTGCTCTGTTACCGCTCATTGTCGAGCAGTGATGGATCACCAATTTTTATTTATTAGCCCCTCCTGAATCCAGCTCAATCGTTACCGCCAAACCAAAAAGTCGCGGATCATTGCAACCTTGCAACGATCCGCGACTTATTTTAATTGGTTCTGTGAAGACGTTTAAACACCAGCGTAACGCTAACTTTACTGTCCTACTTCAGTTCATGAGTCATCAGGTGTTCAAATTCGTTTAACCGCTCCTCAAAAACCGTAAAGGCGTCCGTCAGGTAATCGGCTTGGGTCATATCAACCCCAGCTGTCTTCATAACGTCCAACGGATACTGCGCACTACCCGCTTTCAAAAAGTCCAAGTAGCGCGTTCGTGCGGCTGGTTCCTGTTTTGTGATTCGACTGGCCAATGTGGCTGCTGCCGCGAACCCTGTTGCATACTGAAAGACATAATAATTGTAATAGAAATGGGGAATCCGCGACCATTCATTCGCAATTTCTGGATCTGGCGTCAACGCTGCCCCATAATAAGTCTGGTTCAGTTGACCGTACTGCTCTGAAAGACCCTTAGCTGTTAACGGATGGCCGGCAGCATCTTCCTGATGCAGCCAGTGTTCAAATTCAGCAAATTGCGTTTGCCGGTAGACGGTCCCCTTGAACCCATCTAAATAGTGGTTCAGGATGTACGCCCGCACCTTCGGGTCATCATTTGTTGCCAACAGATAATCCGTTAACAAGTTTTCATTTGTAGTTGAGGCTATTTCTGCCACAAAGATCGCGTAATCACCATACTGATACGGTTGATTATGGCGTGTGTAATAACTGTGAATACTGTGTCCCATTTCATGAACCAGTGTGAACAGTGACTCCAAATTATCCTGCCAGTTTAAAAGAATGTAGGGATTGGTGTCGTACACCCCTGAAGAAAATGCGCCACTCCGTTTGCCCTTGGTTTCGACAACATCAATCCACCGTTGATCAAACGCTTCCTCCACATGACTCACATAATCCGGCCCCAAGACACTGAGCGCCGTTAAGGCCACTTGCTTCGCCTCAGAATACGTGTAACTCAACGGTGCGGCGCCCGTAATCGGCGTGTATAAGTCGTACGAATGTAACTCATCCAACTTCAAGAGCCGTTTTCGAAGCGCCACGTAACGGTGCAATGCATCAAGGTGACCATTAACTTCATTGACCAGTGTTTCATACGCTGCTTCCGGCACGTTATTTTCGGCTAGCGCTGCGGCCCGTGCCGACTCATAATGGTGAACCCGCGCATCAAAGTTGTGCCCCTTCACGTTACTGATCAGCGTTGAGGCAAACGTATTTTGAAACTGCATGTAGACTTCGTACAGTTGCTTAAACGCTGCTTCTCGTACAGAACGATTGGTCGACTCCAAGAGCACACCGTAAACACCTTGACTGAGCCGAACATCATTCCCGTCATTATCCTTCACCACTGGGAACACTAAATCAGCGTTATCCAAGACGCCAAACGTCTTTGCAGATGCGCCAAAAATGTCACTTGCACCTGCTAAAAGTGCTTCTTCGTTTGCCGGCAATGTGTGGGTTCGCGCCCGGTCTAAGTCTGCAAAAAAGTGCTGGTATGGCGCTAATTGGGGCGTTTGTAACCATTCAGTTAATGTCGCCTCTGGAATCGTTAGCACCTCTGGCCGAAACCAGGCTAACGCACTTGCCGCCCGGGCTGCTAAATCACCGGCTTGTGCAGCCAGTGCCTGGGCAGCCTGATCGCTGGTGTCCTGTTCCTGCTTCAGGGAGGCGTACACATCCACGTTTTCTAGTTGATGATAAACGGTGAGTAAGTAAGTCGTCCCGGATAATAACTCGTTCGCCCCGGCACCCAATGTCCCCTTATAGTGATCAACCTGTGTTAACGCCTGTTCCACCGCTTTGTACGCACGGTGCCACGCGTCATCCGTTTCAAAAATCTGGGTCAAGTCCCAGGTCAACTGTTCCGGTACTTCGTCACGGGTTGGTAATTGTTTGATTTCTGCCATTGGTTCCTCCTCTGGTGCATATTATCGAATCTTGCCTTCTACTTTAGCAGACTTTGTTCATGTTCGGCACAAAAAAAGGTTGCACATTGTTGTTCACTAATCGTTTGTCTCATTTGTCGAGATACCAAATGTACGTTTTGAAACCAACGAAAGCTCGGCACCGCGTACTGTTGCCAGGCAGTCACACGTTGCCGGGTGGAACTTGTTGGGTGTAATTGCCACCATAATACTAATGGTATCCGCCAAGCCAACACGCTATTAAGCCAGTATGGCGTTTCGTATTCATCACCAAAAACCCATTCCGGTAGTGTTTGCAACGTTTGGTGTTGCGCGTAACACAATGCCTGCCAGGCCATGACGGTTGGTTGCCGATAGTGCAAGCCCCAGCTAATGGCCCGCTGTTGTCGCCGTCTGTTCGCAACTGAAAGCTGTGTCTCACCACAAGCGCCCTCACGCTTTTGCCACCACTCATGCCAACTCGACCATGTTTGAAACTGCTTCTCCTGAAACAAAACGGGTAAAAACGGTGCCACCTTGATGCCACTCAACACAACCATCGCATTTTTAGTCGTTGACCAATACAAAACGCACGCCCCATGTGTCGGGTGCCACAAAAGGAACTGACCCACCTTCCCCAAGTTCAAACGTTTTCTTGGCGCATAGGGCTGGCCCAGTAGCCATAATTGTTGGTAACCGCCCTGCTGATAACCGCTGATTCGCTCACGCAAGTGCCTGTGTTTAATGGGGCTACACTGAAATTCAATTGCAACCCGCCCGTTTAATAGTAAATCTGGTCGCTGGTGAAGTGCTTGTAACGGTCGTTCCAACTGCACCACCCCACCTTGTGCGAGAAACCACTGTGTCAACTGCCGCTTTCCTAAAAGGTGTTGGTCCGTTTCGCCTTCGCTAAAGTTGTGACACGCTTGACGCCGTTGGTGGGCAAAATACGGCTGCCGAATCCGACCACTCCGAAGCACCACGCATTGATGACACGCTGGACAAATAAAGGGGTCCTCGTGCCCCGCGTCTTTCGCGTCAGTTAGCCGCCCCGTGACCCGTTGTTGTGCAATTAACATTATGTCTCCTCCATCAGTCACATACGAAAACGACCGCTTTTTGAACGAAAGTTAGGTTAAATGGTGATCATTATGCTAACATGTTGAGTGTTGTGGTTTGTCCAAATACTGAGGACATTAAAAGCTGGTCATTTTTTGGAGACGCATTGCATGAAAAAAAGATCGTTAGCAACCGCTAGTGGGATTACTGGTCTTATTGGCGGCATTATTTTATTATTTGGATTCGCCATCGTTGCCGGAACTGCGATGACTGAAAACTCAGTTGCCATTGTTACAGTCTTCGTCATCTTGGCTCTGTTGAAAATCGCAATTTTAACTTTGGGGATTACCGGCACCGTTTATTACCGTGATGATTCACGGGTTGGAACAATGCCCGGAATTTTGCTCATCGTCGGTGGGGGTGTTAGCCTCCTCCTCGGTTTTGTCGGCGGAATCGTGGCCATCGTTGGGGCGTCATTTTACCTCAGCAAACTGAAGAACTTTAAGGCATAAAAATAAGGCTCCAGAAACCGGGATAACCTGGTTTCTGGAGCCTTATTTTTATGCACTTTTACACCATTACTTAAAGTAGTGGCGAGCTAACTCTAATGCTGACGTCTCCATGACCCGTTCACCATGTTCGGTCAACACATCCCCCGTAATACTGGTCTTATTGGCGTATTCCAGAGCAACCGCAACATCATTTTTAATCATCTCAGGCGTTGTCTGATCCGTAAAGAATACCAATTCAAGGTAGTAGTGATCACGATACTTATATAAATTTGAAACGGCCCCTTCTAAACGCAACGTTTGCGCGATGGACACCAAGTTTTCAAAGTCATCTAGTCGTAACACTACTTCATGCGTTGGCATATCTGGATTATTGATAAACCCCTTCAAATCGTCCGCATCCTCATCATCGTCTTTAATTTGGCTCTTCCGCTCATCTGCTTCGTCGTCCCTTGCATCACGGGATTGCAACTGCTCCTTGATAAAATCGGACACCTGATCCGTTGAGGCACTGTCAAAGTCGACCGCCCCACTCAAATCATCATTTTCATCATCAAAGTCAAGGTTGTCATCACCATCTGGATCGACGTTTTTACTAATAAATAGTTCCAGGCCATTCCGGTTCGGCAGGACTTGGAAGGTCACCGCTTCATTATCTTGAAATTGGTGATCAACATCAACCTCTTCCAGAATGCTATAAAAGAAGCGTTCAATCTGCTGATGGTTTCCCAATAGATCCAGCACGGTAATCCCCCGCGCTGACAGATCCTCATTACCGATCAACACACGGATTGTATTTTCATTAATGCGTTCCATCTCCATTTAAAACACCCCTTTCACCAGAAAAGATCCAGACTAAATGTTTATTCATATTCTAGTCTTCTAGGCGGCAAAGTAAAGTTTAACCACCTCATTTCAACCGACTTTTTCGGCTGAACAATAAAAAACGAATCCACGGAATATTATCCCATAGATTCGACTCGTTGCAAATATTCTTGTAACTTATTATAAATCTGCTAATCGTTGTGCTTCAGCCAATTCCAACGCCCGGACGTCACGTGGCAAGAACCGCCGAATTTCGTCTTCGTTGTAACCGACTTGGAGCCGCTTATCATCCATGATGATGGGCCGCCGTAATAGCGCAGGATTTTCATGAATCAATTCAATCAGCTGATTCATTGGTAATTCATCTAAATCAATGTCTAAGTCCTGAAAGACCTTTGAGCGCTTTGAAATAATTTCTTCAGTACCATCTTCAGTCATTCTTAGGACTGTTTTAATCTCATCAGTTGAAAGTGGTTCCGCAAAGATGTTCCGTTCTGAAAACGGGATGTCATTTTCAATCAACCAAGCGCGTGCCTTCCGGCAAGAAGTGCAGCTTGGCGATGTGTATAATGTTACCGGATTACTCATAAATTGTCGTCCCCCTAATGCCTAATTTGAGTTGGGTAGATCGAATTATCCTATGAATATATTGTACAACACTGAATCCAAAAATGAAAGACTTCTTTTAAATAAGTAGAACGTACATTCGTTTTGCAATATAGACAGATGTTTGATATTCGTTTATTAACTTACTAAAAATCGACAAATTTTGGTTTAATTGCAAAAACACATTTCGTTTCATATCATTTTTACCGTCTTATTTTTATAAGCTGGTTTTTATTGAGAATCCGCTTACACATTGACTCACCAGGTCCATCATCTTTTACACAATCAAATTTGCCATTCTTGTTTTGCTGAGGCCAACGCAACTGAAACAGTCGGGCCTGCTGCGTCCTGAGCTTGATCGCGTAAAACGGATAATTGGCCGGTTTGTGGCAAATGGGTCAGTAACAGCTGCTTAGCGGTTGCTTGCTTTGCCAACACCCCCGCTTGAGTCGACGTCATGTGCCACATTGGACCGTCATGATCTGCAAAAAAGTTCGTATCAACCATGAGGAAGTCCGCGTGCTGAACAAATGCAGCCATCGTTGGAATTGCGGCAGTATCCGCACTAAAGGCCAGAACCCGTCCCGTCGTTGTTTCTTCAATTCGAACGGCAAACGTTGGGACAGGATGTTTAGTTTTGAGAAACGTGATCAAAAATGGCCCAAGGGTCAATGGTGTTTGGTCATTATAGGGCCGCCCCACCGTCGCATTCGGCCAGGTAAGTGCGGCAAAGTTTAACGGGTCCTCGGTATGCCCGTAAATTGGGAGCACCGGCTGCTTCCGTTTGCCTTGATCCAATTGCCATTGATACTGAAGGACCCCAACATCGGCCGTATGATCATGATGATAATGTGTTAGTAGGACGGCATCCAGTTGGAGTGGACTTAGAACACGTTGAAGTGCTAATAACGTCCCACTACCAGCGTCAATCATTAAATGATAGTCCCCGCTTTCTAGCAAGTACCCCGTCGTCCCAACACCGTTTGCAGGATAACCACCATAATAACCCAAGATTGTTAATTTCATTTATCTGTCCCCCTTACGTTGTCTTTAATGTACATGGTCAACCTTAAATTTATCCCCGTCAAGCGTCCCCTTTTTACAAGGTTTAAGAAGTCGACTATAATTAAGGTGAAAGTAATTGATGGAGGTAATTGATTATGACACGTTCAGTATCGTTAACGTTTGGGACCAAACCCATCCTTCAAAAAATCCAGGCTGATAGTCCTCACGGCCAACTGATGGCGTTGTCCGAGACCAGTGGTGTCGCACGGTTAATGTTGCTTGATGTTTCAGATCGTGAAAATCGTTTTGCAAACCCAATTTCCTTTAACGTTTTGGCAGAACGGCCACGGCCTGAATATCATGACTTCTTTTCATTCATCAATTTGCAACTAGACCCTGATCACGCAAAAATTTTGCGTGCCAGTGTTGATCACTTTTTGGATCAGGATCAGCCACTGGGGTTGGGCGCGTTCCTGTTGCTAGAAAACACAAAATCTCCCAGCGACTATTTACTACTCTCATCCTGGGAGCAAGTCACTGATTATCACGCTTGGCTCTCAAGCCCTGAATTCAGTGTTTTTACACCATTCTACAAACAGACTCAGTATAACTACCGTGAAGTGGCTTATAAACGGACTTCACTCGATAAAGCTTAACAAACAACAAGCCATGCGTCCTAAGTGTAATTAGGGCGCATGGCTTGTTTTAGGCTAATCCAAAGGTCGTTTCATCCTGTTGTGTTAATCCCACGGTGGATAGCTGGTGGTCCTTATCAATGAACACAGCCCCGTAGCAATCCGGGTGCGCTGCCAGCCACGTTTCATCTGCACCACCCGCAAAAAAGAGCCGGGTTGACTCGATCTCACCAATCACAGACTGCCGACTAAAAACAGTTACACTGGCAAGCGTCGTTTCAAACGGGTAGCCGGTTCGGCCATCCAAAATATGGTGGTAATCATGACCATCAACCGTTAAATGGCGTTCATACACGCCTGAGGTAACTGCGGAGCACGCCGGGAGAACAACCCGCCCTAACGTGGCGCCCCGCGCCGACCATGGGTCCTGAATCCCGATTCGCCAGCGCTGATCAACATGTGTTGGTGCTGGCCCAACAAATAGTAAGTTCCCGCCCAGGTTGATCATCCCCGCGGAAATTCCCGCCGATTGCCAGAGGTCTTGAATTCGGTCGGCAATGTACCCCTTGGCAATCGCGCCAAGGTCCAGCTCCATCCCTGCAGACTTTAAAAACACACTTTGCAGTGCGTCATCCAAAACAACCTGTTGGGGATCAATTAGTCGCTGAACTCGGGCTAACGTTTCCTCTGCGGGCTTGTGGGCGTCGACAAAGCCAATGTGCCACGCCTTGACCAACGGACCAATGGTGGCGTTAAATCCACTATTTTCTAAACTCGCCGCCACGGCCATCTTCACCAACGTGTAGGTACTTCCCGATACCTGAACGGGATGATCACCGGCTGCATGATTAATGGCCATCACTTCTGATGCTGGTCGATTGACCGTTAGCTCATCTTCAAATCGGTTCACTAACTGCTTGCTCTGGGCAAGTAACCCCGGAACTGGAATGCCAAACGTGGTTAGCTGGATTTTTGTTCCCAGCGCATGAAACCCTTGGCTTTCCTGGTGCCGAAGTCCTTCTGAACTAACCGATCCGGCCCACCCTGCCTGCATTTCGTTCATTGTATCATCCTCTCGCCAATAATCTATGTTTCATTATGAGCCCACGTCACTGGTTCTGTCATCATTTTTAGTCCATCATGGCATTAAATAGTTGCGATTAAAAAAGTAAGCATTCACCAATTAAGATGAATGCTTACTTATCATGATTGCGGGAGCTGGATTTGAACCAACGACCTTCGGGTTATGGGCCCGACGAGCTACCAGACTGCTCCATCCCGCGATAATAGAATTATTGGTCAACTTGAACAGCAACTGTTCAAATCAACTATATAATCATACCACCAACTACGTTTAAAGTCTAGTCATGACTTGCGATAAATCATTTGATCCTTGATCGAATGCTAACTGCCCTTTACTTACCCAGGAGACGTTTAATGAGCGTGTAAGCACGTTCAACAACTGGCCGGACCGAATAATCAAAGACACCGATATTCTCTCTCGTAACGCCACCAAAGCCCTGTTTAAACATCAACACGCCATCAGAACCATCGAAGTTCCCAGAAACGCCGTAGAAATTATATAACGGAATGTTTAATTTAATGGCCAGCCGAATCATGTGATCTTGAATCATGTATGGCGCATAGAACTTTTTAAACTGATCATTTGTAAAACTAAACATGTACCCAATTTCTTGTGGCTCAATGAAGAACATCGCCCCAGACAAGACCGCTACGTTGCCATACTCCGCTTTAAACGTTTCTGCGTCATGAATCCGTTTTTTGTGCTGATTAACCTGATCTAAATATTCATGCTGACGGGCCTTCAAATGTTTATTACTTTTTTCCGCAATCTTTTTATCAAGTTCGTTAAGCAAACCCGTCAGCTCATCGATCCGGTCCGTTTGACTTTGAATGTACGCATCGAAGTCAATTTCAGCAAAGATAAACTTAACGTCATCACCGTATGCTCGGTACGTCTTTTGGTAGTAATCCAACGGTTTATCCTCAAAGTTAAGCCGTTGCGCTGTCTCACTGGTATACTGGTGAAACAGTGGTAGTTCATCGTAATCGATTTCTCTAAGCCGGACACCAAACTGCTGTGTCTTCTTCAGGGCATATTGGGCATCCTTTTCATAGGTCGAAAAAACAGTCGCCACAGATACACCCGTTAATGGTTTAACAAATTCGTATCCCAGGGTCGCTGTGGAATAGCCTGCAACCGTTGGTGTGTGCTTAAAACCAGCCTGTTTAAGGTTCTGGATGGCCGTTTGATTCTGTGTCGCTTGTACTTGACCATCATTGTCTAATTCATGAACTGCTAACGTCGGTTGAACATGCAACGTTAAGCCACCATGATCATGAGCAAATTGTTTCAACCCGTTCATCATGGCCGTCACAACCTGTTCGTTATCATAGTCCATTAACGGGCCACCAACGACTTCAAATGCGCTGCCAAGCCGAAGCTTCCGCCAACTCACCAGGGCACCCGCAATCAGCTGATTATCGTCATTTTTAAGCCCCAAATAAGCCGTTTGCACACCCCGAGCCTTCAATTCATGGGCCTGCTCAACCGTTTGCATATACGTTCCAAGTTGCGCCTTTTTTTCAAATAAATCATATTCATTTTCGTCTAGTTGTACCACTTGCTGCATGCTTATTAATCCCCCATTTTCAGTTATTACCATCATATCATCCGTAACTGTTATTTGTTGGTAAACGTCATTCGCAATTTTACGAACAAAACAAAAGAGGACTCACAATTGTGAGTCCTCTTTTTATTTTTATGACCCCTACGGGATTCGAACCCATGTTACCGCCGTGAAAGGGCGGTGTCTTAAACCACTTGACCAAGGGGTCATGATAAATATTAATTGATAAAACGGAGAAGGAGAGATTCGAACTCTCGCGCCGCTTACGCGACCTATACCCTTAGCAGGGGCACCTCTTCAGCCACTTGAGTACTTCCCCAAAACCAAATGGGCACAAGTGGACTCGAACCACCGACCTCACGCTTATCAGGCGTGCGCTCTAACCAGCTGAGCTATGCGCCCATGAAAGCGGGTGACGAGAATCGGACTCGCGACAGCAGCTTGGAAGGCTGCGGTTTTACCACTAAACTACACCCGCAAAACATGGTTGTTACTATGGCGCGGGACAGAATCGAACTGCCGACACATGGAGCTTCAATCCATTGCTCTACCGACTGAGCTACCGAGCCATTTTAAGCGGTCCCAACGAGACTCGAACTCGTGATCTCCTGCGTGACAGGCAGGCGTCCTAACCAACTGGACCATGGGACCAAAATTGCGGGGGCTGGATTTGAACCAACGACCTTCGGGTTATGGGCCCGACGAGCTACCAGACTGCTCCACCCCGCGATAATATTAAAAAGAAAAGGAGGATAAGAGATTCGAACTCTTGCGTGGACTTGCGCCCACCTGACGGTTTTCAAGACCGTTCCCTTCAGCCAGACTTGGGTAATCCTCCATAAAAACAAGTGGACCATTAGTGGACCTTGTAGGACTCGAACCTACGACCGAACGGTTATGAGCCGTTTGCTCTAACCAACTGAGCTAAAGGTCCAAGTTCACTACGGTACCAATCGCGGCAGGGGGGATCGAACCCTCGACCTCCCGGGTATGAACCGGACGCTCTAGCCAGCTGAGCTACACCGCGATCATAAATAACTACAAAAGCTATTTATAAATCGGGAAAACAGGATTCGAACCTGCGACCCCCTGGTCCCAAACCAGGTGCTCTACCAAGCTGAGCTATTTCCCGAAAACAATTTGAATCTCGCGACTAAGTCGCAATGCACCCAGTAGGAGTCGAACCTACAACCTTCTGATTCGTAGTCAGACACTCTATCCAGTTGCGCTATGGGTGCAAATAGTGCCGAGGACCGGGATCGAACCGGTACGGTCATCACTGACCGCAGGATTTTAAGTCCTGTGCGTCTGCCAATTCCGCCACCCCGGCATCATTGAATTGGCAAAGCGGAAGACGGGATTCGAACCCGCGACCCCCACCATGGCAAGGTGATGTTCTACCACTGAACTACTTCCGCATA
>NZ_JBPCCV010000006.1:0-196371 GCF_053471565.1 Furfurilactobacillus sp. WILCCON 0119
TTCAAAGACCCTACACATTTGATTCGTCGAAACGTTGTTCAGTTTTCAAAGATCTAACTCGTTGCCTCAAGACAACTTAATTACTATATCACTTGGCTTTGAAATCGTCAAGCTTTTTTATCAGGAAATATTCGATCAATCGCTTGTCGCTCAAGCACTCCCTGACAACATAAGCTATCTTATCAAAGCACCCTAGACCGGTCAAGCACCAATTTGCAAAAAAGCGGCCTTAAAACGAGATTCACATCCGGGATATCCAACAATAATCCGGTTCCAATTGTAAATTTGTTCGCTTTTAAAGTAACTCCACTTCACCGAAGTCGTTATTTCCCGGTAAAATCCCGACCAACCTCATCCACCCACAAAGGATTTCCGAACAAAAAAAAGATTCCACAAATTGTGGAATCTTTTTTTGTTACTTAGTTTTAGCGACTTCAGGTGCATCCGTACTGTAGTCGTTCGTTGTTGTTTTACCGCCATTCTTGGCCTTTGCGCTAGTTGGATTTTCCTTTTGTTCCTTCTTCAGTCGTGCCTTTGTTGCACTTACTGAATAGTCGTAATCGGCCTTATCCACCTTTTTATAGCCCGTTGGCGTGTAAAAACGAAGGAGATCCCCTGTAATGATCTTATCCGACAAGCCCAAAACCTTATTAACGTGAGCCTGATCTGCCGCAACTTCCTTCTTCTGCGCGTCAGTCAACGATAACAGTTTTCCGGTACTTGTATCATAGACCTTGTTTCCGACCTTGGTATACTTCGGCGTTACGAAGTTACCATCTCTAAACGGTACGATTTGGTTCCGCTGTGTCGACAGCATGTCTTGTCCCATCATGATGTAATTGCCAGTCGTCTTAATGCCGAGTAAGTCCATCATGGTTGGCAATGCATCGATCTCACCACCATACGTATGGTTCACGCCGCCCTGCACACCAGGTGCATGAATCATAAATGGCACCTTTTGGAACTGGGCAAGGTCGTAATCCGTAACGGTTTTCTTCCCAAGGAGCTTTGCAATTGCAGGACGGTGGTTATTTGAAATCCCGTAGTGATCACCATACACGACAATCATTGAATTATCGTACATCCCCGCCTTCTTCAGGTAATTAATAAACTCACCAAACGCCTGATCCAGATAATGGGCTGTGACAACGTACCCATCCACAGTGTCATCCCCAGTATTGGTCTTTGGGAAGGAAGCGTCCTTTTTGCCCAACAAATAAGGATAATGGTTCGTGACCGTAATCACCTTAGCATAGAACGGTTGTGGGAGCTGTTCAATATATTTAGAAGAATCATCAAGGAAGATCTTGTCTTTTAACCCATACCCAACGTTATTACTTGGTTTATCCGCATTAGGATAGAAGGCTTTACTAAAGAAGTTCTCGTAGCCCCATGCCTTATATGTGTTTCCACGATTCCAGAAACTTGGGACATCCCCGTGCATTGCGGCCGTTGTATACCCATGCTGGGCCAATATTGATGGTGCAGCTTGGAACGTGTTTGATGACCCATATGTCACCATGGCAGACCCAGTTGGCAGACCATAAAGGGAGTTTTCCATCATCATTTCTGCATCAGAGGTCTTCCCTTGACCAACCTGGTTATAGAAGTTATCAAACGCTGTTGTGTTCTGATCGTGATAGAACGCGTTAATGTTTGGCGTTACTTCCTGGTTCTTCCACTTATAATCAATTAGGAATTGTTGGAAACTTTCCAAATGGAAGACAAACACGTTCTTCCCTTGTTCTTTCCCGAAGTATTGGAAGTTTTCCCCCGCCGGATTTTCCTTCAGGTACGTCTTGACCGCCTGGAGATCGTCCTTTGAGGCTCTTTCCCGGCTGGTCTCTTGTTGGTGCGTTTGATAAATATTAAAGACTGCGTACTCGTTTAACCCTAAGTACTTCACAATGTAGTTATTATCAAATGTCCGGGTCAATAACCCTGACCGGTCGTTTACAGACAATCCGTAATCCGTCATCATCAAGGCCATTGCAAAAACCGTCATGGTCACGGCGAACCGCTTCTTTAAGGGCCGCTTATCTACCTTGATCAGTTTGGTCAATAACATGACAATTAAGAATGCCACATCAAGGAACACAAGGAAGTCCGTCGCGTGAAGAATTCCCGCCAACGACTTCCCAAGGTTATTATCAACCGCACCGGAACCTTTCATGATCCCCATTGACAGGAAATCCGAAAATTCACGGTAGTACAAAATGTTGGAAAATAACCACAAACTTTGAAGGAAGTCGATGATCATCATCAACCAGTAGGCAAGTTTTCCCCGAAAATACAGTGCGATCCCGAACAACAGCAGCGCCGTTGGAATTGGATTCAGCATCAAAATGAACTGCTGAATCGGCGTCGTTGCACCTAATGTAAACTTTGTCCGGTACGCAAGGTATGTTTTCAACCAAAACAACACCGTTGTCAGGATAAAAAAGCCGAGGGTCGTATTTAATTTGGCATACAGGCCCTTGAAGAATTTCGCCATGTGTTAGTCCTCCACGCCCCTCACATAACACCATGTCTAGGGGCTCGTTATCAATTTGATCGCTAAAATTGCTAAAGCGAAGCTTTAATCAAGCTTAAACTCAACAAATCCATATTATAGACAAACCCCGCACAATTTCAAACATTGGCGGGGTTCTTCATAAATTCTTAGTTGTCAGCCGAAATTTAAAAGACGGCTTCAAATTCGTTGAGTGCATCATAGATCGCAACAGCCACCATATCGACATTGTCGTAACTAAAGGCTGGTGTTGTTCGCGCATCCTGAACCTGCCACTCTCCCGTTAGGTGATCCAATGAGACTTTGCAAACGGGAACGCCAAATTGCTCAAAGTATCGTGTTTGAATCGTTTGATGACGATCAAACTGCATGGCCCGAAGCCGTCCTATAATCGTTTCTAGCGGTGTTTTTTCTTCATCATTCATTTGTTTCCCTCTTGTTGTTTCATTAGTTCTTTGCGGTTCGTCGGTCGCTCAGTCACACGATCCGGTTTTAAAGCCATTGCCCACATCCCGGAGAACATTCCCAGGTAATACGTAATGATCCGCCATAAAATCATTGCCAACACCAACTTTGAGCGGCTAGTCACGTAACTTGCAAAGAGTGCTTCGAAACTGAATTCGGCGCCCCCTGCCCCACCAGGAATTGGAAACAGTGAAATCACCATGACAATGAGCACGTGTAGCGCCGTTACCATCAGAATATTAACGTGGCTATACCCCAGCGCCAACATGATGAAGTATGGAATGAGGTAGTAAATTGCCAGCTGAGCCATTGTCAATAACGCCACGTGAACCATGAGGCGCCATTGTGACTTAATGCGGAGACTTTCTAAATAAAAAGAATCAATCTTCTCATCCAGTGTTACCCGCCAACGCTCATATCGTTCTGGCTTAACAAACCACGCCAATGGTTTCATGCAAAGATTCACTAAGCGTTTGGTCATCGAATGCCAGAACATAATCATCAGCAGTCCGAGGATCACAACCAGGTGAATTAAGAAGCCAAAAACCACGAAAAGCGCCAAGTAATGCAGCTTTTCTGCAAGGTATTGAAAGCCAATTGCGAGTGCGATCAAAAAGTTGATCACGATCATGCCCTGATAAACGACAAACTTCATTAACAAGACAGAACTCGCCCGGCCACCATCCACCCCCGTTTGAATCATGGCAATCAGTTGTGCTGGTTGGCCCCCACTAGAAAACGGTGTGATCCCATTAAAGAGTTGTTCGATAAGCGGAATGCGAAGTGCGTCTTTAAACGTAAACCCACTAATTCTGTCATTAACAAACACCTGCATAATTCGCGCTTCAATCAGCAGGTACCCGACCATGCAGAGCACCGCGACCAGGAGCCACCACCCGTTGATGTTCAAAAAATCATGAATAACTTGCGCCAACGCGACGTTGCGAAGTGAATACGCAAAAATCCCAATCCCAATCAACAACATGATCACTAAAACAATGCGATTTCGTCGTGACATTCCTACTTTTCTCCTGCCTGTTCGCGGTAGAACCGGTGCCAGATCTGAGCCAAATGGCTAGCAGAATATTCATCCGCCCCCAATAAGGCCTGATCGTGCAAATGCTTCATCCCCGCTGGATTTGTTTGTAACGCGGTCAGCTTCTGCTGCATCCCGCTCACGTCACTCGCGCTTTCGTAATAGCCATCAATAATGGCACGGTAAAGATCCAGATCACGCAGTAACACTGGTGTTCCACAGCTAAATGCTTCTAACACCGACATTGGAAACAGTTCATTATACGACGGTAATAAAAATAAGTCAGCCATGTTGTAATAATCCACTAGGGCTTCCCGATCCACAATCCCAGGGAATGACAAGTTTGCAGGTGGATTATCCACCACCCGTTTTAAATCAGCATACCCATCTGTGATCCGGCCAAACGAAAATCCGCCAGCCCAGATAAACTGCACATCAGGATTGTTCTTTGCCAACGTAATGAAGTCACGAACACCTTTTCGTTCCTGAATTTGGCCGATTCCCAGCACCGTAAAGCGCTTTTGATCATAGTGATAGCGTTCCCGGGTGGCCACCTTTTCTTCTGGTGTCATTTCATAGAATTCACTCTTGGCCACAAAATTCGGAATGTACGTAATTTTTCCGCGGGGAATATCGTAAGCTTCCAGTTTAGGAATAAACGTGGGGTTCACCACCACAATGTGATCCATCCGCTTATAAAACGAAATCAGGTAGTGATAAAAGATTTGCTTAGCGACCGGTGGCAGTTTAAGACTCCCCTCCATGGTCTCCGGTAAAAAATGCACGTACCCAATTTTTCGTCCGCGACCGGGTAAAAAAGTCGATAAATAGTAGGGAAAATTCACTGTGTGATAGTGTGTGATGTCAGCGCGCCCCCACTTATTGATCCGCACATCAAACTCACCATCAAAATTATCTCTCAATAATTTGACCAGCTCCATGTAAGCACTGCCGACCCCCTGGCCAGGGACAGACGTTGCCGCTGAAAACATGTTAATTCTTAACATTACTGACTCCTCAAACATTCCTTTAGTTTAAAAAACACGTGTTCCCAACTGACTAACCGCCAGCCGGCAACACGTGTTTGACAAAGTTAATCACTCAACTTGGCTGATTTTTCACTATCTTCCTGATAGATTAACTGCGCATCGGCATAGAACTGAATAATTCGTTTTCCAAAGGCATCTGCAGAAATCTCGTACAGGATTCGTTGACGCACCGACCGATCTGACAAATCAACCCGGTTAGCTAGGTAGTCGCACACCGCGTGCACCAATTCATCCTGTTGATGAAAGGTCTGCCCGACTGCTGGAACCGTTAATAGGTCATCCGCGTACGGACTACTCATCACCACAATTGGCGTGTGCGCAGCAATCGCCTCGATGTACGTAAGCCCCTGTGACTCTGAATCACTGGCCGAAACAAAGACGTTTGCCATCTGATAGTATTGGTAAACTTCATCATTAGCAACTTCACCAGTAAACGTGACGTGATCCGCTAACTTCATGGTCTTAACCTGTTCTTCCAGATCTTCACGCGCCGGACCGTCACCAACAATTAACAATTGTGCCGTTGGTTGTTCAGCCAGCACATCTGGTAACGCCATAATGATTTCATGAATATTCTTTTCAAACGCAAGCCGTGATAAGGAAAGCAATACCGGCGTTGTCGCTGAAAAACCGAACTGCTCACGGAGATGATTTTCCTTAACTTGTTCATACTGCGGCAAATTCACACCGGTCGGAATAACCCGGATGGGCGTTTTAACGCCGTAAGCCGTCAAGGTTGTTAGCACCCGTTCAGACGGTGCCACAACCCCCTCAACTCCGCGCAGGTACCCACGTGTCATGGTTTTAACCTGCCGTGGCCGTAATAATTTTCCGTTTGCAATGTAGTGTAGATAATCTTCATACATTGTGTGGTACGTATGGATAACGGGAATTTTTAACGTATGGGCAATGAATTTCCCCATTAAGCCCATCGAAAACTCGGTCTGCGTATGAATAATGTCAAGGTGGAGATCCTTAGCGATTTGCAACGCATGAAACATCCCCCGGACGGCAATGCGCCGATCAGTGAATGAAACGAACGGAACTGATGGAAACCGAAAAATATTCCGTTCATACACGTCCTTATCAACCTTCGGGTCTGTTGACGTAAAGATGTACACTGAGTGACCATTTTGTTCTAATTGGTCACGAAGCGTTTTTATGGAAGTGGCCACACCACTTACCTGCGGAAAATATGTATCAGTAAATATCCCGATATTCACGCTGGTGCCCCCTTCCTCTTCGTCAGTCGTCAAGTTCATTGTTTCATCCATTAAAATAATCAAGTTACATTATACGGATTGGCTGCAAAGATAGCAAATCCGAATGATGTTTATTCCTAATCATTCTAAACTAGTCCACCATGCGATGCCAATCACAACGTTGCCAATCATCCATTTAATGCTAAAAATTAACTTTTCCACAAAAAAGAACCAGCCCATAAATGGACTGGTTCCCCCTAATCGTTCAACTAATCAACAATTTGTTTCATGTAGTCATTAACAAGAGCGGTCACTTCATCGTTTGTTTCCGCATCAAGAGCCTTTTCGACCAAGGATGCTGTTGAAACAGTGTCTAACCGCTTCATTAATGAACGAGTTTGAAGCATTGACGTTGCACTCATTGAGTACTCGTCCAAGCCCATGCCCATTAACAATGGAACGGCAACCTGGTCGCCGGCCATTTCACCACACATCCCTGCCCACTTACCTTCAGCATGAGCCGCGTCAATCACTTGTTTAATTAACCGTAACAACGATGGGTTGAGTGGTTGATACAAGTAAGACACGTGTTCATTACCACGGTCAGCAGCAAAGGTGTATTGAATCAAATCATTGGTTCCAATACTGAAGAAGTCTGCATACTTAGCCAACTTGTCCGCAATTAGGACCGCCGCCGGCACTTCCATCATCATTCCGACGTCCATGTGGTCAGCCACTTTGACGCCATCGTTAATGAGGTTTTGACGTTCTTCATCATAGATTGCTCGTGCACGTTTGAATTCGTCAACCGTTCCGATCATTGGGAACATAATTGCAATGTTCCCAAAGGCAGAGGCACGCAATAATGCCCGCAACTGTGGCCGGAATAAGTCTGGTTGGTTCAAACTGATCCGAATGGCCCGGTAACCCAAGAACGGATTCATTTCTTCAGGCAATGGTAAGTAGTCAAGGTGTTTGTCCCCACCAATATCCATGGTCCGAACAACCACTTGCTTACCGTGCATGTCTTCGGCGGCCTTTTTGTAGGCCTTGAACTGAGTCTCTTCATCGGGTAATTCAGAGCTATCCATGTACAGGAACTCTGAACGGAATAAACCAACTGCTTCCCCACCGTTATCATTAACAGCAGTGATGTCATCGGGAGTCCCAATGTTTGCAGCAATTGTGAATGACTTGCCATCTTTAGAAACAGATGGTTGGTCACGCAATTTATCCCATTCAGCCTTTTGCTTAGTGAAATCATCACCCTTTTTGGTGAAGGTCGCAATGTCATCAGCTGATGGATCAATAACGCCGACACCATCAAGACCATCAACAATCACCTGGTCACCTTGCTTAATGGCCGTTGTGGCAATTTCAGTCCCAACGACAGCAGGAATTTCCAGGGTCCGACTCATAATTGCCGAATGTGATGTCCGCCCACCAAGATCCGTAATGAAGCCCTTAACGTACTTCCGGTCCAGTTGTGCGGTATCACTAGGCGTCAAATCATGAGCCACGATGATTACTTCAGAGTTAATCAAAGCAGGATTGGGTAAATTCTTACCCAGCAAGTGACTCATAACCCGTTTGGTTACGTCACGTACGTCAGCTGCCCGTTCCTGCATATAAGCATTATCGGTCATGCCTTCAAAGATCATGATAAATGAATCCGTGATCTCCTTCAGTGCTTGTTCGGCATTAACCTTATCAGAATCGATCTTACTTTCCATCTGCCCAATCATTTCTGGATCGGTCAGAATCGTGATGTGCGCTTCAAAAACTTCAGCTTCTTCAGCACCCAAATTCTTTTCAGCAACAGCTTTAATCTGTTGCAGTTCTTCAATTGAAGCATCTAAAGCACTGTGCAACCGTGCCTTTTCAGCATCAACATCGGAAATCGTCTTCTTTTCAAACGTTAAGTCCGGATCAACTAACATGTAGGCCGAAGCAACGGCAACACCATTACTTGCGGCAATCCCACTAAGCTTCTGAGTCATTAGTCAGACAAACCTTCTTTTGTCATGGTTTCTGAAATTGCGTTGATGGCGTCTTTTTCGTCAGCACCTTCAGCTGAGATCGTTACATCAGCATCTTTACCAACACCAAGTGACATAACACCCATGATTGACTTCAAGTTAACTGACTTGCCATCGTAAGCCAAGTTAATTTCTGAAGAAAACTTGGAAGCAGTCTGAACCAACAAAGTGGCTGGACGTGCGTGTAAACCTGTGTCTGCAATAACGTGAAAGTCTTTAGATTCCATAATAATTAATCTCCTTAGTTCTCTTAAATTTGTAAGGGATTTCTTTGCCGTGAAAACGGCGATTTACCAATCACCTTCTGTATCATAGTAGCATATGTTTTTTACAAAATACAAGCTTTCGCAAATGAATTTATTTGCACAAAGTAAGCGTTACCATTGTTAACCTTATCACATCAATGGTCTAGACCCTAAAACTTTTTTTAGTCGCAGTGAGCGTCCTTATCATCGCGCTTAAAGACGACCGCAACAGTGTTCCCCCATGACAAGTTAACCCCGTCAAACTGATTACCAACCAGCTTAACGGGGTTAACTTTACTTCACAAACATTTTATTTAGTTGAGGAATCGCCTTTAGTCCATCACTTAATCCGTTTGGTAATGGTACGTTACTTCCCCGCCGCGCGTTGCAGCACCCACAATTCGTTGCCGATACTCCACGTTCATTAACGCCTGTTGAAACGCCATGAACTGATCAGGCGTAACCGTCAATTCATCCAACGTGCCGTCGTGCAATTGTTCCAATTTTGCTGCATAGTCTTCATTCATCTCATTCATTTCCTTTCGATCGACGGTCAATGAGCCGGCTAACAGCCAACCCGCTCGCAAGAAGCCCCAGAAGCACAACCATTACGCCGGTGATCAGTGCGCCCACCGTTAGTCCTGGTGTGTGGTAGGTTAACACCACCTGCTGATGACCGGCTTTTAACAGTTTGATTCCGACAAAGGCTCGGTCTGTTTTGATAATTTTTGCGGGCCGGCCGTTAATCGTTGCAGACCAGCCCTTCGCATACGGAATGGAGGAGGTCAGGACGCCGGCCTGTGTCGTTGTCACATGTCCAGTTACCCGGTTATGACCCACTTTTAATTGTTGCAAGCCGTTTCGTTGAATTTGTTGAACTTGCTTATCATAGGCACTCGCCATTGGTAAGCCCACGAGTTGCAGTTTAAACGTGTATTGGCCTACCTGCCCCAGTTGTAGCTTCATCCCGTTCGTTAGTTGATGTTTACCAACCCAGCCAAGGTTTAAAACCCCGGCCGTTGTTGGTTCAAACTCACTCAAATTGGTTTCAGGAATTTGGGCCAATGAGTTCGTTACATCACCATTATTAATGGTGATCCGCCACGCCTTGTTCGGTGAACCAACGGCAACATCCCGTTTGAAGGCATCCCACGTCCCGTGAACATCCGTTTGATTACTGCCGGAGGACAACACCCCATTTAAGCCACTCGAAGAGAGCTTATCAATGGCAATTCGATCACGCAAACTGGGTTCATTATACGTCACATCCGTGATTAGTGCGCGAACTTCCATTCCCGCGTACTGCTTTGCATGCGGGATATACAGTGTATAGGCATCATTCTTGTTCGTATGTGCCAATCCGCTGGTGCTGACAAGATTTTCCTGACTATCATACAGTTGGTACGGAATGACAACACTCTGTGGCGTCAGTGTCGTTTGCTTCAGTCCACTTGGATCTGCAATCGCCGTCGCTGCCGATAAACTGGCTTCCTTCTCATTGGCGTCCATTGCTGTGTAAGTTTGATTACTAATGACATGCGGTTGAAAATAGACCAGCGGAAAATTAGCCGTCGTTTGATAAACCTGAACATCCCCATTCTGCCCATAGAAACCTTCATTTAAACGAGTTGTTTCGCCGTACGCCGGTTCATAATTCGCCGGAAGGTTTGTTTCAGATGATAACGGTGAATTTGCGTAAAGATCGCGTACGCCCAAGAAGTTTAGGACCCGGGTTCGATCATCAAACTGTTGAATCGGTAAGTTCAATTCCCGCTGGTTGTTCAATAAATCGTGACTAAACTGGGTTAAGGCCCCATTTTGTAACGAATAAAACGAGCTTGTGTTTGGTTGGGTCGTTAAAAAATTGTTCGCGATAATGTTATCTTCGGCCGCCGTGGAATCCCCCGCCGTCACAAAGTTGCTCACATTGCTGGAGCGGTAAAAACTTGGTGCGTTTGGCGTTGTTTCCCCAGCCTGCGCCGCTAACGTTGGTTGTGAAGCAAGCGCACTCGGCGCCGTTCCGTACGGCTCATTAATTAGGGTCGCTGCTTCCCCACGGGGGAGGAATTGATGAATGTCGTACGCCGTATTTTCAAAGTTAAACGCAACAAAGATGTTCACCACCACTAATGACAACAAGACACGCGGTTTCAGTAACGCCGGCCGAACCGTCCCAGCGACAAAAATTCCTGCGTAGACCACCAGAAATAATAATTGTGGTAACAAGGTTGTTGAAGTGCCCTGCATGATGACCGCACTGATCAACACCAGAATCAAGACAACACCCGTCCATTTCAAAATCGGGAGCCAGTCTTCCAGGGTCATTTCCCCTAATTGTTCGCTAAAGGTCGCAATCATTAATGCCATCGGTAATGACATTAAGAACAGCCACCGATTTGAGGGCGACGTCGCCCCGTTTAACGTTGCGGCAAACATTGGCAATAATGCCATGACCGCAGCAAGGATCATCGTGCGACTGACCAATGGAAACTGGCGATGGTGCAGCAACGTCCAAATAACGACCAACAGCAGCATGTTAACGGAAAGTGTGTTTAACCAAAACGGGTCGACATTAACGTTACCCACTAGCGCACTCGGCAAACTCAAATAGTACTGTAAGGAATAAAACTTCATGCCACTGGCAAACGGAACGTCAAAGCGTGGTGATGCTTGCAACGCAGCCAATTCAGGAACAGTAATCCAGGCGGTGGTTACTGCGCCAAGTAATCCGCTCACCGCTAATCGGCCCAAATTTCGCCAATTTCGTTTACTAAAGGGTTGTGGTAGTTCGCACCAGCGAAGCACCAGATACACGATCCCGCCAACGGCTAAAAGTGCGGCCAAATAAAAGTTAACCGCAATCGCAAAGTACACGACAATCCCAAAGCCCCACGCTGACCGTCCTTGAAGCACAGCTTCAATTGCAACAATGAGTAACGGTAGTAAAATCAACGAATTAATAAAGAACGGTTGAAACAGACTGGCGTAGATGGCAAAGCCACTGCTCAGGTACACCAACGCACCCAGCCAAATACTCCAATTTTTCAGACGTAAATGGCTAGCACAATATGTGAAACTTAGTCCCGCACAAAAAACGCGCAGGATGGAAATGATCTGGAACCCCAAGATCAATGAGGATTTTTTTAAAAGGAGACTCAAATAAGCAAACGGATCGCCAATAACATAGTAGGAAAACGTTTGAACGGTATCTGCACCAAGGCCAATGTGCCAGGACCACTGGGTCGGCCCTGCCGCCAAATGATGCAACCAGTCAACCAGTAATTGCCGGTACGACAACATAATCGGGACATGCTGATGAAGGACATCGTGTGTCGAGATTAATGAGTACCCAAACATGAGGTCAACACCGTACGTCACTGCAAAAAAAAGACAGAAAAAGAGCACGTACCCACCATAAAGTTTTCCCTTCGAACGTTGTGCAAATGAAAACTTCATCATGAGTCGTGCTCCTTTAATTATCCACTAGGTTAATGATGGCAACCCATCAATTCTTTCATTATGAACAATCTTAAATCAAGGTGCAACTGAAAGTCTGCGATTAAATTAGCGGGGACTCTCAATCCAGCCCAACGATCAATCAGACCTCTAATCTACTTCATAAAATGCGTCTTTAACGCGTATTGCTTACCAGCCACAATATCGTATTGAATCAACCGGTAGTCATGCAACAACTGCCGCTGATGTTTCGTCAGTGATTCTTCTGAAACGATTCGGCCGCGGTGGTTTACAAACTGTGCACTTCCATTCAAGAAGGAACCTGTATTGTCGACAGAAGTGTTCACCGTTAACGCTGGCAATTGCTGATGAACACGCGTTAATAATGCATAATATGGTGAAACTTTGGTGTTTGCTTGTTCCATGGTCATCGCTGAAAAATCATTTGGGCTAACATATGCATCATTAGATTGTTTATAACCATGTGTTCGCGAGTACTTGTTGGCATAAATAAAATAATCTGTTTCATGCAACCGAAGCCCGTATTTGGTCATTGAATCACCATCGTAAAGGCTAGCCAAGTGATCACCATACCAAACCCAGATAATCGGCTTTTTTATCTTATCGAGCTTCTGCTTAAACGCTTTAACAGCCGTATCAGTATAGGATAACCCCTGTGCGTAAGTCTCGATTTGCTGCTGCCCTTGGTCAGAGGTGAACGCCGTTCCGGAAGCTGTATAATCATGATCCGGATACTTGTCAGTAAACGGATAATGATTTTGCATCGTCACTAGGTTGATAAATTGGCCACCTTTACGTGCATTGATTTGCTTAAGCGTATTTGCATAGGCCGTTTTATCAGACAAATAGTCGCTTGTCCCAATTTTATATTGGTTTTTAATTGGATATTTACTGCCCACGTAAGCAAATTTATTAAAATTAAACTTTTTATAAACAGCAACCCGATTATAGTAAACGCCAATGTAAGGATGAATTGCAGATGAATAGTCAAATTGATTCGTAAGCGCTGGTGCTTGCTTCAAAGTCGTCACTAATTGCGTATATGGTGTTGGTAATGTTGGTGAAAAGTTACTAATTGCCATCCCCGTTAACGCCTGATACTCCATATTAGCCGTTCCACCACCATAACCGGAACTCAACATCAATCCTGAAGTTGTTTGTTTTTTTAACTTTGTAATGTACGGGATTGGGTTCGGCGTCACTGTCAAATTAGGCACTCGATTTGGATTAGAAAAACTTTCGCTGAGGTTCATGATTACCGTTTGGTTTTTCAATGTGCCCGTTCGAGTCCGGTTAATTGTTGTTGCTTCATGCTGATACCGCCGCACAATTCGATCAATCTCAGTCTTAGAATAACCATCTGGTTCAGGCATCACAGATACGTCAACATTATTTAAAAACTGAATAATTGGTCCGTTTTTTTGCGCACCCTCTTCTTGGTTAAAAAATTCTCGCGAATCATCAACAACGTTGGTAACACCCATAAAAACTGAATGATTATGATTCCAAAAAAATGTTGATCCAAAAGTAACAAATGCAACCAACACCAATACCCCACGAGAGCGTAATGATAAGTTTAATTGTTGAGGAACGCGCAACTCCAGCCAGATCATCACAACAGCAAGAACGACGATTAAAACCACACTACTTATAACAACGTCTAGTCCAACCATCTTTAGCAGGCTTCCCAATGCCTTAGCTTCTGCCATATCAGATGGTAAGATTGGTTCTTCCCGCGTCTTGATTTTAAGCACGTTAGCGATGATCACAATGACAACCGCTGTAATCGTGGTCAACAGTGAAACCCAGTATCGCTTCGTTAATGCCAGCAATAACCAAAAGAAAGAAGCAATAAATAAGATGTTAAACCAGAGAACCGGCTCTCTGAATAGCACTGTGTAGAAAAAAAGATTAACGTAACTTCCCGTTGTATTCATTAATGTGATGGACGCTAATGCCAATCCGTAAAATGCCCCTGTTGTCCACAAGCCACGACGGTGTTTAAGGATCCATTCTTTAATTCTTCCGGTCGTAACAGCGCTTGGTTTTGTCCAAACATCATTAATCACCATCACTATTTGATTAACAAGTTGTTGCCACCACTTTGTTTTAACTATCAGTTTCATCATGATTGAAACAACATACGTCACAACCAGGATGCCAACGCACAGTCCTAAAAACAACAATAACTTCTTTCGATAAAGACTCGGAACGGTAAAACCAAACGTCTTATTCAAAAGATCATTAAAGGTCGGGTTCCCTAATAAAACAATCGTTATCACCACTAATAACGAACCGGTCGGCTGCCACACACTTTGGCGATTTTTTTTAACCGATGGATTCAGCTTAATTAAATAAAGAAATGTAGCAACTGATAGCCCTATCGTTAACAATGAATTTTGTGTAACGAACCGATTAACGGTTGAAATGTTTTGGTGTGCAGTGTCTGAGATAGGAATCATCATCAGCATTAATCCACCCGCCAAAATGGTAAAACAACCACTTATCCATAACCACTTTCTGTGCGCTAATTTAATCGGTCTGACCTTTACTAATACCCCAATCATGGTCAATAAAACTGAGTTAATGACGTTAACGCCATTATTAAAACCCCAAAGATCTTGATTCAAAATCATCGGCAATCCAAATGCTAACGCTACGATGAGCCATAGTAATCGTACATAGTGACCGCTGATTTTCGTCAATAATGGTGCTACTAACACACTAATTCCTGCTGCTGTTAGCAACGGATATGAATTTCGCATTATCGGTAAAAATATTTGCCATAATGTTCCAGAACCCATTGACTGGCCAGCAGTCATCCACCCCAAAAGCCCCAAAAAGCCGACAAAAATGGTTGTTAACCAACTGGTCACAACCACTTTTAGCGCCCGCTTTTGGCTGCCTGCTGAGTAGCCAATCCAAATAAATAACATTGCTTGCCCAGCATTTAGCAAATACTTCACCAAGTTGGCTACTAGCCACCGTTTAGAAATTACATTGTTAGCTGGATTCGAAATGTCATTAAGGATCCCTGCTGCCCCGAAAAAAAGTTGATTCAAAATAATTGTCATCCACAAAGCGACAATGAAAATTGCGAAATTATCTACCTTATTTCGTGTTCCCTTGTTCATCCTAAGCTTATCCTACTTCCATTAATTCATTTGTGTAAAGTGATTTTTTAACTCCGTAAAGTTGAAACTAAAAGAAACCGTTTAGCAAATATCTTACCAGTTTTTTAATGACACACTTCTTAAAAAACGGTGACAAATATTAATTCATGAGTGATATACCATGCTGTCAGTTTTCTGATTCCACCAAAGGTTTTGCTCGTATTAGCACTCATTTAGATAAAGTGCTAAAAAAAGAAGCAAACGACTTGCACACTTTTAGTTAGCGTGTATAATACTGGTAAAAGGTCAAGGTTGGTCAAACACGAGTTTGATGTAAACCAACCACCTCAGCACCGTGCGACCACTTGACGTGCCAGCACGTGTCATCTTAAAGGAGTGATTGAATGCTTTGTCAAAATTGTCAACAAAATGAAGCGACCATCCACTTGGGTCTCAATATGAATGGTCAAGAGATGCAAGTTAACCTTTGTCAAGATTGCTATCAAAAACTACAAGACTATCAAAATAATTTAATGAATGGAAACGGAGGAGCAAACATGGCTCAAGATCCATTTGGTTTCGGTAACTTAGACGATTTATTCTCTGCCATGCAAAGTGGCAACGGCGCCCAAAACAATTTCCAACAGGCCCAACAGGGACCTAAAACGCAATCCGGCCGTGGCGGTAATAACGGCGGGCGAAATAAAAACAGTAAACACCCCCTTCTTGATCAATATGGTTTAAACCTAACGGATCAAGCAAAGGCCGGAAAGATTGACCCCGTGATCGGCCGTGATGGCGAAATTGACCGGGTCATCGAAATTCTTAACCGCCGGACGAAAAACAACCCCGTTTTAATTGGTGAAGCTGGGGTTGGGAAGACAGCTGTTGTTGAAGGCTTAGCACAAGCCATTGTTAACGGTAATGTTCCTGAAAAGCTGTTAAACAAGCAAATCATCCGTTTAGACGTTGTTTCACTGGTTCAAGGAACCGGAATCCGCGGTCAATTTGAACAACGGATGCAACAATTGATGAGTGAAGTTTCAAAAAATGACGACATTATCCTCTTCATTGATGAAATTCATGAAGTCGTTGGCGCCGGAAACGCTGAGGGTGGCATGGACGCCGGAAACGTGTTGAAACCTGCCCTTGCTCGTGGTGAGTTCCAACTGGTTGGTGCAACCACCCAAAAGGAATATCGTGACATCGAAAAGGATGCTGCGCTTGCCCGGCGGTTCCAACCAATCGAAGTGGAAGAACCTTCCGTTGAAGACACCATTGCCATTTTAAAGGGAATTCAAAAGCGGTACGAAGACTACCATCACGTTCACTACACGGATGAAGCCATTGATGCAGCTGCTAAGCTTTCCGCACGTTATATTCAAGACCGGTTCCTGCCTGATAAGGCCATTGATTTAATGGATGAAGCCGGTTCAAAGAAGAACTTAACGTTACGTAACGTGGACCCAACGTCATTTGAGGACAAGATTCACACCGCGGAAGCTCACAAGCAGTCTGCCCTAGATAAGGAAGACTACGAAAAGGCCGCCTACTACCGTGATCAAGTTAACCAACTTGAAAAGGCCAAAAAGGAAGCAGACGAAAATCCTCAACCTGATGATGCTGCTACGGTCACCAATCGTGACATTGAACACATCATTGAAGAAAAGACCGACATCCCAGTTAGCGACCTTCAGGCACAAGAAAAGACCCAGCTTAAGGATCTTGATAAACGCCTAGAGGCTCACGTCATTGGTCAGGATCAAGCCGTCAACAAGGTTGCCCGGGCCATTCGCCGGAACCGAATTGGGTTAAACCAAACGGGTCGTCCAATTGGTTCCTTCCTCTTTGTTGGTCCCACTGGTGTCGGAAAGACTGAAACTGCTAAGCAGTTGGCGAATGAACTCTTTGGTTCACGTGACGCCATGATTCGGTTTGACATGAGTGAGTACATGGAACAATACAGTGTTTCTAAATTGATTGGTTCTGCCCCTGGTTACGTGGGGTACGAAGAAGCCGGTCAGTTGACTGAACAAGTTCGTCGGCACCCCTACTCATTGATTCTCCTTGATGAAATTGAAAAGGCGCACCCTGATGTTATGCACATGTTCCTGCAAATTCTGGATGACGGTCGTCTGACAGATTCTCAAGGGCGGACCGTTTCATTCAAAGATACCATTATCATCATGACGTCTAACGCCGGTTCTGGTGATACGGGCGAAAGTAGTGTTGGTTTTGGTGCATCAACGGATTCTCATGCCAGCATGATGGCTAAACTAAGCAATTACTTTAAGCCAGAGTTCTTAAACCGGTTTGATGACATTGTTGAGTTCAATCCACTGAATAAGGAAGCACTGGGCCAGATCATTGAACTTATGTTAAACGACATGAACGATCAGTTAGCCAACCGTGACTTGCACATTCGTGTGACAAAGCCAGTTGAAACAAAGTTAGTTGAACTGGGCTACAATCCAGCAATGGGGGCCCGCCCACTTCGCCGTGTGATTCAGGAACAACTTGAAGATCGGATCGCCGACTTCTTCCTTGATCACCCAGCAGACCATAACTTACTGGCCGTTATGGATGGCGATGACATCAGTGTTCAAGCGGATGACCAAGCTTCTCCTGCACCAGTTGAACAAAGCGAACCTGCTAAAAACAACGATTAACACAACAAAAAAACTGGTCGGCTTCACCATGATGGTGAAGCCGACCAGTTTTTTTGTACTGTTATTTTAAGTTTGCTAAAAGATTTTCCAAGCCTCGAGGATCCAGTCACCTTTCCCAGCTCGATTGCGCTATACTAAAACTATTAATCAAAAAGCGATGGGGTTATTGACTTATGAATGAACAAGTAGTTGAAGGGATTCCAGTATGGGTCTATTACACGGATGTTGATTCCGGTGATACACTGTTAGATCCAAAATTAGTTCGTGGTAATATCGGTGATCATTACACAATTGACATCCCAGAATTTGCTAACTATCGACTATTCCGGCATTCTGGGGATCTAGACGGCGTTTTTTCAACTGATCAACAAGAAGTTCGCCTATTTTTCCGAACGGCTGATTGGGCTGAAGTTGAAAAGGTCCATATGTATGCAACCATTCAAGAAGACCTCCCCACTTACGATCAACCAGATGGTGAACTTCAGGCGCTTGAAATGCCAATTGGTTCCGTTTGGCGGGTCTTTTCACGGATTGCCACAGATAACGGGGAATTTTGGTACAACATGGGGATCAATCAATGGGTGATGTATAAACCAAATGCGTTTACCCTGAGCTCTAAATCAGCCCAGACAGTTGCCCGCGAAGAAGCCCCACTTCCAGAACACGATTGGGACGTTCAACCCATTGCTGCTCGTGGTGCCATCGATTTTGTTGACGGACAGTCAGTCTCCTATTATTCAGAACCATATGGCCGGCCTGCTGGCACCGTTCCAAACCGGAGCGCCGTCATCATCGAAGGTGAAATTAGTGATCCTTCTGGTGTCGTCTGGTTTCAATTACAGGGTCTTGGTTTTATCAATTCAATGTACGTTAAACTAACGGGACCCATTAACATCAGCAATTCATAATCTAACTTAAACCAGCGTGTTTGCTAGAGTTTTTCTAACAAACACGCTGGTTTTTACATTGACTAATTAAGCCGTCTCAACAAAAAAGGGTTCAAGGCCAGCATTATGACCTTGAACCCTTAACTTATTTAGCACAGATTGCTTGCTCAGTGATTAGACACGGACTGATTCTCTGCTTGCGCTGGACCGTTGCATATGGGCATACCAATGATCCCCAATCTGCGTCGTCCCCACGGTTTCAAACCCGTGACGGTGATATAGCGCTTTAGCCCCAGGATTATCGAAATCAACGTTTAATCCAATGACCCGCTTATTATCTGCACGCGCACATGCTGGGATAGCATCCAGTAATTGGCCACCAATCCCCATGCCCTGGTACTCAGGATCAACCACAATGGAATCTAAGTACCACTCATTTTCGAACGCCTCATAATCAGATCCAAATGGATCATCGGCGAATTCATCACTAAACTTGGTTGCGGCTTCCAACACATGGTCCACAACGTCCTCATTTTCATCGGGATAACCAAAGGCAACCCCTACTACTTGACCATCGGCCTCGGCCACTACCGTTGTTGCCACACCAGAGAGATAAGCTTCACTCTGATAGGCAGCGGTAATGGCCTTTAGGACGGCAGGGTCCGAAACGTCTTCTAGTTCTTCTAGTTCCATTTCTTTGAAGATAATGTTGATGAGGGGGGCTATCTGACCGGCGTCATCTTTTTGTGCTTCTCGGATTGTTATGATAAATATTCTCCTCCATTTCGTATGTTGTTATCATAACGAATTTCCGGTCGAAAGGCAAAGTCCTTGCTTAATCCTAAAACGAGCTTAACAATTCGCCCGGACGCCGTTATGTTTGGTAAAATAGACGTTAACAACAAACTTATTTGAAAAGAGGATTTTTAGCCCATGATTACGACATTGATCATTGTTGCTGTCATCGTTATTCTGGTGATTGCGTACATTAGCATCTACAACGGTTTAATTCGCGCGCGTACCTATACAGAAGAATCTTGGAGTCAAATTGACGTTCAACTCAAACGGCGGAATGACTTAATTCCAAACTTAGTTGAAACAGTGAAGGGCTACAGTAATTATGAACAAAGCACGTTAGAAAAAGTGATTGGCTTACGAAACCAGCTGGTAAACACTCCTGCTGATGACCACGCACAAACAATGGCCGTTTCGGATCAATTGAGCAACAGTTTGAAGAGTATTTTTGCCTTATCTGAAGCCTATCCTGATTTAAAGGCGAACGAAGAGTACACAAAATTGATGGAAGAACTCACCAATACGGAAAACAAATTGGCTTATTCCCGTCAACTCTATAATACCAGTGCAGCCAGCCTAAACATGAAACTTCAAACGTTCCCAAGCAACCTTGTTGCCGGGATGCACCATTTCCAAAAAGCGGACTACTTGCAGGTTCCCGAGGAAGAAAAAGCGGCGCCCAAAGTGTCGTTTGATAAGTAAATAAAGGAGTAACCACGTTGTTATACGAACAGATTCGTCAAAACAAACGCCGGACGGTGTATGTCCTAATTGGTTTCATCTTATTAACACTGGCTGTTGGCGCCGCACTTGGTTACGCCATCATCGGGAGTACCATTGCCGGACTATTAATGGCCGCAGTGATTACCGCCTTTTACTGTTTCTTGATGATCAGTAACTCCACGAACGTTGTCATGAGAATGAACCACGCCCGTGAAATTACCAGCGCAGACCAAGCACCTGAACTATGGCACATTGTGGAAGACATGGCGCTTGTCGCCCGGGTGCCAATGCCCAAGGTTTTCATCATTGATGACGACAGTCCCAACGCCTTTGCAACCGGGAATGATCCGGAACATGCTGCTGTCGCTGCAACAACAGGGATTCTGGCCGTCCTTAACCGTGAAGAACTTGAAGGCGTTATTGGCCATGAAATGAGTCACGTTCGCAACTACGACATTCGTTTACAAACCATTGCGCTTGCCCTAGCAGCTGCCATCAGTATGCTCGCCAGCATCGGGGCGCGCTCATTATTTTGGGGTGGTGGCCGGCGTCGTAGCAATGATAACAACAGTAATAATGATTACCTGCAAATCATTTTGTTGGTCGTCTCACTCGTCCTCATTGTGCTCGCCCCCATCGCTGCTTCCATCGCCCAAATGGCACTTTCACGGAACCGTGAGTACCTAGCGGACGCTGGTGCTGTCGAGCTCACCCGTAATCCACATGGGCTCATCTCCGCCTTACAAAAGATTTCAGCGGGCGAACCCATGACGGAGGCAGACCCCAGCAGTGCCGCCCTCTACATTAGTGACCCGCTGAAAAAACGGTCCATGGCACACCTCTTCGATACGCATCCGCCCATGGCTGATCGAATTGCCAGACTGGAAAAGATGTAACCGCTTCTTGACGAACCCGGTTGAAAGGACCCGGATTCGTTTTTTTTATTCATTTGAAGTACGCTATTATGAAACAGATTGTATTACATTCATTAAAGAGGTCTAAACATGCCAACTTTGACAATCGTTCTCCCCTGTTACAATGAGGAAGAAACGTTACCAGACACATTACCAAAACTACAAAAAATTCTTAATGACCTTAAAGACCAGCAAAAAATTGACAACGCTAGTTCCCTTCTATGTGTTGACGACGGCAGTCAGGATAAAACCTGGGCCATCATCACTGACTTTCATGAACGGTATAACGACGTTGCCGGTGTGAAATTCAGTCGGAACTATGGTCATCAAAACGCCCTCATTGCAGGGTTAACCGTTGCTCAGCCCCAATCCGATCTGATGATTACGATCGATGCTGATTTACAGGACGATGAATCCACGATTCCAGAAATGGTTGAAAAAAGTTTAACTGCTGATATTGTCTATGGTGTCCGTAATGACCGGACAACCGACAATGGCTTCAAACGGTTTACTGCCAACAGTTTCTATTGGTTTATGAAACGCCTTGGCGTTGATATGATCCCAAATTCAGCCGACTATCGGTTAATGAGCAAACGGGCCGTTACTGAATTTTTAAAGTATGACGAACGGAACATGTTCATTCGCGGGGTTGTCCCCTTGATCGGTTTCAACCATGATGAGGTCTTTTACGCCCGCAAGGAACGCCAAGCTGGTGAAACAAAGTATCCGCTATCGAAGATGCTTCACTTTGCTTTAGACGGCATTACTTCCTTCTCCATCGCACCAATTCACATCATTATGAACACCGGCTTTTTAGTCGCACTCATCAGCCTCATTAGCATGATTTACTCCTTTGTCCAGCACGGCCTTGGTCACACAACCACCGGCTGGTCATCACTCATTACCTCCATTTGGTTCTTGGGTGGCCTCCAGTTGATTGCCATTAGTGTGATTGGTGAGTACATTGGGAAAATTTTCACTGAGGTCAAACATCGGCCTCGGTTCACCATTGACGTTGATCAATTCTCCACACCAAATTCACAGCGCAATCATTAAATCAACAACGTAAAAGCCCTAACAACATCATGTTGTTAGGGCTTTTACGTTTACCAGAAATTACAAGCGTTTTGATAACGTTACATCTGGATATTTTGAAACGAACCAATTTTCAGCGAATTGGTTTTCAAATAAGAACAACGGCCGCCCCTCACGGTCACGAACCAGTAAGTTCCGACTGGAGGCCATCGATTCATCAAACGTCTCATCTTCGATCCACCGGGCAATTTTATGACCCATGGGTTCCATAATGACGTCCGAATTATATTCATGTTGCATCCGGTATTGGAAAACTTCAAACTGCAATTGGCCAACAGCACCAAGAATGTAGTCATTACTGGTTCCGGCCCGGAACAACTGAATGGCCCCTTCCTGAACCAGTTGCTCAATCCCTTTAGTAAAGGATTTTTGTTTCATAACGTTTTTCGGCGTTACATGAACAAACAACTCAGGGGTAAACGTTGGCAGTGCCTCAAAGACTTCTTCTTGGCTTCCAGCGTAGATCGAATCCCCAATCTGAAAGTTTCCAGTGTCATACAGTCCAACAATGTCACCAGCAACGGCCGTGTTCACGTTCTCACGCTCCTCTGCCATAAACTGGGTGGAATTATTCAACCGCAGCTTTTTGCCTGTCCGCGCCAACGTAACGTCCATCCCCCGTTCAAACATTCCTGAACAGATTCGAACAAATGCAATCCGGTCCCGGTGATTCGGGTTCATATTTGCCTGAATCTTGAAAATAAATCCGGCAAATTGGTCTGTTGTGGCCGACAAGACATCACCATTTTGAAGCTTGTGATCTTCTGGTTGCGGGGCGTACTTCAAAAAGCCCTTCAGTAAATCAGTCACCCCAAAGTTTGTTAACGCTGATCCAAAGAAGACCGGCGTTAACGCCCCAGTTGCAACCTTTTCAGGTGTTAATTCATTCCCAGCGAGTTCAAGTAATTCAATTTGATCCTGCGTATCTTTCCAAATTGAGTCTTGGCCTAAAGCGACGTCAGCAGCTAAGTTGTTATCGTCACTTAACGCCACAACCTGCTCTTCACGGTTTTTTTCAAGCAACGTTGCGTGGTGTGACCGGAAATCAACCAACCCCTTTAGTTCCCGACCCATCCCAACTGGCCAGTTCATTGGATACGTTTCGATTGCCAGTGTATCTTCAATCTCTGACAATAAATCAAGTGGTTCCCGACCATCACGGTCAATCTTATTCATAAAAGTAAAAATCGGAATCCCACGCATCTTACAAATTTGGAATAGCTTTCGCGTTTGTGGTTCGATCCCCTTGGCTGAGTCAATGACCATGATTACTGAGTCAACGGCCATCAGCGTTCGGTACGTATCTTCAGAGAAATCCTCATGTCCTGGGGTATCCAGAATGTTAATCCGACAATCTTCAAAATCAAATTGTAAAACGGAACTGGTTACAGAAATACCACGTTCCTTTTCAATTTCCATCCAGTCAGATGTTGCAAACTTCCCCGTTTTTCTTCCCTTAACGGAACCAGCCTCACGAACAACGCCACCTAACAGTAACATTTGCTCCGTTAACGTTGTTTTCCCGGCATCGGGGTGAGAAATAATGGCAAATGTTCGTCGTTTTGCGATTTCTTTCGTTAATTGATTAACTTCAACCACAACATGACCTCCTTTTAATCTAACTCAAAATTCGTTTTTTTAAGCAAATTGCAAAACTTGCCTAAGCCTTTTTTAATTACGTCCAAACCGTTATTCTAACAGTTTACACCTAATTTTCAATGTTTTGCTCTAAAACGCGAATCCCAACGATATAAAAGAATAATGGCAACAAAATATAGTATTGTGACCACGAAAAAATCAGCGCAGCTAACACCGCAAACATGACCAAGTAAACTTCAAATGCATCAATAATGTATTTTAACAAGTGCTCGTTATCAGTTAACTCGTTTTGGCGCTTTAACGACCGGAGCCGTAAAACAGCGGGCTTCACTTTCCGCCACAGATAAACACCAACAGGCACCGTTCCCAACAAACCAAACTGTGCCAGCCAGCCGCCCCAAACACTTAAAATGGGGTAACCACCTTGTGAATACACGTAAATGTACTCCCAGTTATGCTTGGACCACGCTGGTGAATTTTCCACCAAGTAAGGACTCACCCAACTGTTTCCGACCCCGATAAACGGATGTTGAAAGAACGTCACAAATAAGGCAATCGTCCCCCCAGCACGGTTATCAGTTCCAGACTTGCGGAAGATGTATTGGTTCAGCATGTTCCGAATTGGCCCAACAAAAACGTACGCAAGGATCAAGACAACTAATCCCCCGGCGGCTAGGCCCAGTAAAAAGTGCTTATCGTGTTTGGGTGCTTTCCAGAACAGCAGGCATAACGATAACCCCATCACTAAGAAACCGGTGGATGTTTTGGCAAAGAACAATGTTCCAAGGACAACCACGAACAGCGCAACAAGCCACCAGTAGTGCTGACGGTGTTTTTCTGCGGTCTTACCACTGAACACATCAAAATGATTCGCCAACCCGGCAATCATCAGTGGCATAAACGTCAGTCCAATTTGCCCAGCTAAATACCCGGCTTCGGGTTCAAACCCATTAATCCGGTGGAGTGTCGTTGCATAGCTCCCGTTCGTATAAAAATCACGTCCGTGCCACCGGCTTTCAAACAGCGTGCCCATTAAATTGACCCACCCATGAAAGAAGGACGATGAACTGGCAACAATCTGTGGCATCAATACCACAACTTCCAGAACAATAATTGACCAGATGGTTGCTTTAATGAAGCCCCTAATTTGCGCTTCATTTGTTACCGTCAAAACAACTGCATAATAAGCCAAAACGACAGTCGCAATTATTCCAATAATATTAACAAACGACGTTCCCATTCCAATTGCTTGAACAGAATTGTTAAACTGCATCGATGACCGGGCAATCGCAAAAAATTGCGCTCCCATGAGCGCAAGAACATAAACAACCACCCGGCTTGAAATATGTGGAATGGTTAAGACATCTGTTCGCTGGCTTGCAACAAACAAAATCATGATAAAAAAGAAGATAAATGGTAATTCTGCAATGCTCCCCGGCATCCCGTAAGAAAATACCTTAGTGAATAATGAAACGGGAATTAACAAACTCGACATGATAACCCCTTACTATTTTCGGTTCTTTTTCAAAATGTCAGCTCCAAAAACAACTAATGCTGCCAGGACCAGGCTCCCAGCCGTTGCATAAACTGCCATTTTTTTGGCATTGCTTGTCGTTATTTTATCAACAGGCCGTTCATTAGCATTAGCCAATAAACGAACCTTTGCTGAGGCGCCAATGTATTGTGGCAGCTTTTCCTTTGCAACGACGGCTGATACATTTGCTAATTTAATGGCAACTGCTTTATTCGCTGCTGTCGCATTAACCGTCATAATTGTTGAATTTGGTGCTGCCGTGGCAATCGTCATTCGGTTTACATCGGCTTTTGTTCCAGTAAAGTTTTTAGTTCCCTTCATCTGTTGGTAAATCACGTCACTAATACTAGGATCGTTCATCACTTGTGTGTACGTTCCCATGCCCAACATATCAGATTTCATGATGTCCGTTCGTGAGTAATCTGTTTTCCCATGATAAATGAGCATTGACCGACGGGCCGTGTATTGTGTTGTGACGTGCCGGCGCATAATGGCAAACACACTACCACCAACGACAATGGCAACCACTAAAATAATAAGGATGTTCTTGATGAAAATTTTCCATAAGTCTTGAATTGAATATTCTTGTTGCATGATTATTTTCCCTACTTTCGCTGTGAAAATTGAATTTGTGGTCTAAACGTAAAGCCTGCTAGCATTCCCTTATTAATGCTATGAATTCGCCGCCATTTGTGGTCGGCACTTCGATGTAGAACTTTATGGATCGCGTAAAGGTCCTTTGCAATTTGCGTTAATGCACCCTTCGCGCCATGGTGCTTCCGTTCTGTATAGTAGGCATTACGATAATTATAGAAATACCGACCGATTCGGCCCGGATCATCCGTCACAATATCGACACCATGGTTCGCTGCCATCTTATGAATGGCAATGCTGTCCCCGACACAGTAGCTTTCGTACCGTTCAGAAATCCGCAACGTATATTCATGATCATCGCCCCAGACGAAAAATTCCTTAATCGGCAACCCAATTTCTGCGATGGTGGCGGTTGGCACAAGTAATGAAACAAAGGAGGCCGCGTCAACCTGGACAAGTCCATCTTGGGCAACGCCATTCCAATTCTGGCTCACATACGGAATGTTCATAATGGCAACCGAGTTATCTGTCCACCGAACATTGCTGCAAACAAACCCCTTATTTGAGATCTTTCCTGTTGCGATTGGATCAAGAAGCTTGCTTAAACAATCTTCCGTTGGAATGGTATCATCATCCATGATCCAAACGTAGTCGTAGTCACCCGCTTGCATTGCTTGATCAATCCCCAATTGGAATCCGCCAGCGCCACCAAGGTTAGTCGAAGCTGTTACAACGGTAACACGTGCATCGTCTGCAAACTGGGTTAAGTAGTCCCCTGTTCCATCCGTGCTTTGATTATCAATAATCAGTAACTGCTTAACCGGGACATTTTGTTGCAAGATTGCAGCAATGCTTTCCTTTAATAAGGCTAACCGATTGTAGGTCACTAAGACCGCACATACCTCACTCATCTAAAATCCTCACTTTTACTTGTTTCTAAACCAACTAATTAATGTCGTTTTATTCTCGGTACTTAGCCAATTGAACCATAAACACCATACGCAATTACCGGCCTTGAAACAAGCGTTCCGGTATTAATTACCCAAAATGTAATCTTTCATTAAATCACGTTCCCTTAACGAACTACGCTTAGCCACATTTAAACGCAGACGCCGCAAACTTACCCTTATGAGTAAAGCCACCCATAAATGATCCGTTTACGGCAATCTACTTAACTATCAGTGTGAACGCATTCCGAGAATAAACCTAAACTATTATACCTGACTAGTCAGTGTTCAACCATCAATCATCATTACTAATCTGGGCGTCATTAGTCGCTTCCTGCTGGTCATCCAAGTGGGCAATGCTCCAAACGTATTGAACCACCGTCCGAATAACGGCATAAAACGGAATACATAAGATCATGCCGGGAATACCGGCCAAGTGCCCGGCAGCTAACAACAAGATAATAATGGTCAACGGGTGAATTTTTAATGACCGGCCAATGATGTTTGGGTAGATAATGTTTCCATCCACCTGTTGGACGATGATGACAACAACGACAACCCAGATCAATTTTTGTGGCGCCAAAATGAGTGACACAATGATGGCTGGGGTGATGCCAATGTACGGTCCCACGTAAGGAATAATGTTACAAAAACCAGCAACAATTCCTAATAACAGCCCAACAGGCAGTCCGAGAATCATGTACCCAATACTGGTAAAGACCCCAACGAACAAACATTCAATAACCTGGCCACCAATATATTGAGAAATTGTGTCGCTCATCTTAAACAACAATTCTGTGATCCGTGTTTCCCGTTTTGCCGGTAAGATTCTCATCACGGCTGGAACAAACTTTTCACTGTCCCGAAGCATGTAGAATAAGATAACGGGCACTGTGATTGCGGTGATGGTCACATCCGTTAACGTCCCAACGATTGAACCAAGACTGTTGGTCAGGTTCTTAATGAAGCCCTGAGCCCACGTGGTTAACGACTTTTCTAAGCCCTTAACATAGTGCTGAACATTGCTGTCCTGCATGAAGCGTGAATGACCCATGTACTTCGTGATTTCTTTTTGCGACTGCACAGCGATGTGCGGCACATTTGAAATCAATTGACCAACCTGGTTGGATAATAGCGGAATTAATGATAAAACCCCAATAACAATCAGCAAAACCAGCGTCAGGACAACAATGAACGTCGCCCCGGTCCGGTTGATGTGCACCCGTCCCAGTCGAACCTTCATTAGCAGTTTAACCAGCGGGTTCAACATGTAAAATAAAAATCCTGAAATAATGAGTGGGACAAAGACGACCGAAATGAACGTCCCAATGGGTTGAAAGACAAATCCCAATTGACTACAAATCCAGATAAAGATCGTAATTAACGTGGCAACCGCCGCCCAATATAAGATGTTGGCATGCCTTAGCTTTTCAAGCACTTTAATTTCCTCTTTCCTTACTCGTGACTTTCATGATTACGATTGCCGGTTGTTCTTCAGCAAATTTTGATAGCGTTGCGACCACAAATCAATGTATTCCTTGGAGAACGGTCCCTTGCCTTCATTGATCCAATCAACCAAAACGCGGACATTTGCCTTCAAGATCTGATCCAGTTCGTTTGAATAATGCCATTGATTCCCATGCGCTTGATACTCATCCGCATCTAGCAGCCGTTTTTCCCCGTTTGGAAAAACCTTGACGTCTAAATCATAATCGATGTACTTCAGTGCTTCTTTATCCATTGTGTACGGTGATGCTAAGTTGCAATAATAAGACACGCCGTTATCGCGAATCATGGCCACAATGTTGAACCAAAAATGTTTATGAAAATAAACAATTGCGGGTTCACGAGTCACCCACCGTCGACCGTCATCTTCGGTGACTAGTGTGTGATCGTTTACGCCAATAAATTCATTTTCACTATCCTTCAGGACCATTGTGTCACGCCATGTTCGGTGTAAACTGCCATCGTGCTTATAACTTTTAATTGCTAAATATTCACCTTCGCGTGGCTTACCCATGTTATCCTCCCTTCATTTTTATCAGTCTCTCCCAGTATACCAAACATCTGCTTTTAAAAAGCACAAAAAAACAGCTCTTCGTGCTCTTTGTACATCACAAAAAACCGACTGATGAATTTTCATCAGTCGGTTTTTTGTGTTATTTAAATTCCTGATTCACGGCTGTCAAAGCTGCGTGGATCACCTGGTGCATATCAAAGTACCGGTACATCCCTAAGCGACCGCCAAAGAGAACTTTGGGTTCAGTCTTCGCTAATTCTCGGTACTTCGTGTACAGTTCATTGTTCGTTGCATTGTTCACTGGATAATACGGTTCGTCACCGCGTTTCCAAGTCGCTGGATATTCCCGCGTCACAATGGTCTTGTCTTTATCGCCCTTCCCAAATTCAAAGTGCTTGTGCTCGATGACCCGGGTGTAAGGCGTTTCAGCATCCGTATAGTTAATAACGGCGTTCCCCTGGAAGTTATCCACAGGCAACTCTTCCGTTTCAAACCGCAATGACCGGTACTGCAATTCTCCAAGTTGATAATCGAAAAATTGATCGATCATCCCAGTAAAGATCACCCGTGGGTAATCACGCAGGTAGGCGTCCTTGTTGTCAAAGAAGTTGACCCCTGTTTCAACATCAATTAAGTCGCTAGCCAACATTTTTTCAACAATTTGTGTGTACCCGCCAATGGGAATGCCTTGGTAAGTATCATTGAAGTAGTTGTTATCAAATGTGTACCGGACTGGTAACCGACGGATAATGAACGCTGGCAAATCCGTGGCCTTTTGGCCCCACTGCTTTTCTGTGTAGCCCTTGATCAACTTTGTGTAAATGTCCGTTCCAATCAATGAAATGGCTTGTTCTTCAAGGTTCCGTGGTTCGCCATCACCGAGGTTAGCCGCTGCTTTTTGTTCATCAATTTTGGCTTTTGCCTCAGCTGGCGTCGTGACACCCCAGAGCTTATTAAACGTGTTCATGTTAAACGGCAAGTTATACAACTCACCCTTATAATTGGCTACTGGTGAGTTCGTGTACCGGTTGAACTCAGCAAATTGATTAACGTAATCCCAAATATCCCGATCAGACGTATGGAAGATGTGGGCGCCATATTGATGAACCTGGATGCCATCTTGTTCCTTCGTGTAAATGTTTCCGGCAATGTGATCACGCTGTTCAATGACCTTAACGCGCTTTCCACGTTTTGCGGCCTCATAAGCAAATGTGGCTCCGAACAAACCGGAACCAACAATTAAGTAGTCGTAGTCCATAATGATGTTCCTCCGTTATTTCATTGATGATAATGCGTTCAAAACGTGGGTCATGTAGGCCGGCAAGTAAAACTGGCTCACTGACTGCTGTAATGCATGTTGATCCGGCAATTCAAGGGTGCCGCTGATGACACCAGTCAGTAAGGACGTTAACGTCGCCACGTCACCAAGCTGGTACAGACGGCCATTTTCGCCGTTAATAATGTCACGTGGTCCCGTTGGACAGTCAGACGAAATGACGTAGACCCCTTGTGAAAGTGCCTCAACCAACACCATTGGAAAGCCTTCGTACCGTGAGGTCAATAACAGCGTGTCTGCCTGTTTAATTTGTGCCCACGGTGCTTCTGTAAACCCATGCCAATGGATGTGATCGTTAATGCCTAACTCGGTCGCAAATTCTGGTGCCCGTTCGCGATCAGCACCATCACCGTAAACATCTAGTTGCCACTCGCCACTGACATCAGCAAACGCAAGAAGGAGTTCACGCAGGTTTTTTTGACCATCCAGTAGCGTTCGCCCCATGTACACAAAGCGGCGGGGCGCTTCGCTGGTTCGCGGAATGACCGTTGGTTGCGCCTTAATGGGATTATAGATCAGTTTGACCCGGTCTGGTTGAATCCCAGCATCAATCAACTCTTGCTGGATCCCACTACTAATTGCAAAATACCAGTCAGCACGGCTTAGTAAGGCTGGTCGCACTGGTTTTCTACTTAGTGAATAGTGATACCACGCAACGACCTGGGCCTTTAAATGCCGGTGCGTTGCAACCGTTTTTGCCATGCTCCACATTAACGGATTGGTACTAATCACAAAATCATAGTCATCCGCTTTAATGAGCTTACTAATCCGGCTGTACAACGTTAACGCATACTGGATCGTCCGAACACGTTTGTTCTGAGCCATCGTTACAATTTCAATCGGTCGCCCTGCTGCCCAGTCACCGTTCTCCGTACCACCAAGATCCACTACCTTCAGGTGCATGTCCGCGGTTGCGACCAGTTTAAACGCGTCACAAAAATTGGCGATCACCTGTTCAGTGCCGCCAAAGCCATTCATATAAGGTGTTAAAACCAAAATATTCATGAGTAATCCTATTCCCTAACCTGTGGATGAAGCTTCCGCTGGAGAAAAGCCGTTCCCTTCTTGAGCCAGTGTTCATTTTCCATGTGGACGTAATTCACTTCCACCGTTGTTGGTTTTACTGTATCAAGCCAAACATCCAGTAATAATTCACTCACAAAGCCATAGATCCGTGCTTCGTAGCTGTCATAATCACTAACGTCGACCCGTGATTCAAGCTTCTTCAAAACATCAAATAAAAATGTACAGTATTCGTCCAACTGTTGGCGTTTCATCACAAACATGTTGAACATATGAGCACTCCGCCGCTTCATGACAGCATCAAACGCTGGCAGATACGTTGGGTAATCTTCTTCGATGATTTTTCTTGTTTCGTCTAACGGTGCCTGATGGTGCGCATGGATGTAGTGTGAATAGTTCGATTCAATGACATAATTACGTTTTTTCGGCAAGATGACATCGGCGTTAGTCAGTAACTGATCCACTTGCGCTTGGTTTAAGATCGTCTCGAGTGATTTTTCTTTGTGCTCACTTAGATAGCGCCGGTAGTGAACCAGCCCAATAGCGTCTGCCGAAACGTTCTTCCACGCCCAGTAAACGGCCGTCAGCTCATTATAGCTACTGTTTTTTTCGGACATGTTATCCCCAGTGTTATCCCCCTGGAACGTTTGGTTAACATCTGGGTGCAACGCCTTCCCCACAAAAACAGGCAGATAAAGCTGCTTATCGGCTGGCATTTGATAGTTTTTATGTGTTGCGACAATTATTTTAGTTTCCACACGAATTCTCCAAATTAATGTTAGTAAGCACCATCTGACGTTGCAATGTGCAAAATGTTACGAAAGAAGATTTTAATGTCAAAGCCCAATGACGCGTGATCGACATAGCTTAACTCGATTTCACACCGCTCTGGGTATCCGATGTTACTTCGGCCACTTGCCTGCCAAAGGCCCATTGCGCCTGGCGTAACAGACAACAACTTATCCACTTGATCGCCGTACTCAACCAATTCTTCACGAACAACTGGCCGTGGTCCAACGATGCTCATTTCACCGCGCAAAATGTTGACGAATTGTGGTAATTCATCAACTGATGTTTTCCGCAGCCACTTACCAAACCGAGTAATTCGTGGATCAAGTTCAGGTGGTAGTTTGTAATTATTATCTAAGTACTGTTGATAAAGCTGTGGATCGGCTTTTAACTTTTTATCTGCGTCCACAACCATGGAGCGAAATTTAAAGATATAAAAATCGCGGTTGTTTTTCCCGACCCGCTGCTGTTTATAAATAACGGGTCCACGATTTGAGGCACTAAATTTATAGGTCAACCAAACGGTTAAAAACACCGGACTCAATAAAATTAGCGCAACTAAGGACAGCACAATGTCTAACGTTCGTTTGGAAAAGCGGTAGCCCGCAGATTGTGCTTTACTATGGCTTTCGATGATCAATAATCCCCTTTACACTAAAAAATCACTCATAACAAAGTCAGAGTAGCATGCTCTAAACAAGATGACAATATTGTCCCCCAGAACTTAATGAAATCTAGTCCGAATGAGGCGCCGAACTTCCTCAACAATGTACGCGCGGGTCAACATCACCCCAACAACATACACGACAACCCCAATCGCGACTTCAATACCAAGGTGAATAAACGACATTGAAATCCGTTGGTTAATAAATGAAACGACTGCAAACATCAGCACCCCACTCAGCAGATACTTCCACAAGCCCACAAACATCCGCCGTAGCTCAACAGCGCCACGAATGGCAAACACTTGGTAAGCCGTCACTAACGCTTCTGAAATCACGGTTGCAATCGCTGCCCCACTGGCCCCAATGGTTAAAATCAACGGGACGTTAATGATAATGTTTGCGACCGCACCCAGCGTTACTGAAATCGTGTATGCCCGGATCTGCTTTGTCGGCATTAGATACTGCCGCCCGACAACCGTACTCCACGCAATTAGCAAGATAATTGGTGATTCGAAAAAGATCAGCTCACCAACCGAGGCGTATTGTTGGCCAAAGAACCATGGTGCCAATTTGGTACTTAATGCGGCCAAACCAAATGTCATGGGCACAGAAATGGCGGACACGAAGTTCATGTTCCGGTACAAACTGTTATTAACGGCCCGCATGTCTCCCTGGGCAAACTTATTGGCGATGTGTGGCAACATGACCGTCCCGGTAGCTGTAACTACGGACAGAACCGTTTTGACCAGCGAATCGGAGAAGTTAAAGTACCCTGCTGAGACGGTTGAATCAAACTGTTTCAACATGGTCCGGTTAACCACCGCGTACACTTGAATGGCGATGTTTGGAATGAAGAGAACAAATGCCGGGTATAAATGGGACAACACCGCGTTTAACGATACAGAAACCCGCTCCACAGAGCCCTTTAAGTACGGCCACAAGGAGACACCCCCGATTAACTGGGCGCCCCCTTGAATAACGATGTACTTCCATAAATCGCCTGGTGTATGGATCAGCATGAAAATCAACAGTACGGACACAGCTTTAACCAAGGTGTTTCTTAAAACCGTTTTCTTGAAATCTTCAAGCCCCATAAAGTACCAGGAAATATCGATTCCCTGCGCGATGAGCCAAATGATCTGGAGCAGTTGGAAAAGGTAGTATTGATGGTCAAAATGGAGAAATACAAAGAAAATGACAATGGAAATTGCGGTCGTGCATAACTGTAAAATTTCAATTTCCCAAAAAATCTGTGACCGTTTGTGCTTGTCATTGCGATGATACGCAATCTCCCGATTCCCATAAAGGGTAATCCCCAAATCACCAACCAGAACGAAATACTGGATGATTGACCATGTATACGTATAAATCCCGTTTCCTTCTGGTTGCAAAACCCGTGAAATGTACGGCTGGGTCAGCAACGGAATTAACGTGATTAATAACTGATATGATGCATTATAAAACAAATTACGGATCGTCTTCATGTTATCCTCATTGAAACATTGTGATCACAATGTTGTAATTAATTATCTGACACGCTGTTAACCGCGCCACAGTGATTATCTCCCTTTCACCACGGTCACGATTTAATCGTTATCGATAAGAACATTACGCTAATTTTAGCAGTTCTCTGCGGTTTAACCAAGTTTTGCAGGAATTATCTCCGGTTCAAGGCCGCAACAGTGTGTTATGCTATGGCGTATTGAGCGTTTTTAAACCACTTCGCGACACTTAAATTATTTTATGGAGGTTCATTGACCCATGAACGCAATCGTTATCTATGCCACAATTACGGGTAACAACGAAGATGTTGCTGACATTCTAACTGAAGCATTTGAAGATCAGGACATTGCCGTCAAGGAAGTCGAGATTTCTCAAGTCGATTCAGATACCTTAACGGATTACAACATCATTGTTGTCGTTCCCTACACCTACGATGAAGGGGCCCTTCCTGAAGAGGGCCTTGATTTCTACGACGACTTACAGGATGTTGACTTAACTGGTCATGTCTTTGCCGTTGCTGGTTCCGGCGACGTCTTCTATGGTGATGACTACGGGGTTGCCGTTGATAAGTTTGATACTCGCTTGGCAGCAACCAATGCACAGCGTGGTGCTGACAAACTTAAGATCAACTTGGCCCCAGATGAAACAGACATTGATCGGCTAGATGATATGGCAGCAGCCCTCATCAAAGCGGCTAAATAACACAATAGGGCGGTCGGAGCTGATGGTTATCAGTCCGACCGCCCTATTAACTTAATTGAAACCCATCATTAACGCTATTTGGTTGCCTTAAAGATGTACCATTTACTGAAGAAATAGTTGATGATAATGACAAGCACATTATCGATCACCTTAACCAACATCTCGTTACCGTGCATCACGGTGACCCCGACGTACATGATTAATACATCCAAAATTAGTGTTAACGCCCGGAAGAAGAAGAACGAACTCATTTCTTTCATCAAAGCTTGGAAGCCGTGCGTCTTTGACGAAAAGACCCATAGCTTATTGGTAATGTAAGCAAACAGCACGGATAAGAACCAGGCCATAACGTTTGCAATTTGATAATTCCACGGAATAATTGCCGTAAACAACCAGAACACAACCAGGTTAACAACCGTCGTTAACCCACCAAAAATCATGTATGAAATGATCGACCAGTATTTTTTAACGAGCGTAACACCCGTGTTCCATAAATTCATTAATTATCCACCCTACCTGTTTAGAATACTCATGTATAATACTGCACCAACCTTAAAAAACCTAGTGTTCACTTAAATCAGAGCAAAATTTAATTAATCTAACGGTCAAAACATGCTATATTTAATGTCATCACAATTCAACAGAAAGGCGGTTTCCTCTCCTCATGCGTGACTGGATCAAAACACACCAATCTTTAATTGAATACAGCGTGTGGGGAACCTGTGCCTTTTTAATCAACCTCTCTGTCTTTACGGTTTTAGACGTTTGGACCCCCATGAACTACCAAATTGCAAACGCAATTGGCTGGTTTTTGGCCACTGGGTTTGCCTTTCTAACCAATAAGATGTGGGTTTTCGCCACCCATGCTGAAACGCCACGGGCCTTGATCCGGGAACTTTGGTCGTTCTACTTTTTCCGGGCCTTAACGCTGGGGATGGACATCGTCATTTTGTTTATTGGCATCACCCTTCTGCGTGGTAACGATATTTTTGTTAAGTTAATTGACCAGTGCCTGACTAACATTGCCAACTACTTTTTCTCCAGATGGTACATTTTTAAGGCTGTTAAATAAGCATCCAGAACACCATAAAATTAAAACGCCTAACTTCCCGTAAGAGAAGTTAGGCGTTTTTGTCGTGGCGGCGCCATAAGTGGGCAACCCAGCGTAAAGACTGCCGTTTTTCAATAATCTCACCGTCAAAAAATTCTTGGAGTGTCGCATTCAAGACAGAGCCTGTTAAAATAACGATCCCGGAAAAGTCCAGCCACATCATGATCACAATGACAGACCCAACGGTTTTATACGTCGTGATGGAGCGCGCAAAATACGCAACATACAATGAAAATAATTGCGATAACAATAACCAACTGATGGTCGCCACTACAGCCCCACCACAAACATAACGCCACTTGATCTTAGCGTTCGGCAAAAAGTAATACAGTAACAGCAAAAGAAGAAATAACACCCCCGCAGTTACCGGCCACTTTAAGGAACTAACTAGATCTAAAACGTTTTTGCCAAGGTGAAAGACCGGCGTCAATTGCTTAACGACCACCTGACCAACCGTAAAGAAAATGATGATAATGGCCATGATCAAAATTGTTAAAATCATCCAGAGAAACGAAAAGATCCGGTTTGTGATGGCATTTTGGTTCTCTGCCACCCCGTACACTTGATTCACTGTGCGTTGAAAGGCGGCTACCACTTGACTTGTGGACCACAACGCAACAACGGCTCCGATTGAAATCAAGCCCCCGTTTCCCTGCCGTAAAAACGATGAAATAGTGGGCGCTAACGTTTTATAGACATCAGGCGGCACTGCCCCCTGCAAGTACGTTAAGACCGTGTTTGCATCGATTCCCAAAAAGGGCAACATGTTCCCAACCACAATGACCGCTGGAAAGATCGATAATAATGAGTACCACGCCAGAATCACCGCTGAATTGCTGACCTGCGCACGATTGAACCGTTCAATAAAGATTTTGATAAATGCTTTCACATCACACCACCTACACGCTTCTACTTAGTTATTTCTATTATCCCCGTCTTCGAAAGCTTCTGCAATTCTTACAATTACTTGTGCTATCATGAAAGCATTCTAATAAAACAATGAGGAAGTGTTCGTGATGACCCTTACCAATTTTGAACCACAACTTGATCAATATGCAGATCTCATCATCAAGACCGGGGCCAATGTTCAGCCCGGTCAAACAATCATCATTTACATTAGTGTCGACCAAGCACCCCTTGCCCGTCGTTTGACGGAACGTGCTTACGCTCAGGGTGCCGCCGAGGTCGTCATTGAATGGAACGATCAATTCGTCCAACGGGCTTTTTTACAGCATGCTAGTACGGAGCGCCTTCAACAGCGCCCTGATTACCTGCTTGAGAAAAACACATCGTTAATGGCCCAGCATGCAACCAGAATTAGCGTTATTTCGGAAGACCCAAACGGCTTAGCCGCCGTGCCGTCAGATCGGTTGGCCCTTGCTAACCAAGGAACTGCCCGCATTAGCGCACCCATTCGAACGGCCACAATGAATAACGACATTTCGTGGGTGGTTGTCGCCGCAGCCAGTGTTCCATGGGCAACGCAAGTCTTCCCGGATAAATCTGCCACTGCCGCGCTTGACGCATTGTGGACCGAAATTTTCAAAACGACCCGTGTGGATCAACCAGATCCCGTTTTAGCCTGGCATCACCACGTTGACCTACTAAACGCTAAGGCTGCTTGGCTAAATGAGCACCAGTTTACCGCACTTGAATACAGATCCCCATTAACGCATCTAACCGTTGGTCTCCCAGAACACCATGTGTGGGAAGCCGCTGGTGCGACAGACGCTACGGGTAACTTTTTCGTTCCAAACATGCCCACGGAGGAAGTCTTTACCGCTCCGGATAATCAGCGAATTGACGGCACCGTTGTTTCCACAAAGCCACTGAGTTATGCTGGCACGCTCCTAACGGACATTCACGTAACGTTTTCTCACGGCCGCATCGTCGCGGCAACTGCTGCCACCGGAAATGACGTCCTTCAACAGTTGATCAACACGGATGCCGGCGCACGTTCACTGGGTGAGGTTTCTCTAGTTCCAGATTCATCCCCCATTTCACAATCTGGCATCATTTTTTACAACACCCTTTTTGATGAAAATGCTTCCGATCACCTTGCAATTGGTGCTGCCTATCCGTTTAACGTCGCAGGGGGAACCTCAATGAATACTGACCAGTTAGCCGCCGCTCACCTCAATCAAAGTGACGTTCACGTTGACTTCATGGTTGGTTCTGCTGATCTGGACATTGACGGAGTCACCGCAGATGGAACAGCAATCCCGGTCTTTCGTCAGGGCAACTGGGCCTAACTTGACCAAACACAATCCTTAACCGAAAACGACTGACCACCCAAAGTTTGGGTGGTCAGTCGTTTTATACTTGTTTTAACGCGCTAATATCACACGGTTACCGGTCTATTTGCTTGCCTTAGCACCTTTATTAACGTAACTCAACGTGCCGATCGGGCCAGAAACATGCAGTTTACCATTTTTATAGGTCAGCTTTGTCACCGCAGCATTTTTCAACGGTGTCCCCTTGTAGTCCTTACTCATCGTTGATAGGTATTCATTAATGGACATGCCCGAACTAACCACCAGAACGTTCCCACCACCATCTTTTTCAGTGGTTTTCGCAATGTGATTTAATTCAGATGTCATCCGCTTTTGAACCTGTGCAGAATCTTCCGCCCGGTCACTCTTTGCTAACTTCGTGTCTTGACTATTTTGTTGATCTAATTTGTAATAGGCGTCTTGAAGCTTATTCCAGTAGTCTTTCCCCGTCTTTTGCATGAATTCATCGCCACTTTGGTAGCCATAAACACCAGCAATCTTGTTATTATCAGCAGCAATGTTGTCCCCTTCAAAACTGCCGTAACCACCTTCACGGAGGTCCTTACTCTGCGTCACTTTCACAGACTTATTGTCAGAGTGTTTTAGTACTTCCTGAGCAGTGACCTCTTGCCGGGTCAAGTCCCCCGAATAAGCGGCTTTAAACTTAGTCCCCTTTAACCCAGTTCCCAAATCATCCGCAACCTTGACCCCGTTCTTTGTGAGTGGGAAATTACTCCACCCCTGAACCCGTGTCATGACGTTCCCTGTCGTTTCACCATGACGGGTCAAATAAATCGTCACCGTCTTGTTGCTAGCAGCCTGAACGGGTTGTGACGTTGCGCCCATGCCAAGTGTTAAAGCAACCACCGTTGCCGAACAAAATAGGCCGAGCTTCTTCGTTAGTTTCATGATCAAAATTCCCCCAAGATAGTTTTATGAATCCGCTTACATAAAAATCATATCACTCTCGAAGGGTTCCGCCAATATTTTTCTTAGATACCAGTAGTCCAGCCACCCGTTTGTTCATCCATATCACGTTTACGCATTGCCGAAACGTACGGATTACCAGAAACATAAAATCGGAGCGGCTCATTTTGCCAGTCCCCCGCGCTAACACCGATCCGTGGTGAGGCGATCACCTGCTGCGGGGTGCGCACGGCTTCGTGAAATTCAAAGGGGCTCTCAGCAAACGCAATGTCATTCCACCGCCGATCCGTGATTCCTAAGGCAGCGGTGAGCTTCGCTGGTCCGTTGGTCACCCCATACCCACGCTGAGACCGATTCTGTTGCATGTGGTCTTCACCGACCGTTGGCTGTAAGCCACGAATGAGAATCCCTTGGGGTGTGCCAGCCGGCTGGCACACAAAGTTCATCAAAATCAGCCCACGCATCGTGTAAAAATAAAGGGTTCCCGGTTCATTATAGAGTGCCCGATTGGCTTGGCTTCTGCGGTGTTTAAACGCATGAGCGGCTGAATCTGCATCGCCGAGGTACGCTTCTGTTTCCACGATCAGGCCACCAACTGGCCCCTGACGCCCATGATAAATCACTTCGCACCCTAATAGGGCCCGGGCGTTGACCGTTGTTGCCCGCTTCCCTAAAAATGACGCTAATTCCACGTTGTCCACCTCCAGCAATTCATGTCATTTAGCATACTGCTCTTTCACCAAAAAAGCAGTGCAAAAAACGGGGTGCTGACACCCAGTTGCGTTCAACTGAATCTCATCACCCCGTTACTTTGCCATAATTTAGTTCCACATGCTGTTATGGAACCCGTGACCATCTGGTCTGAAACCGCGCCGATCAAAACCGGCTCCGTCTGGATGGTTAAACCGCCCATGGCCAAAATGACTACGTGCCCCACCAAACTTTGTAAAATCTGGTTCCTCGGGAGCGTCCATGTCCGCTAACCGATCCTTTAGTGACCCATTAACCTTCCCCAGCAGCTGGGTTAGTTGCACTGTTTCTTCATCACTTAACCCGGCGAAAATGGTTGCTAAATAGTCATCAGCAGCGTCCTGGCGTTCTGCAAGAACTGCTTTCCCCTTATCCGTCAAGACAACGTGGGTCACCCGTTTATCATTCTCATCCGTTTGCCGCTCGATCAATTCACGCTCTGCTAACTTACTCAACATCTCGGACAATGAGGAGGGCCGAACATCCATTAACTCTGCCAGTTCACTTTGCGTCACATTGTCGTGATCGGCAATCAGCTTTAGCAACCGGGCCCGACCATAGCTGTGACGGTGCCCATTTTCCGGCTGTTGTGCCCGACTGGCAAAGCCATACCGTTGAACCTGCTTCACAACGTCCATCAGTGTCCGAAATAATTCGTTATTGTCTTTTTCTGTCATCATAAATCTCCTCTTAATTTTAGTTAGGTACCTAATATGTCTCCTATTATATAGGCACCTAAGCTTTTGTCAATCTTTTTGTTTCATCATTTTTTCTGAACAAAAAAAGAGAAATTCAGAAAGACATTTCGTTCAGCAGGCGAATGTGATACGCTTACATCATTGTTAGAGCACACTTTCGTGAAACGGGGTTGATTTCTTTATGGCAAATGAATTTCCTCAAGTCGTTACCATCGCAGGTTCTGATTCTGATGGTAGCGCTGGTTTACAAGCAGATTTAAATACATTCTTCACACGTGATGTTTATGGTATGTCAATTGTAACTGCGTGCGTTGCCGGTAACTCTTACGGAATTCAAGCAGCAACGGCCATGCCAGCAGATTTCGTTGATCAACAATTTACATCACTCAACGATGACTTTAATCTTCGGGCTGCTAAGACCGGAATGTTATCGGATGCTGCCTTAATTAAAAACGTGGTTGCTAACTATAAACGTGTTGATTTTGGACCACTAGTCGTCGACCCCGTTATTGTCACAAAGCACGGAGCCATGCTCTTAGAAACTGACGCGTTCGAAACATTGCGTGAAGAGCTGGTACCGTTAGCGGCCGTGATTACACCGAACTTCTACGAAGCTGAAAAACTGGTTGAAATGAGCATCAATTCGCCAGAAGACATGTTGACGGCAGCAAACAAGCTCCAAGCATTGGGCGCTAAAAACGTCATGATCAAGGGGCAACACAATGATGAAAATCAAACCGAAGTTCGTGATTTAGTTCTGCTCGAATCTGGCGAACACTTCTGGCTTAGCGCACCTTATGTGCACACAGACCGGGTCAACGGAACGGGTGACTCATTGTCTGCCTGCATCACCGCAGAACTTGCCAAGGGTCAGTCTGTTAAGGATGCCATCACCATTGCTAAGCACTACGTTAACACCGCCATTGCAAATGAAATCGCGGTTGGCCATAAATTTGGCCCCATTAACCACTGGGCTTATCAAGACTAAACAAACGAAAAATAGCGACCACGGATTGTTTCAAATCCGTGATCGCTATTTATTTTGAATCAGTTCATTCACTTAATTTAGTATCATCCAACAATTCATGGGCCCGTGGCACCGTCGTCACTAGAACCGGATAGTCTGATTCGTTCCATTCCAACCGTGGTTCAGACCGAACCAACTGAATGACGTTCCCTTGAACTGCCTTCAACACGAGACTGATTACTTGCTGACTGGTAAACGCTGGCGCTGCCATCTTGGCGATGTAGCCAAGTGAACGCGCCTTATTGTTTTTCAAAACACGTTTTGCCCGGCCGTTTTGTGCCGCTGCGTTAATTAAATAGTCAATAATCGTTTCGTTGTTTTCCACAGCAGTTTTCTCCGACCTAATTAGATTTCGTGCCCATTTCATTATCTTATTAAAGCACATTGGTCCCTGAAAGCCCATCAAAAATCGTCGTTCATTCAGCTACCACCACGCCAATAGCTGGTGGATAATTAAGATAATCCCGCCCCACAATAAAATTGCTGGGATGATGGCATTACGCAAACCAACAAAAAAGCGCATTATCTTTGGCCCCCTTTAGATGACACACCATCTCATTCATCATGATTACGCATCCGCAATCCGTTTTAAAAAAATTACTTAGTTAATGATTTTTATTTTATCATTTAATTTAATAAAGTCGACCGCTTTGGCCTTAATCTTAGGGATTTTTATAGATCAATTGATTGTTACACGGGTGACCAAACAAAAAGACCGCCATAACGGCGATCTCGTTGTTTTGCTTTACTTGGATAGGAATGGCCCCACCCAGACTCGAACTGGGAGCAGCCGCTTAGGAGGCGGCGGTTTTATCCAGTTAAACTATAAGGCCAACACAACAGCGCCATTAAGCGCTGTTTTTATCGTGCATTACTTCAAAAACTGGGCAACACCATTGCCAAAGGACCAATCAGGGCTGGCGTTTTCAACCATTGACACCATGACATCATTTGGTTCAATTCCCGCAGTGGCCTGTAATTCAGCCACTAAATCACGATAGAACGCTTGCTTTTGTTCTTCTGTCCGACCACCACGAATGGTGATTTGAATCATGACAAACTTATCGCTGCGTTCGATCCCAAAGCCAGTGTCTTCGATGATCATTTCTTCTGGATCATGTTGGGTCACAATTTGATAGCGATCACGTTCAGGAACCCCAAACGATTGAACAAGAATCTTGTGTTCAGCATCCAGCATTGCTTTAATCTCAGCTTTACTGCGTCCTTTTTGTAAATCAAAACGTACTAATGGCATGTGTCACTAATCCTTTCCTTGTTGCACTTGGCGTTTGTGCCGCATGCCCTTGTTCTTTGAATGTTTTTTATGCGTTCGGACCTTTTTACTTGTCGAAGCCTCTGTTACTGGCCGCGAACGGTCACCATGGGATTGTCGCTTCTCCTGACGATCCTCGTGCGCCGCATGGCTCGTAGCCGGTGTCGCTTTACGCTGAGGCGTGGCAGACTTAGCCGCCGGAATTTTCGGCCCAGTCACATGTTGCTCGCGGGCAGGTCGTTCATCCACAAACGCGTTATGCGCAAAGTACAGCGGTTGAAGCTGATAATCACTTCCCCGCAACGTTTGTTTTAACCGCCGAAGGTCGTGATCATTCCCGAAGTTAACCACTAACCCGGTTGCACCCATCCGGCCGGTCCGACCCACACGGTGCGTATAGGTAATCAAGGAACCAGGTAAGTCATAGTTGATTACCGCTGGTAGGTTCGGGATGTCCAACCCGCGGGCGGCAACGTCCGTGGTCAGTAAGAACTTAACCTTCCCCTTCCGAAAATCACGCATGGCGTCAGCCCGTTGGACTTGGCGTTGCTTCCCAGCAAGTGAAACGGCGTCCACGTGTTCATGACGCATCGCCGCCGCAGCTCGCTCCAGTTCACCAAGCTGGTTGAAAAAGACCAACGCTTGAAACCCTGGCACCCGTGAAAAGCGCCGTAACATTGACGCCCGTTGGTTTGCCGGCAATTCCATCAAACCGTGCTTAACAACCCCTTGTGTTTGGTCCACGTCGCGGACATCAACCGTCGTAACGTCAATGCCGAACTCAGCCGTGACCTGTTCTAACGCTGCTGTCTTTGTGGCCGAGAAGAAACTCAGTTGAACATCGCCCGGTGCTTCACGGATGATGTCTTCCACGTCCTGACGGGTTTCACCAGCTAAAAGTTCATCCGCCTCGTCAATCACGACGCTCACCAGCAAGTGTGGCTTTAGCCGGTGCTCATTCAGCAAGTTTAGGACCCGTCCTGGTGTCCCCACCACGATTTCAGGGTTTTGCTTCAACTTTTCAATCTGACGCTTAACGTTAGCGCCACCCGTCAAGGCTGCCACTTTAAGGCCAACTAACGCGGCCCAATCACGCATGACCGTGGTCGTTTGTTGTGCAAGCTCCTGACTTGGTGCCAATACAAGTAATTGGGTCCCATCACCAGGGAGCACCTTGGCTAAGAGTGGCAGCGTAAACGCGACCGTTTTCCCAGAACCAGTGGGTGCCAACCCAATGACGTTTTCATCAGCCGCTAAGGGTTGATAAACGCCAGTTTGGATGGCAGTTTGTTCTGAATAGCCAAGTTCCTTAAAGTGTGTTTCAAATCGTTTGTCCATTTAAACGCTCATTTCTTATTAATTATCCGCTGGAAAGACAATGCTTGCCTTCCGCCGGAGGTCATACAAAACACCATTAACAATTTCACTCAGATGAAGCCAGGTTTGGTAATGCCGGACGTTATCCGGATTCTCAGGATTGTTTAAAACCTCTGCAAATTCTGTTGCTTCCGCCACCATTGGGTTGTCAGCTGGTGTTTCAGACAACTGGGTCACCGTCCCATCCGCTGCATGGTAAACCACGGATTTCAGTTCTGCGGCGTTGTCCATAACGATGGTGTCCTTGACCCCATAAATTTCTGAAGGCAGGTAGGAATTCGTGTTCTTTCCGATGTTCAACGTGACGTCAAACCCATCGTAACCGAGCACGGCGATTCCCTTTCCATCAGCACCTGTCCGCAGTGGGGTTGCATAGTAATGCACCCGGTTGGGTTTTCCAAACCATGTCACCGCGTCATACACAACGTACACGCCAAGATCCTGTAATGCGCCACCACTATAAGTGGTCGTGAACACATTTGGATCCTTGCCTGCCAAGTAATCGTCATAACGCGACGAATACTTCATGTAGGTCAGTGTGGCCCCACTGATTGTCTCCATTTCTGCCAGTTGTTTCCGAATTGCACGGAAATTTGGTTCATGAATATGCCGTGCTGCTTCAAACACATGACTCTCAGGGTGAGCAGCTAAGGCCGCCTTCACCTGAGCAAATTCCGTTGGGTTCGATGCAAGTGGCTTTTCCACAATGACCTGTTTTCCCGCCTCAAGTGCTTGCAAGGTCTGGGTGACGTGCAAACTGTTTGGCGACGCAATGTAAACCACCGTAAAGTCACCTTCAGCAAAGAAAGTGGTTAAATCAGTATACACCTGACCACCATTCTTAGCCGTAAAATCTTTTCCTGTGTCTTCGTGCCGTGAGTAAACGCTCGTCAATTCGTAAGCCCCACTTGTTGCTGCGGCTTCCACGAATTGTTGCGTAATCCAGTTCGTACCAATGATCCCTAGTTTTAACATGCTATAGAACCTCCGTCGGAAATGAATTTTTTGTGCGTTACCAGGATCCCGATAATGATTTTCATTATCGCCAAACGATTCTGTTAATACCTTTATTTTACCAATTTTAACGTTAAGTTGCAGTATTCAGGTCAGATTGTGTCAAGAATATGTTAATTCGATTACGGCAAGTCTTCCACTATCGAAATTCCCTAAAAACATGCTATATTTATATTTGTAAGAAATTTACACTAGGGGAAGAAAGCGAGGATGATCCAGTGCCTTTAAGACGGAATATTTTATTATTTGGTGTCTCAGTTGTCGCCGGTTTAACAAGTACCTTTACACGCTCTAACAAAAAGCAATCTCATAATCAGACGGCGTTACCAATGTTATATTCTGGCACCTGGAAATATGCCAATCACGATGATCACCGTGTCCATCACTTGCAGATCAACCCGGACCTATCACTTCATATTGATGGGCGGCTTGAAAACGCCACGGTTGAAAGCATTAACGCGCAGGAACTCGTTTACCTTGATAGCTTTGGCTATCACCTGCGCGTTCAAACAACCGAGCAACTCCCGGTTGCCCTCTATGATGAAGCAGACAACGCTACGTATGCATTGGTAAGCGTTCAGACGGGGAAAACACCTGTTGATGGTAACGCCCTTCCGGATTAATCGTTACTTTAATTAATAATTCAAAACGTCCACTTCGATGTCACCATCGTCGTGGACGTTTTTTGTTCGTTGATTACTTTGTTAAATTAAACTTTTCCCGCTGCTCCGGAGTTAACCGCCACGTCAGGTAGTGTTCTAACAACTTCATGTCGGTGGCAAGGTTCTCTGGTGTGCACTCACGTTTATACGCCGCACGTTCCGCCGTTTCTAACAGTGAGTTCAGCGGAACCAGCCGTGGCCCAATTGCCACAAAAATTTTCAAGCGGTTTTTATCCCGTGAATTTTCTGGTGTGACGCCCACCTTTACCGCAACGTCAAAACTCCGAAACGCAATGAAATCAGCACATGCCCAGCCAGCCGTTACCGAGAAATCTGGTAAGGCCGTCTGTGAATCACCAAACTGACGGGTAATGGCGTCTAACATTAACGTCTGTGCCTCATTGATACTTAAATGTTTCTGCTTTGACTTTGCTTTTTCAGGTGTTGCCTTTTTCTTCTTTTTCTTATCAAACATGATTATTTTTTCACCCTATCTTCATTCATTTTCGAACGATTGCTTGGTTCCATTATAGACCATTAATGACAGTGACTGGCGTTTACCCGCCACGACGATGGTTCCAGCATCGTTATACATCATGAACTGAACCTGTTTTGGCGACCGCTTATTAAGCTGATCATCGTCTAACGCAACGTTAGGAAGTACCAAATGGTCCTTTAACGCGGTGTACCCCGCCGGGAAGGTCCAAATGCCGACATCCTGCTGATAATCATCTTCTAACATTTTCATCATCAGTTTGAGCCGCCCGGCCGTTCGTTTAACCGCCTGGTCGGAATCAAAACTTGCGCCTGTATTTGGGACTGCAATCATAATGGGCAAGCTTCCCGTTGATGACCCAACCTGCCGCTCAAAGTAGTCGACCTGGCTCTGAACGCTACTGCTTGGACTATAAATCAGGTAAACGCCAATTTTCAGTGTGCTACCCAGGCTCCGATTGTAGTTGCCGCTGAACGCATCATCTAGGTACCGGTTCCCCACTGTTGTCTTTAGGTAGGCAAACTTTAGGCCTGTTTTGGCAAGCGCCTGAAAATCCAGAAAACCGGCCTCCTGATCAATCGCTGCGCCAGTTATCGGGTAGCGCGCCAGTGTCGCTTGGTGCCGCATTTGCCACGCGTGAACCAGTGCATAGCCGCCACCGCACAATCCGACAACAATGAGGCTCCCAATCAACCAATGTAAAAAACGGTGACCTCGTTGCTGACGGCGGCGTTTCTCATGCAGTTGTCGTCGATCCATCAACCTTTCACCACTCCCCCTGTTTGCGTGCTCGTACACTTTATTTTAGCACGTTAACTGGAAAAGCCAATGTGCCACCACGTTTACAACGAAACTGGCGGCAAAGTGATCCCTGATTATTCGCGTGAAACTTCCATGGCGTGACGCACATCCTTTAACAGCATCTCGCCAGCCGTGGTCTTCGCCCCTTGGGCCCCCACCAATGTAAACAAACTATCCATGATGGTTAGCTGAGCGATCAGCGAGCTCATGGATTCACTCCGATAATTAACTTCTTCGGCAACGGACTGAAAGACAATGTCACTCTTCTTGGCCAGCGGTGAGGCTGGATAACTTGTGATTGCGATCATGGGTACTTGATTAGCGCGTAATTGATCCGCCATCATTAAAGTGTCATGATTCCGCCCTGAATGTGACACTAAGATTGCCACGTCATCCGGTGTCATGTTAACTGCTTGCATCAGTTGAATGTCCACATCTGGATGAAACTGCGCGCGAACCGTGGTCCGTAAAAATTTATGATAGCCGTCCAGCGCCACGATTGAGGAACCGCCGAACCCAAAAAAACTTAATAAATGTGCATTTTTGATCAACTTAATGGCCGCAGCCAAATCATCATCTTTTAGCAGGGCCCGGGTTGCATCCAGCGCATTATCAGCCCCCTGGAAGACCTTATCAACCACAACCGTTGGTGCATCATCCTCTTCAATTTCGCTGAAGAAGCTGTCCGTTTGATTTGCAATTCCGCCAAAGCCCAAGCTAAATTCTCTAAATGAGCGCCACCCAATTCGCTTAACAAACCGGCTTACCGTTGCCGTTGAAACCTTGACGTTCTCAGCCAAGTCCTGAATGGTCATTTCACTGGCTTTCGCTGGATTTCCCAAAATAAAATCCGCAATTTTTTTATCAGCCCCCGTCAGGTGTTGATAGTTTGCCTTGATAGTACTAACGCTGGTGCGTGCGATAATGGTCGCCATCCCTTCTGTGAATGAAAATTATCATTCTAATTTATGTAAAAAATTTTCTAGTTTTATTATGCCGCAAACGCTTTCAGATTGCATCAACTTTCACAAAATATGTATGACTTACTGTTGTTAACGCCGGTGATTTCGCCTATACTAGCATGCGTAGATTTAACTAACGACGCTACTAAAGGAGTTTACAAATATGGACTACATGGTCGGAATGGACATTGGTACAACCAGTACCAAAGCTGTTTTATACGACTTGGACGGGAACGTGTTGGCTTACACCAACAAACTGTATCCGCTCTATCGTGATGCCACTGGGATGGCAGAAGAAGATCCTGAAGAAATCTTAGAAGCCGTTGTAAACGGTTTGCAAGAAATTCTCCGGAAAGCTGATTTAAAGAACGGTAAATTGCACGGTGTTTCCTTCTCAAGTGCGAACCAAAGTTTGATCGCACTGGACAAGAACCACAAGCCACTGACCCGGGTTATTACATGGGCTGATACCCGTGCAACCAAGTACGCGGATCAATTAAAGGCTGATGGCACTGGTAAGACGCTCTATGAGCACACCGGAACGCCAATTCACCCTATGTCCCTTCTATGTAAATTGTTATGGCTGAAAAATGAACAAACTGACGTTTACAACCAGGCCGCTTACTACTGTGGGATTAAGGAATACGTCTTCTACCGCCTGCTTGGCGTTTGGCAAATGGACATTTCCGTTGCTAGTGGAACCGGAATCTTTAACATCTTTGACCTCGATTGGGACAAGGATGCTTTGGCCCTAACTGGTGTGACCACCGACCAACTGCCAGCTATTGTTGATGGTTACGCACAGTCAACCGGCATGCGCGAAGAATACGCAAAGGTCATCGGTTACCCAACTGACGTCCCATTCATTCAGGGTGCTTTTGATGGTGCCCTCTCTAACCTTGGAGTGGATGCCATTGAAAAGGGTGTCGTTGCGGTTACGATCGGAACTTCTGGTGCCGTTCGTGTCGTGACTGACCATCCCGTTATCGATCCTAAGGGCCGGGTCTTCTGTTACGCCTTGACCAAGGACCTCTGGGTTGTTGGTGGTCCCGTGAATAACGGTGGGGTCGTCTTCCGGTGGGCCCGTGACAGTCTCTTTGATGCCGAAAAGAGTACTGCTGCGCTGTTAAATAAAGACTCTTATGACTTACTGACTGACATCGCTAAGGGTGTTCCAGCCGGATCTGACGGGCTCTTATTCCACCCATTCTTAGGTGGCGAACGGGCCCCAATCTGGGACGCTGATGCACGTGGTTCATTCTTTGGTTTGACCCAAATGCACACCCGCGCCCACATGATTCGTGCCGTTCTTGAAGGGATCGTTTACAACCTTTACACGGTGCTGTTAGCCCTTGAAGAAGTTGTTGGTGAACCTAAGTCCATCATGGCGACTGGTGGGTTTGCCCGTTCTGAACTATGGCGTCAAATGTTATCTGATGTCTTCGAACAACCCGTTACCATTCCTGAATCCTTCGAATCCTCATGCTTGGGTGCCGCTGTGATTGGAATGAAGTCACTTGGTTTGATCGATGACTTGAGCGACGTTAAACGCTTCGTTGGTGAAACACACACCTACCAACCAAATTCTGATAACTTTGACGTGTACCGCGAATTGGTTCCCATTTACATTCGCCTAAGCCGTCAGTTACAAACGGAATACACCAACATTGCCAACTTCCAAAAGGAACATGCGCAACATGGTGAAACAACCGAATAAGGTTAAAAAACACGTCGCACCCGCGGCGTGTTTTTTTCGTCTCATCATGAATCGATCCTAAACAGCTGGTTAACCACGTATGCCACTAGCCACACAAGAATTCACTTTTTTTGAAATAAATCTTCACCCACGACTATAATCGCAGACCCTTGTGGTTCTAAGAAAACGGTCTCATTCGCGGTATACCACATTGAAATAAATTTACACGTTGTAAGTGGAAACGCTTTCCAAACGACTAATTTTCTGGTATTGTCTTCCAAGTAAGTCATTATTAAACATTTTTCGTCATTCGAAAGGAGCCATCCATTATGTCTGGAGCTATGCCTTTTGTGGTGTTATTCTTAGGAATCGCATTACTATTAGTTCTTATTATTCGTTTTAAAATCAACACATTTTTAGCCCTTGTCATTACAGCTGTTCTTGTTGCCCTTGGTCTTGGAATGCCAATGGACAAAATTGCTCTATCAGTCCAAACGGGGATCGGAAGCCAACTTGGTGAACTATCCATCGTCTTTGGTTTTGGTGCCATGCTGGGTCGGTTAGTTGCCGACGCCGGTGGTGCATTCCGAATTGCGACAACGTTAATTCACCGGTTTGGTAAAAAACGGCTGCAATTAGCCATTGTGCTTGCTTCGTTCATCATCGGGATCGCCCTTTTCTTCGAAGTTGGGATGGTTCTGTTGATTCCAATCGTCTTCGCCATTGCGGTTGAAGCTGAAGTGCCAATTTTATATCTGGGGATTTCCATGGCAACAGCATTATCTGTTACCCACGGATTCTTACCACCTCATCCAGCGCCAGTTGCCATTTCAGCAGCCTTACATGCTAACGTTGGGAAAGTCCTGTTATTCGGGATCATCATCGCGATTCCAGCCGTTTACATCGCTGGTCCCCTATTTACCCGATTAGCACAACGGTTTGCCCCATCTGCCTTTGAACAAAAAGGAAACTTATCTTCTTTTGGTGAAATCAAACAATTTAAGTTAGAAGAAACACCTAGCTTTGGTCTTGCTGTCCTGACGTCACTGTTCCCAGTGATCTTCATGGCCATCACTACGTTATACCAACTGATCTTCACGAATGGTGAATTACCAAAGAACCCGTCAACCCTTGACCGGTTCATTGCCTTCATCGGAAGTCCAAGTATCGCCATGATCATGTCCCTTTGCTTTGCAATGTGGGCCATGGGTTGGCACCGGAACCGTTCCACGAAGGCCATCATGACCTCCATGGAAAACGCCGTGAAGTCCATTGCAATGCTGCTTCTTGTTATTGGTGGTGGTGGTGCCTTCAAGCAAGTTCTGATTGATGGTGGTGTTGGGAAAGCTGTTGCGAACCTGTTTATCAACACCAACTTCAGTCCCCTTCTCTTGGGCTGGCTGATTGCCGTTATTCTACGGATTGCGCTTGGTTCCGCAACAGTCGCTGCCTTGACTGCTGCCGGGATCGTTGCCCCATTGATGACACAAGCCGGTGTGGATCCATCACTGATGGTCATTGCCATCGGTTCCGGTTCACTGGCTGCTTCACACGTTAACGATGCCGGGTTCTGGATGTTCCGCGAATACTTCGACTTAACGGTCAAGCAAACGTTAAGCATCTGGACCGTTCTTGAAACAGTTATTTCTGTTGTTGGGATTTGTGGCGTTCTGATTCTTAACGTCATCTTCCATTAAAAATTATCTTTGATTAACCTCTACTTGCTGAGCGCAAATAGAGGTTTTTTTATTGCTAAATAACCATTTTCATAACTTGAAAAAAGTTTTCAGAAAATCAAGAAAAACGGTTTCATACTAATTGTAAGTCGAGTACAATGGTGGAGTTGGTTTTCCAAATTGACAACAGGATTTTGCATTCGAGAGGAAAGTTTAGATTATGACGCCATTTATTGTTTTGATTCTTGGAATCGCGTTACTACTGGTACTGATCATTCAGTTCAAGCTGAATACCTTCGTTTCTTTGATCGTGACGTCCATCCTGGTCGCCTTAGGTCTAGGAATGAACCCAGCAGCTATCGCCACATCCATCAAAACCGGGATCGGTGGCTCACTTGGTGAGTTAGCCATTGTCTTCGGTTTTGGTGCCATGATTGGCCGGTTAGTTTCCGATTCTGGTGGTTCTTACCGAATCGCCAAGACACTGATCAACGCCTTTGGTAAAAAGCACCTTCAAGTCGCCATCGTTGTTGCTTCATTTATCATCGGAATGTCCCTCTTCTTCGAAGTTGGATTAGTTCTTTTGACACCAATCGTCTTTGCCGTTGCCCTAGAAGCTGACGTTCCCTTTGTTTATCTGGGAATTTCCATGGCGACCGCACTGTCTGCCACTCAAGGGTTCCTGCCCCCACAGCCTGCACCAACGGCTGTTTCAACCGTTCTCCACGCCAACACGGGAACGGTGCTTCTGTTCGGGATCATTGTGGCCATTCCGTGTGTGATCATCGCCGGACCAATCTTCACAAAGATCGTGCAACGCTTTGAACCAGACGTTTTTGTCGTTAAAAAAGAATTGCCTGCCTTTGGTGAAGTTAAGCAGTACAACCTAGACGACACCCCAAGTTTTGGGATCGCCGCTTTAACCTCACTGTTCCCCGTTATTTTCATGGCCATTTCAACGATCTACACCATGACTGCCTTGCATGGAGTTAAACCCACTCATCCACATGGTTTAGCGTCCGTCATGATTATGCTGGGTGACCCTGTCATTGCCATGGTCATTTCCCTGCTCTTTGCCATCTGGTCCATGGGCTTTAACCGTGGCCGGACGATGAAGGAAATCAGTGGCACGATTGAAGACGCCATCAAGTCCATCGCCATGTTGCTGATGGTTATCGGTGGTGGTGCTGCCTTTAAGCAAGTTCTGATCGATGGTGGTGTTGGGAAAGCCGTTCAACAGTTAATGTCCGGTTCGAGCCTGTCACCGTTCATCCTAGGTTGGTTGATTGCCGTAATTCTCCGTGTTTCACTGGGATCTGCGACTGTTGCCGGGATGACTGCTTCTGGGTTGGTTGTGCCATTGATGCACGCAACTGGTGCTGACCCAGCCTTAATGGTTCTGGCTATTGGCGCCGGTTCATTGGCTGCTTCACACGTTAATGATGCCGGCTTCTGGATGTTCTCAGAATACTTCGACCTGACCGTTAAGCAAACGTTGAGTATTTGGACCGTCCTTGAAACCATTATCTCCGTCGTTGGATTACTGATGGTTCTGCTATTAAACACGGTTATTCATTAATTAACATCAAACGGGCTGCTACGGCAGACCCGTTTTTTGTCGCATAAGACGAGTAATTAACTGTCGACGCTAGTCTAATCCCCTCATTTTGGCTATACTGGTACTATTATTATCTAACCGCCACCAACACGTTTACCGATAGGAGCGACCGCATTCCCATGGAAGAAGCATCAGTCACACAGTCAATTGTCAGCGTTATTGTTCCCTGTTATAACGAGCAGGAGATGGTGCCACTTTTTTACGAAGCCGTAACCGCCGTTGAACCCCAATTAAACGGGGCACGCCTCGAGTTTATCTTTGTTAATGATGGTTCCACAGATAAAACACTGCTTGAATTACAACAGCTTAATCATACGCACCCAGATCAGGTCCATTACATCTCTTTTTCAAGAAACTTTGGGAAAGAGTCAGCCTTGTATGCTGGTCTTGAACATGCAACTGGAGACTATGTGGCCGTTATGGACGTTGATCTTCAGGATCCGCCCGAACAGCTTCCTGAGATGCTCCGGGGCATTCAGGACGAGGGTTACGACGTTGTGGGGACCCGCCGTGTGAACCGCGATGGTGAACCCGTCATTCGGTCGTTTTTTTCCAACCTCTTCTACAAATTGATCAATAAAATTTCGAGTACCGAAATGCTTGACGGCGTCCGTGATTACCGATTGATGACGCGCCAGGTCGTTAATGCCATCTTGTCCATGCCCGAATATAACCGGTTTTCAAAGGGCCTCTTTAGTTGGGTTGGCTTCGAGACGAAATATTTAGCCTACGAAAACCGCGATCGGGTGGCCGGCTCCACCTCGTGGTCCTTCTGGAAACTTTTTCAATACTCACTGGACGGGATCATCAATTTCTCCGATGTCCCCCTCTCCTTTGCGGCTTTTGTCGGGACCTTTTCGTTTATCCTATCGATTATCGGGATGATTTTCATTGTGGTTCGTAAACTGATCTGGAACAGCAGTGTTAACGGCTGGAGCTCATTGGTCATGCTTATCCTGCTCATCGGTGGCCTCCAATTACTGTGCCTTGGTATCGTTGGTAAGTACATTGGAAACCTCTACTTAGAGGCAAAGCACCGCCCTGTTTACATCGTTAAAGAGAAAAAATAAGTCGTAAAAAGGCGCCTCAATTTAAAAATTGAGGCGCCTTTTTGTAAGCTCATTAATCTTTCACTAACGTCAGAACACATTCAACATGCGTTGTTTGTGGGAACTGATCAACAGGTTGCACGTTACCTTCAATGTGGTAACCACGTTCCATAAACAGTTGCACATCACGAACCAACGTTGCTGGATTACAGCTGACGTACACGACCCGTTTTGGTGCAACATCCGCAGCAGCGGTAATGAATTCAGGTGCCAGTCCTTTACGTGGTGGATCAACCATGATGACGTCTGGCTTTAAGCCATCTTCATGCCACTTAGCCATCTGGGTTTCTGCCTTCCCGACCACAAAGTCGACATTGTCGATGTGGTTCAGGTTCGCATTCGTCTTTGCGTCACTAATGGCTGTTTGGACCATTTCAACTCCGTAAACGTGCTTCGCATGGCTTGCGACAGCTAACGAAATGGTTCCGATCCCACAGTAAGCGTCGATAACCGTTTCTTGTCCTGTGAGGGCCGCCTTTTCAATGGCTAACTGGTACAACCGTTCCGTTTGTTGCGGATTGACCTGGTAGAAGGAGTGTGCGGAAATTTCAAACGTTAGGCCCATCAATTGATCATGGATCACTGGACTACCAAAGTGAACCCGATCTGTTTCACCCAGTAACACGTTGGTTGGTTTAGGGTTCACATTTTGAATGATGCTCTTCACTTCTGGCAGTGCCTTCGTGATTTCAGCAACCAGTTCGTTGACCATCGACAACTTATGGGACTTCGTAACGATGACAATCATCATCTCGTGACTGTAGTACCCACGACGAACCATGACCGTCTTGACAACTCCGGTATTGTTTTCTTCATTGTACGCGTCAATGTGGAAGCGCCGTAATAGATCCCGAACGACCACAATGGCTTCATCAATTTTAGGATCCTGAATGTAGTAATCTTCAATTGGCACCACTTGGTGTGAACCACGCTTATAAAAACCCGTTTGAAGCACGCCGTTAATGTTTCTAACCGGCACTTGTGCCTTATTCCGGTAATGGTAAGGTGTGTCCATTCCCAGCGTCTCAGCGACGTCAACGTCCGTTAAGTGGGCCTTTTTAAATAACTGGCTAACTTGATGTTGCTTAAAGGTCAATTGGCCCTCGTAACTCAAGTGTTGTAAGGGGGCAATGCCCGTTTGGGTGTACGCAGCATCCACGTTTTTCACCCGGTCTGGACTTTCTTCAATAAACGTAACGACCCGACCAAAGGCGTATGATTTCGCCACTTTAGTCACAGCCATCACGACCTTTTCCCCAGGTAATGCATTAGCAACAAAGATTGGAAAATCGTCAATCTTTGCGACACCCATCCCCTGGTACGTCAAATCAATAATGTCAGCAGTGTACTGCTCATTTTTTGTTACTGGTGCTGTAAACTTCATTTAAATTTCCTTTCGACAGTTGCAACAGTCACAATGTTTAAAAAACTAACCCGCCTAGTATAGCATGTCCACCTGGATAACAAAAGAAGCGATCACATCGTCCACCACTCGCTAGACAAATGCGCTCGCTTCCTTAATTATTTTTCGGTCTGCTGATCTTCAGGAAGTTTATCCACTTCCTCCACAAATTTTCTGGCATCGGCTTCAATGGCCAGGTCCTCACCGGTGATTTGTTCATCCGGAATGGCATCTAAATCTGCGAACATTTCGATGTGTTGTTTATGGTCGATAAACGTCATCGGTGCGTCACCACCGTATTCACCGTCTAAATTAATCATCAGCCGGTCATCATTTAGTGGCTTTGCAATGACCTTACTGGTCTTTTTATAGATGATATGGGGATCATTGATGTGCCGACCACCGTTTAATACCAGCGTCATCAAACGAAGTAATTGTGCCATGCTGGCCGTCTTCACGATCAACAGGCTAAACTTACCGTCATCAAGTGAGGCATCCGGGACAATCTGTTCGAACCCACCGATCGAGTTGGTTAGCCCTAGTAAAAACATCGAGGCTTCCCCTTCAAACTTGCCGTCGTCGTATTCAATCGACATCTGGATGGGCTTAATTTGTGGCAACAGCTCTGCTCCCCGAACAAGGTACGCCAGGTAACCAAAGATGGTCTTCATGTCAGACGGCACGTCATACGTCAATTCCGTCAGTAAGCCCCCGCCAGCAATGTTGATGAAGTAAGTTTCACCGGCCTGCCCAATGTCCATCTTGATGGTCTGATTTTTCAAAACCACCTTGGCCGCCTCTAACGGTGACTCACGGGGAATCCGCAGCGCCCGGGCGTAATCGTTGGTGGTTCCAGCAGGAATGATTGCCATTTTCGGTCGCTTTTTTAACCCAGCGATTCCGTTAACGACTTCATTGATCGTGCCATCACCACCAGCAGCAACAACTAAATCGAACCCTTCTTCGGCTACTCGCCGTGCTTCGTTCTTAGCAGAATCTGGTTCCGGCGTCGTTGCGTACGCACTGGTCTCATACCCCGCCTGCTCAAAGACGTTTAAAATATCAATTAAATCTCGCTTTAACGCTTCCCGTCCTGAGGTCGGGTTATAAATGACCCGTGCGCGTTGTCCCATGGTCTATCCTCCACACATTCAAATAAATTTAGTTCTATGTATTGAAACGCTCACCGTGTGTGAACGTTTCCTGTAACTGATCTTAACGGGCGTTTAACGAAGCCATCAACAGTTGATTAACCACCTTAGGGTTCGCCTGGCCGTGTGTTTGTTTCATGATTTGACCAACCAAGAAGCCAACCGCACGATCCTTCCCATTTTTAAAGTCTTCAATTGATTGTTCATTGGCGTCCAAAATGCCGTCAATGATTGGTTGTAACTGCGCTGGATCTGATAACTGAACCAACCCATGTTCCTTCACGTAACTTGCTGGATCTTCACCATCAGTAACGGCCTTAAAGACCTTCTTCGCCATCTTCGACGAAATGGCCCCGTCCATCTGTAACTTGATCATTGTTGCCAAGTTTGCTGGGGTCAACTTCGTATTCTGCAAATCAACCTTGTTGTCGTTCAGGTAGGCGTTAACATCCCCTTGCAGGTAGTTAGACGTCAACTTAGCGTCAGCACCAGCAGCCACTGTCGCTTCAAAGAAGTCTGACATTTCCTTGGTCTGAGTCAGCACCATGGCATCATAATCCGTTAAGCCAAGTTCATCAACGTAATGTTCCCGCCGCTTTTCTGGCATTTCTGGCATGGTCTTTTGAATGTCAGCAATCCAATCATCCGCAATTTCAACGTTAGGAATATCTGGTTCTGGGAAGTAACGGTAATCATCCGCCCCTTCCTTAACCCGCATCAAGATCGTTTCATTGGTTGTTTCATCGAAACGCCGCGTTTCTTGCTCGATTTTACCACCAGCAAGTAACACCTGTTGCTGACGTTTCTCTTCAAATTCCAACCCCTTACGGACGTAGTTAAAGGAGTTTAAGTTCTTTAATTCCGTTTTGGTCCCAAACTGATCAGAACCGTAAGGCCGAATTGAGATGTTAACGTCGACCCGCATGGACCCTTCTTCCATCTTCACATCGGAAACACCGGTAAACTGAATCCGTTGCCGTAACGTTTCCAGGTATGCGTAAGCTTCGTCAGGTGACGCAATGTCAGGTTTTGAGACGATTTCAATCAGCGGTGTGCCCTGCCGGTTTAAATCGACGTATGAATACCCATCAGGATTATGCGTGTTCTTCCCCGCATCTTCTTCGATGTGCATTTCTTCGATCCCAATTTTCTTCTTGTTTCCGTCAACCTCAATTTCAATCCAACCGTTTTGCGCCAATGGCACATCAGATTGTGAAACTTGGTAAGCTTTCGGATTATCAGGGTAGAAGTAATTCTTCCGATCAAAGTGAGTGTGCTGGTTGATCTTAGCATGGAGCGCTAAGGCTGCCCGCATCCCGTATTCCACAACCCCTTTGTTTGGCGTTGGCAGAACCCCAGGATACCCCCAGTCGATCACGTTTGTGTTGGCATTAGCTGCATCCCCGAATTCAACGGGCGAAGGACTAAAGATTTTTGAATTTGTTTTTAGTTCAACGTGGACTTCCAGCCCAATTGTCGTTTCAAAGTTCATTAGGCCTGTCCTCCTTTAAACATGGTTGGTTTTGCTTCATGGAAGTTTGTGTGTTGTTCGAACGCATAGGCAGTGTTCAGGACACGTGCTTCATCAAACCGTTGTCCAATAATCTGTAACCCAACGGGCAACCCATCAACGAGCCCTGCTGGTAATGAAACGGCTGGTAACCCGGCTAAGTTTGCGGGGACCGTAAGCATGTCGTTCATGTACATGGTCATGGGATCCTTCGTTTCAGCACCAATGTTAAACGCTGGTGTTGGCGCTGTTGGTCCAACGATCACGTCATAATCTGCAAAGACCCGGTTAAAGTCTTCGATGATCAGCGTGCGAATCTTGGCTGCCTTCATGAAGAACGCATCAAAGGCACCGGCTGACAGGGCAAACGTCCCCAACATGATCCGCCGTTTAACTTCATCACCAAAGCCTTCAGAACGCGTCTTTACGTAGAGTTCTTCAAGGTTCTTGGCGTTTGGCGTCCGGTAACCATACCGAATTCCGTCAAAACGTTGGAGGTTCGATGAGGCTTCAGAAGGTCCTAAAATGTAGTAGGCCTGAATCCCGTGCGTACTGTGTGGCAAGCTCACTTCATCAACCGTTGCGCCCAGTGCTTCCAGCTGCTTTACGGCAGCCTTAATTTGATCACGAACACCAGCATCGATCCCTTCGCCGAAGAATTCCTTTGGCACACCAATTTTTAGGCCCTTAATGTCGCCGGTTAACCCAGCAACATAATCAGGAACCGGCGTAATTGATGACGTTGCGTCACGTTCATCACGACCAGCGATCACGTTCATCATTGCGGCTGCATCCGTTACGTTACTCGTCATTGGCCCAATCTGGTCCAAGGATGACGCAAAGGCAATTAAGCCCCAGCGACTCACCCGCCCGTACGTTGGCTTTAACCCAACGATACCGTTAAAGGCGGCTGGTTGACGAATGGACCCCCCAGTGTCAGAGCCTAAAGCTGCCAAAACGTCGCCTGCAGCTACGGTTGCAGCTGAACCACCGGATGACCCACCAGGAACTTTGGTCGTATCCCACGGGTTATGTGTCGTTCCGTAGTAGGACGTCTCCGTTGAGGCCCCCATGGCAAATTCGTCAAGGTTCGTCTTACCAATGGTAATCGCCCCGTTCGCCTTTAACCGTTCCACAACATCGGCATCGTAAATGGGTGTAAAGTTAGCCAGCATCTTTGATGACGCCGTTGTCAGTAACCCGTTGGTCGTCAAGTTATCTTTATAGGCCACAGGAATTCCAGAGAAGGCGTTGTTTTCGTCAATGCCATCCGCGTCAATGGCGGCTGCTTGTGCCAACGCTTCATCATCGTTTACCGTGACGTACGCGTTCAGCGCGTCTTCGTGATCATGAATGTTCGTTAATGTTTGTTTCGTCAGTTCGGTTGCCGATAACTCTTTGTTGACCAATGCTTGGTGCAAATCAGCAATGTTCTTGTATTGCTCAGTCATTAGGCGTCCTCACTTTCGTCAAGAATTGCTGGGACCCGAATGTAACCGTCCGCAGTATCTGGTGCTTCGTTTAATAAAGCGTCTTTTTGGTGAGCGTTAACCGCTACGTCATCACGCAAGATGGCGGCTGCGTCAACCATGTTCGTTGTCGGTTGAACATCATCGGTATCAACCTCGTTCAAACCATCAATCATGGTAATGATTTCATCTAATTGATTGGTAAACTTAGCGGCCTGTTCGTCGGTCAATGAAAGTTTTGCCAATGCGGCAACGTGCTCAACTTCTGCACGTGAAATTGGTTCTTCTGCCATGCTCATCCCTCTTTCTAAAAAAACTTGTCACTATCTGGTCTATTATACGACAAAGCACCCAGTGTGTGGACGCTTCCGGTAAAAAAATGCGTGAATAAAACGACCGAACACCGCCTTTTCGATGAAAAAGCGAACATTAACACAAATGGTCGGCTCCCATTACGCAGGAAGCCGACCATTTATCTACATTAATCGCTTATCCGTTTACTTGTCTGATTCTGGTCTTTCCGGCCGTTCTGATCGCTTACGGTTATGCTTAACGCGCCGCAAAACCGGCCGACGTTGATGGCCCAAAACAAGCGGAACATTTTCAACAATCACGTCCGCAAACTCCAAACCAAACCACGATGCCGGGGAACTTGTCAAGTTTTGTAAGCCCACCCGTAGTTGAATCATCAACCGGTCAAACGGTTTTAACCGTGATTCCGGCGAAAGTTCTTCCTGCATCAGGACAAAACTAAAGTCACCAACGTTGCGCCCCTTCATCATCGTGTACCGCTGTGGTTGTGCAGGTAAGTCGCCGCTTTTAATCAGCTCCTGAACGATCGCCCGTAGATACACGTTGACCCGTTGCTCCCGCCGAAACCCGAGGTACAGTTGAACGTTAATAACGTTATCTGTCCCCAACATGTCGACGTCGTAATTAGCCGTGTACGGTTCATCCGTTACGTTAACCGTCACAAACCAATACGCCTGGGCCCGTTTTGGCCGTTTATCCAAAATCGAATAAATCATTTCTCGTTTGATGAGGTGCCCTGGCTTAACCTTTGCCATGTACACCAAATTTGTTGCAAACGTAGGGTAATCCGCATCATGACTCAACGCCACCAATTGATCGGTATAGTCATCCAAATCAACGTACGCTGAGCCAAATTCATCACGGTCACGAATCTTATTCCCGTAATACCAAATGTACATGACTAAGAGGATCAGGCCCGCTAAAATGGCCGTCACATACCCACCATGAACAAACTTAACCATCGATGAAACAAAGAACATTGTTTCTAACGTCCCAAAGAAAAGCACCATGAGGCGACTCAAATGGACGTTGATGTGCTGCAACTGCAAGTATTGGAACAGTAGGATCGTGGTCATCAACATTGTGACGGTAATGGCTAATCCGTAAGCTGCTTCCATGTGCGCAGACGTCCGGAAGTACAGAACGATGCCGATACAAGCAACCCACAAAATGCCGTTTACTAGTGGCACGTAGATTTGACCATGTTTAATGGTTGGGTACACGATTTTCAGCCGTGGTAACAGCTTTAATCGAACCGCTTCAGCAACCAACGTATACGATCCCGTAATCAATGCTTGTGACGCAATGATGGCAGCCAAGGTGGCTAAAACGATCCCAATCAAACGCCAATCTCCCGGTAACAACTGGAAGAACGGGTTGAAATCTGCGCCCGCCCCGAGCTTGGCATCATTAGCGTGTTGAATGATCCACACACCCTGACCAAAGTAGTTCAACATGAGGCAGATAAACACGTAGGGCCAACTACAATCAATGTTCCGTTTACCCACGTGACCAATGTCAGAGTACAAGGCTTCCGCACCGGTTGTGGCCAGGAAGACACTCCCGAGGATAAAGATCCCCACGTGGTTATCCGGGCTGAACAGTACGCTGATCGCGTAGTAGGGATTCAGTGCCTTTAAGATGCTAAGATCAGGCAACATGTTCAGTAAACCCACCACACCAATAAACGTAAACCAGAGTGTCATGATCGGACCAAACGCGCGCCCAATGGCCCGGGTCCCAAACCGTTGAATGACAAAGAGGAACGAGAGGATGGCTAGGGTAATGATAATAACGTCCGTTTGATCATGAACGGGCATCCACTGATGAAACGACACACCCTTTAGCCCTTCGATGGAGGTCGTTACGGTCACTGCTGGTGTTAACATCCCATCAGCAAGTAACGCGGCGCCCCCAATCAATGCGGGGAAAATTAACCACTTGGCACGGTGGCGAACCAACGTGTACAGTGCGAAGATTCCTCCTTCACCATGGTTGGTTGCATGAAGCGCAATCAGCACGTACTTCACGGTTGTTAATAACATAACCGTCCAAAAAATTAATGAAATGCTCCCGGTGATCAACTCACGGCTAGCCGTTGTTAGGCCACCGTTATCACCAAGAATCGTTTTCATAACGTATAGTGGTGACGTCCCAATATCACCATACACAATTCCTAGTGTTACCAGTAATCCGGCAGCACTGAGACGGTTGCGTTCCGTTGGCTTCATCCTTCATATCCTCCAATAAATCCCATTTCGTAATGCCCCTATTTTAACGACTTAATCGTTAAAACGCACCCTTTTCCAACTTATTTATTGCTTAAAAAAATTGGTACCCCTGTTGGGCACCAATTTGAGTAATTTAAATGATCAGATTGTTAATAAGAACCAAAAACATGACTCGTAAACTTCGTTGATCCCGAGTCACGACTCAAGAACGCTTGGGTCCCGTTTGTCGACTGAACCGTAATGTCGATTGGCACCCCTGACGGTAGGTACTTCGGTGCGACCTGCGCCAAGTACTGGGTGAAACTAATAATCTCTGTTTCGCTATAAAACTGGGTGGTGATCGTGACATTCATCCCCGTAAGGCTGCCATTTTCGTATTGTCCTTGACCCGTCACACTACTAAGGTTAGGGAAGAAATTTTGAACCTGCGTTTTAAAGTTTTCAAAGTTAGTTTCATCGTTGCTTGTGCTGGATGAACTGGAGCCACCGGCCGTTGGGAAGACAACGTTCTTTTGGCTGATCCCCTTCCACGATCCCAATGAACTACCGTTATTAACACTGTAGGAGAAGAACGTTCCCCCGACCAGACTGTCATCTGGTGCTTGCTTATACAACGCAATCACAATGGGAATGTCCTTACCAACACCTTTTTCGGCACGAACCCGCTTCAGAACTTGGGCCGCAATGGCCTTTCCTTGCGCTTCCATGTCGGCATCAGAAATCTTTGTTGAATACTGGGCACCATATTGTTCCTTAGTGTAGTAGTCAACTGCGTTAAGACCGATCCCAATCGTCATCCCTGACAGTTTCAAGTTACTGCCATCCTGTGTCATGTAATCCTGTTCTTCAATCGCTTGCAGATACATCGGGTTCCGCTTGTCAGGGTCTTTTTTACCATTATCTTCTGGATTCAGCCCCGTCGGATTGCTCTTTGACTTCCGGTCAACCCAATTTTGCACCGTTCCAGTGGATAAATACTGTCCCTCTTGGAAGATGTACTTACTGGTCGAAAATTGCTTTTTAGACACATTCAACAAGCCATTTTCAAAGCTCTTTAAATTCAAAGTGTTGTCGTCTTGGTCATTTGTGACCCCACGTGACTTACTGGTCTGATAATGACCATCTTTGATGACACCCTGGTAACTGCCGCTATTGGCTTCACCCGTCGTCTGTGTCTTTTTTGAGTTCGACGTTGTGGTTGTTCCACTCTGTGTTTTACTAATGTTGCCACATGCGGCTAACATCACCATGGATGACAGCAGGGCCACCCCAATCCAAAACTTCTTCACCTTGATTTAGCTCCTTCTTGGTTAACTGACCGACGTTAACCGTTCATTAGTCAGCGGCCATTGTCTCCGCAAACCGCGTTTCATCCCAAACTTCAATTCCTAATTCCGTTGCCTTTGTTAGTTTGCTACCCGCTGCTTCACCAGCAATCAACAGATCGGTACTCTTTGACACGCTCCCGGTCACCTTGGCACCGTGCGCTGTCAACCAAGTGGTGGCAGCCGACCGTGTCATCTGGGTTAGCTTTCCAGTCAGCACAACCCGTTTGCCACCAAAGAACGGGTCATCCGCGCCTTGGGCAATATCTGGTCCATTATAGCGCATGTTCACGCCGGCCGCTGTTAATTCTTCAACAAGTTGCTGGGCTGCTTCGGTGCCAAAATACTGCGCTACCGCATCCCCGATGACCATACCCATGCCATCAATTGCCGCGATGTCTTCTGCCGTCGCCGTCATCACCGCTTGCATGGTTTGAAAATGAGCAGCAACTTGGCGAGCCGCCTTTGAACCTAGGTGGCGAATCCCCAAGCCGAATAACAAACGTTCCAAAGAATTATTACGGCTATTATCAATCGCTGTCAATAAATTGGCAGCAGATTTCTCACCAAATTTAGTTAAAGTTAACAATTCATCTTTTTTTAGTGAGTACAACCCAGCCACATCTTCTAATAGGTGCCGGTCGTAGAGTTGGTTGACCAACGCCGGGCCCAGTCCGTCGATGTTCATTGCATCTCGTGACGCAAAGTGGGCCAACCCCACCGTTATCTGTGCGGGACACTTCGGATTAATGCACCGTAATGCCACCTCGTCATCCAGATGAACTAACGGGCTCTCACACGATGGACACGACGTTGGAATGACGTAGGCCTCACTGTCGGCGGGCCGTTTACTCAAAACCACTTCACCGATTTCAGGGATGATATCTCCCGCCTTGTGGAGCGTGACAACATCGTTAATCCGAACGCCCTTTTCCATTAAGTAATCAGGATTGTGCAGTGACGCGCGGGCAACTGTCGTGCCGGCAAGTTGAACCGGATCCATCACTGCCGTTGGTGTTACGATCCCCGTCCGGCCGACCGTCCATTCGATCTCACGAACCACTGTTTGCTGTTCATCCGGTGGAAATTTGTACGCAATTTCCCACCGTGGCACTTTAACCGTGTTGCCCAACTCGTCTTGTTGATCAACAGGGTTGACCTTGACCACAATACCGTCAATACCGTAACTTAACGTGTCCCGTTGCGCGGTATATTCATCAATGTACGCCTGAATTTCAGCCATGTTCGTGCAGACACGGCTGTGTGGATTGACCGTAAAGCCAAGTTCTTCATACCGGGCTAAGGCCTCGTGTTGGGTGCTAACCCCAAGCGCGGCAAAGTCTGTGGTGTAATAAATAAACGTTGCTAACTGCCGCTCCGCAGTGACCTGTTTATCTAACTGTCGCAAAGATCCCGCCGCGGCGTTTCTTGGGTTGGCAAACGGTGTCTTTCCGTCTGCTTCCTGACGTTCGTTTAATGCAGCAAACGCCGCCTTAGGCATGTAACACTCCCCGCGAACTTCAATGGAGAGCGGTTCTGTTAACTGCTTAGGGATGGACGCCACGGTTCGAAGATTCTCGGTAATGTCCTCACCAATGTTTCCGTCACCACGGGTTGACCCTTGAACAAAGACCCCATCTTCATAAACGAGCGAAATCGCTAACCCATCAATTTTTAGTTCGCAATTGTAGGCAAGTTCTTCCTGTCCCAAATTTTGCTTAGTTCGAGCGTCAAACTCAGCCAGCTCTTCAACAGAAAATACATCGCCCATTGATAACATTGGCACAGCATGATCGATCTTACTGAACCCCGGCAACGTCACGTCACCAACCTGTTGACTGGGAGAATCTGCCGTTACGAGTGCGGGGAACGCTGCTTCTAACGCAAGTAACCGCTGATACCGTTCGTCATAGACGTGATCCTCCACGGTGGGCGCATCCTGAACATAGTACGCATTCCGCCACTGATTCAACTGATTCCGTAGTGCTGCCAGTTCTGTTTCTGCAGCGTCGTTTGTCATCTCTGTAACTGGTTGATCTGCCATCATCAGGGCCTCCTCTTTAAAATGACTTATACTTTGGTGATTGGTGCAAAGGCCGCCAGCAACCGCTTGATTCCTTGTTCTGGAAAGGCAATGTCGAGTTCGGCGTCTTCACCGCTCCCATTAACCTTCACAACGGTTCCTTCGCCCCACTTTTTGTGCGTGACCTTGTCGCCGGCTGCCCAACCAACCTGTTCGGCACCGGTGCCCTTTGCCCGTTCCACAGTGGATTTTGTTCCCTGCGGTTTAGCTTTATAGGTTGTGGATAACGCTGAGGCAGTGCGCCGATCAAACGGTGTCTTCACGCTACCAGCACTGGCCATTCCACCTGCACTTTGGTTTTCAGAGTGAAGAAGGTCTGGATTAATTTCTTCGACAAATCGTGACGCTGGGTTGTTTTGAACCCGACCGTACAGCAAGCGAGAAAAGGCGTTTGTTAAAAACAGCTTTTCCTTCGCCCGGGTGATTCCAACGTAGGCTAACCGCCGTTCTTCTTCCAGCTCGTCTTCTTCCATAAGGGCCCGTGAAAGTGGGAAAATGCCCTCTTCCATCCCCATTAAAAAGACAACTGGGAATTCTAGTCCCTTGGCCGCATGAAGCGTCATCAACGTCACAGCCTGCCCGTTTTCTTCGTCCACATCATCTAAGTCTGAAACTAATGCTAAATCAGCCAAGAAGTCGACGAATTTATCACCGGACCCATCGGGCACCACCTCGCCGGCTGCTTCTGCATCCGTTGGTAACGGCGTTGATGGCTCATAGTGATCATCAAACTGCTTGGTAACGGACAGAAATTCCTCCAAGTTTTCGATGCGGGTATCGTCTTCCAGTGAATGGGTCGCCTTTAGCGCTGCTAAATAACCAGACTTATCCAGTAATTCTTCCGTTAACTCGGTCACCGTTGCGCTTGAACGGTGGGCACTGATGGTGGCCATCATGTGACCAAAATCATCAAACGAATTCCGTGCCCGTCCAGAAACGTCGTTTGCCATGGCGACGTTTTGGGCCGCCTCCAACAGACTGAAATTATTATAGTTGGCAAATGCCCGGAGCTTTTCCACAGAGCCACTCCCCAACCCACGTTTAGGTTCGTTAATGATCCGTTCAAAACTCATGTCATCTTGCGGGTTCACCAGCAACGTTAAGTAAGCCAACACATCCCGGATTTCTTTACGGTCGTAGAACTTATGACCCCCGACCATGTTATATGGCACATTACTCTTAACCAATGCGTCTTCAATCGATCGTGATTGCGCGTTGGTCCGGTACAAAATGGCGAAGTCGCCGTAATTACGGTGGCCACTTTGCATCTGCTTTTCAATTTGGGCAATCACAAACAACGCTTCGTCACGTTCACTTTGCGCACGGTAATAAGAGATCGGTTCACCAGAACCATTCTCTGTCCATAACTCCTTTTTCCGACGTAAAACGTTATTTTCAATGACCTGGTTGGCCGCAGTCAAAATCGTCTGCGTGGACCGATAGTTTTGGGCCAGCATAACCGTTTGTGCTTCGGGATAATCCTTTTCAAAATCAAGAATGTTGTTCATGTTGGCACCACGCCAACCGTAAATACTCTGATCAGCATCCCCAACAACACACAGGTTGTGCGTCCGGGCAGCTAACAGTGACACCAGCTTATACTGCGCATTATTCGTGTCTTGGTATTCATCCACATGAATGTATTCAAACTTTTTCTGGTAAAACGCTAAGACATCTGGCGCCTTTTCAAATAATTCAATCGTTAACATGATCAAATCATCAAAATCCAACGCCTGGTTCGCCTTTAATTCACGTTGGTACGCTTCATAAACGGTTGCCGTAATTTGTTCAAACGGCGTGTTTGCGTTCGCCGCGTAATCTTCTGCCGTTTGCAGGTCGTTCTTGGCGTTCGAAATCGCACCTAGTAACGACCGGGGATCGTACTTCTTCGGATCGATGTTTTGTTCACGCAAAATCCGCTTCACTAACGTCCGTTGTTCCCCGGTATCCGTGATCGTAAATGCCTTGTTGTACGCCAACCGGTCGATATCGCGCCGCAAAATCCGCACACACAGTGCGTGGAACGTTGATACCCAGACATCTTCACCACTTGTGCCAAGCAGAGCCACTACCCGTTCACGCATTTCGCGGGCCGCTTTATTCGTAAACGTAATTGCTAAAATATGCCATGGCTTTACGTCCTGCTCTTCAATTAAATAGGCCACCCGGTGCGTTAAAACCCGGGTCTTCCCGGAGCCAGCACCAGCCATGATCAATAATGGCCCGGCAGTCGTCTGAACTGCCTCTTGTTGTTTATCGTTTAATCCCTCTAATAATGTGGTCGCACTCACGGAATTATGCCCGCCTCTCGTTAAAATTCAGTAGTTAAAGTATACCAAAATCTGCCCTGACAAACCATCATAGCGAACGTATGTTTTCGTTAAATTTTCCCCAGTCATTTTTCGGGCCGCGACACTGGTTTCTCCCCTAAATGAGGGTGCTCTAAACACAAAATAGCCATGGCGAACAAAAAGGCATCCGTCATGACTATCATCTAAGTGGGCATCATTACAGTCCACGTTTTTCTTGATTTAAAGCGCGCCATTTCGTTCTGACCGACTTGGCGTTGGCTGCACTGGGCGGCGTGGATCCCAAATCGTGGTTGCCGACAGTTGGTTCAACCCATCCTGAACGGTTGGGGCCTGGATCAACACGTGCCCGGCCGCTGGTGAAATTTTTCGGCCGCTTCGGTGATAAAAAACAAACTCCCAGTTTGATTTAATGATCCATTGTGTGCGAATTGCTTCCAATTGGTCATCGTCAAAAGAAGCCAGCACCGTCGCCGTATATTGCACTGGTTCCGCAATCGGTAGACCTGCCACCGCATGCAAATGGGCCTCAAACATGTTGATGTTGGCCGCTTTATCAAAGACCAGCCCGGAGCGATCCATGGCGGGCACAAGGTCCCGTAAGAACAAATTCCCGGTCTCCGTGATCAGGAAACTCACTTGAAAAACACCGCAGTAGTTCAAATGTTGGGCGATTCCTTCTGTGATCCGTTTAATCTCGGTCTCCACCTCGTCCGCCAATCGCGCTGGGGCCACCGCGCGCATTAACCGCCCCCGCTGATAACTGGTCTCAATGATTGGAAATAACCGAATGTGCGCGCCAGAGCCCTGTTCTTTCGAGTCGCCCTTGACCACGAGCACAGAAACTTCCTGTGTATGTGGCACCATCGCCTCTAAAATGTGGGGCCCATTTTGCAACATATCCGCCGCTAACGGTACTTCAGCCTGCGACCGAATCGTGAGCTGCTGTTCGCGTTCGATCCCCTTTTGAAGGGGCTTCAATACCGCGGGGTACCCAATTGACGCTGCGGACGCGTAGATGTCGTCCAATTCAACGATTGTTGCATAGGGGGGAATATTGATGTTCAGTTCTTCAAAAAATGCCCGTTCCAAAGAGCGGTCCTGCATCATCGCCAACGTTTCATAGTTTTGGGGGACCCGGGTAAACTGACTGATAAATTCGATCATGTCACTTGGAACGTGCTCTGATTCATACGTCACCACGTCACAATTTTCAGCAAAGGCCTGCAAGCGTTGTTGATCGGTAAAGGACCCAACAAACACCACGTCAGCCAAACTTGCAATTTCGCTGTCGCCTTCTGATGTGTACGCAGCAACGGTCAGCCCAACTCGCCGGGCCGCGTTAACCAGTAACGGGCCGTTGGAACTATTACCAATAATGCCAATTGTATTTCCAGGGTAAAGTACATTTCCTGCCACGGGGTCAGCCTCCAATAATTAATCGCTTTTCATAATCGTAAGTAAAATATACCGCAATTCACGGCAAAATGTACACTGTGACGGCTTTACGCCCGCCAGTTAGTTGGTCTGATCATACTTGTTGAGGTGGTACTTTTCAACAACTTCGATGATTTTATTCGTGTACGCGGGGTCCGTTGCGTACCCGTCTTTCTGGAGCGCGGCGGCGCCCGCTTTATAATCCGTCGCGGCCAACACATCCGCATACTTATTTGCGTTCCAATCCACGCCGTTCACAAACAACTGCGCATGCGCCGTAAATGATTCCTGCCAATTTGCGTACGTTCGAAACCGCGCGTTCACCGTTTCGTAATGGTCGTTGACATATTCTTGGGTACTTAGAGTCACCCCGGGTTCTGCCGAGCCGGCCTTCACCCCAAAGTAATTATGGTACTTGCTTGCTAACGTTGAGCTCCCCCAGTCTGATTCCAAAATCGCCTGCGCAATTTGGATGCTGGCTAAAACGTGGGTCCGCTGCTGCAATTGTTGCGCATATGGGGCAACCCGTTTAATGAAAGCTTGGTGTTCTTGAGTGACCGAATCGACTTGCGGCGTGGCCTTTTGGGGGGTCAACATTGTCACCCCCACACCACTAATTGCTAGCGCTAAGACAAGGACCGTCGCCATGACAAGTCCAGTATTAAACCATCGTAGTCGACCATGATCGATAAAAAAGTTTTTAATTTGTCGACGAAATCGTTTTAGTCCCGTCCCACGTCGTTTTTTCTTCGCCACACTGTGCCGTCCTTTTTTGTTTGTTAAGGTCATTTAAACACAGATTACACCCGTTCATCCGCTTCTCACGAACGCGCTAACAAAAAATTAAGGATTCAATCATCCATTGGCTAAAGCCCCGTCGTTGACAACGTCCCGGCGCTTTTGTAGCATTAAGGACAACCGAAAGTTTTACTTTAATAAGACCAGCCGTTTTTCATAATGGGTTGTGTCAATCATGGCCGGCATAAACGACAAGCCACCCATTTTTAATTAAGAGAGGATTTCAAAAGACATGGTACACCCACTGTGGCGTCAATTTCCAACCGTTAACCACCAGTTAACGCAACTTACAGCTTACTTACCAACATGTGTCAACACATCAAATGATGCCATCAACGCGCAGGTCACCGCACTCCTAACAAACGGTGGTAAATTTTTACGGCCCGGCTTTTTTTACCTCTTGGCTGGCTTAGGACCTGACCAAAAGCCTTCACGGCTTCAGTCTGGTGCCGCAGCCATTGAACTACTGCATGTTGCAACGCTGATTCATGATGACGTCTTGGACGTTGCCGAAATTCGCCATGGTCAACCAACGCTTCAGGTTCAAAACAGCAATAAAATCGCCATTTACACCGGTGACTTGTTGTTCACTAGTTACTTTGCCGAGATTCTCAAAGCGGCCGAGACGCCCGCCCAAATTCAGGCAGCAAACACCGTCATGCAGGCAATTCTTGGTGGCGAATTAGATCAACTAACGGTCAATTTTGACCCACACGTGACGACTACGGCCTACCTCAACGAAATTCAAGGAAAAACCGCCCGCTTATTTGAATTCGCGGCAACGTTTGCCGTCGAACTCAGTCATGGTCGTGCTGACCTTGCCGCTACTGCCGGTCAGATCGGGTTAGCCATCGGGACGGCCTACCAAATTCGTGACGATATTTTGGACTACGTGGCAGATGCCACTACCGCTACCAAACCCGTGCAACATGATCTCCGGCAGGGTGTTTACACGCTTCCTTTGCTCCTCGCCAGTCAACAAGACCCAGACTGGTTCAAAGCGGCACTTGCTGATCAAAAGCACCTGACAGACGAAGCGGTTGCGACCATTAATAACCGGGTCCAGGCGCTTCATGGTCCTGAACTAGCAGAAACCGTTGCCCGTGAGTACACGGACCACGCCTTGGCCCTGATTGCAACGCTTCCAGCACCCGTTAGTGACCAATTAACGCAGCTGACGACACAATTATTACAACGAAACGCCTAATAAAATAACTGCCCTTATTCTCGGTGCGATGGTAAAAGTCAGTTGTCCACAAACGACTTCAATCATCGCACCGTTTTTTAGTAGCATTCAGTTCACATGATGAGTAGAATGGAATCAATTGGTTCACCCATTATTAATGTTTAAAAGGAGGGGATTCTCATTCAACTTGCATTGCGTCGGACGGTAGCAGCCGTTACTGCCATTATTTTCGGGGTGATTTTTTTCACCGCTCTTGCTCGTCAAACAAGTAGTTTCAGTGATTCCTTATGGCTCCAACCCTCCAGCCTCTTTTTTATGGCGCTGACGGTCGGAGTGTTCATGGTGGTTATCAACATGTGGCTTGGGCGCCTCCCGGATAAGTGGTCGAACTGGGTTAGCGCCGTTGTTTTAGGCCTCGCCATTATTGTCCAACTGTACATTGCTTTCCAGTTCGTTGGGATCGGTAATACGGGCCCTGCGTTAGTTCGCCTTCAGGCCCTAAACCTGGTCCATGGTTCTCACCACTGGTTTAGCTACTTTGCGTGGTACCAGCATGATGTCAACCTCGCAATCATCCTTTCATGGATCATCAAACTGTTTCACGTTCATTCTGCCATCACGACTGGTTATGCCCTTAACCTGCTAAACTTCATTTTGATCGACTTTACGTTGATCATGAGTTGGCGACTGGTGCGCCGGTATGTTGCCGCAAGTTCTTCGGCCATGTTTGCCATTTTAACGGCGATTTTTGCTCCCTTTTATTGGTTTGCCCTGAACTTTTACGTCGACACACTGGCCGTTGTTATTCCCTTGATGCTCGTTGTGTTATTAAACCGCTATTTTTCCCGGCAACAACGCTTAAATAAAGTTGGCTATGCCGCATTACTGGCCGTTGTCTTTACACTCGGTTACCTCATCAAGCCAAACTTGATCATCGTGCCCATCGCCATTTTGATTTACTGGCTTTTGGCGGCGAAAATCAACCGGACGTCCATCATTCGTGGTTTACTGGGGCTCGGCGTCTTTCTTCTCGTTTGGCTCGCCGGGGTTGGCGTCAGCCATGCCATCCAAGGGCACTACGGTTATCGCGTCAATCAAAGTAAGCAACTGCCAACGTCTGCATGGGCCGTTATGGGACTTAACTCAGATAGTAATGGGCGCTTTAATGACGCGGATGCCCGTAAAATGAGTGGTCACGACCAGCATCAAAATAACGTCACCACCCGCCGCTTGCTTAAACAACGGTTCTCAGACCGTGGCATCTGGGGTGTTCTGGGCCAAGGCTATCAAAAGACCATGACCATGTGGTCCACTGGGAGTCTTGACATGTTTGAATCACCGAACCAGTTCTTCAAGCAGCCCACCTTCTATCAAGTTCATAAAAACAAGCTACAATTCTTAATGATCAACCTGACGCAGGTCGTTTATCTGACGGTGCTCGGTGCCATGTTTATTGGCTCTTTATTTGAAATGCTGGCACCACGGCGAAACCAAGTTCTGTTTTATGAATTAATCGTGCTTGGGATTTACGGGATGCACACGTTGCTATGGACGGTAGACGCACACTACGCATACGTCACCTTCCCCATCCTCTTCATGATGGCTGCGACAGGGCTTCACGACATTAGTACCGCCCTTAAAAACTTCTTTGCACATCCTTCTTACGGTGAACGTGGTCGGACATGGACCGGGATCGTTACCCTCCTCGTGTTTGCCATTGGGCTTGGTTACGCAGATCATCATGATCGCCAACCGTTAGTGCAAACTGCGGTCACTCAAACCCAAGTCGTTAGCTCGCAAATGGTTGCTAATTACGCACAGCGTGATTCCCTCACACTAAAGCCGAACCAATCATTGACACAAAAAGTCGTTACGACCCGGCCGTTTAGTCAATTAGAGTTGCCAGATGTGACCACCCGATCGGCAGATCTCCACGTCGACCTTCAGTTGAACAACCAGACCCTCTACAAGTGGTCAGCTGACGACATCAATCATGGAACCGCGGTGACCCTGCAGGATCCTGGCACCTATACGTTTAAAATCACGAACCATACATCGCATAATGTCACGGTTCCGACCACCGCAAGTCCGTACTTAACCTTAGCGGACCATGCGATTGCCGGTCACCCGAACCACTATTTGCGGTATCGGATCCTAAACGTCTTTTCAACACCAATCATTTCTAACAAACAGTACCAATTGCTCTTCATTAGTTTTGCTGTCCTTGCCATTATTAGTGCGCTCGGCCTTGAATACTGGCCAAACCCCAACTGGCACGAACCAGAACTTGATTAAACCAATAAACGCCATTACTGATAACGATTATCAGTAATGGCGTTTATTTTAGTTTCATTCATTGTTGTGAACGGTTCAACCACGTAACGGCATCCGCCGTCAGGTAAGTACTGTAATGACGCCGAACGGTTTGTCGTTGGGCATACGTTGCTAAGGGAAGGCGCACCGGCTCAACAAGGTTATTTGTAACCAGTTGATCCGCATACTTAAGGTCCCCCGCCGTTATCTGGGTAATAAATAGTGGATTATCCATAACAACGTCCTGCCACTGATCCTGAACAATTCCCAACGCCCGGACGGCCCGTGGCGTCCGGTTTAAATAGTCCTGCCAGTCAGTCTCTGTTAATGCCGTCATTAAATTACCTCCATGTCCGTTAACCGCACCACAACACCCGGCGGTGACGTAACGCTCAATGCTTGCGTCCCCGTAAGGACCCAGGCCACCTGATGAAAGCCGTGATCATTGAGCCGACGCTCCCCGGCACCGTCCGTTAAAATGATCACCAGGTCATTTTGCGTTCGCCGCGGGTCATGAACTAAGGTATCAAAAATGGCTTGATAGCGTGTCCCCCCACCCGCTCGCCGGGTTTTCATCACCGCTTGTGCAGCGAGTTTTCCCGCAACAACTCGTACCATGGACCCAACCGCCGCGTCAAAGGTCGTGACAAAAACTGGTTTAGCACTGGCACTCACAATGGCGACCAGTTCATCCAATAGCCGCGCTAGCGTTGACGCATCGATGGACGCCGATTCATCCACAAACACGACCACTTGGCTTGTCAACCGGGTCAGCGTGCCGGGCAGTTCCATTCGCTGTGGCTGGCGGCGGTTAAACCGCGACTGACTGACCTGTTTGCCTTCCGGTAATCGCCCCACTAACCGAGCGAATAACGCGGCCCACGGCAAACTCGTGTGGGGCGACGTCCTCTGCTCCAGCGCCGTTTGAACGGCACTTGGTAACTGCCCACGTTGACGGGCGGTCGTGTGGGCCACGGTTTCTTGAACAAGCTGCGCCAGCTGCCCTTCTGCTTGGTTTGAATCCGTCGCAAGCGTTGCCCAGCTATCATGATTATCCACTAATTGTGGGCGCTTGGTTGGCGACGCCCTCTGCGCCTTCTCATTTTGAGTGGCATGCTCATGACGGTGAAGTGATGGCGCGCCGGCCGTGTTTTGTGCGGCCAGTGCATCCCCACGCTGGGTCTGCTCGTTTAGTGCGTGCAGGTAAACGCTCGAATCCGCGTTTTCCGGGAGTGAATGCCCCACCTGCTGTTCTAACGCAGCAAGCGTCCACGTCCCGGGGAACGCATTTGGTAATGCTTGGTTAACCGTGACGTCGGTCGCAATCGTAACGTTTATGGCAGCCGCCTCGTCTGCGTACCGGATGGGGTGCCCCCACAACAGGTGCAAACTAATGTGGATCAGTTGCTGCATCAAGGCCGTCGCATTCACACTCTGGTCCCAGTTGGCGTCGTTCACGATCAGTCCCAACTGATGATCACGCCACGCAATGGCAAACAGGGTTGAAATCGTCGCCTCGTGCCACCGGGGGAGTTGCACCAACAACTGCCCGTAGACCGGAAATTGCCGGGTCAGGTCCATCAGTGCGGTGCTTAAAACGGATTCGCTATCCGCCGGTGAAACCACCGCCGTTTGGTGAAGGCGGGTTAACGCCTGATCAATATTTATCATTCACTCACCTAACAATTTGTCCGTTTAAAATCTGGACGACATACTGAGCAAGGTCAGGAACACCTGCCGTTTGAATCCCAGCAAGCCAGCCCGGTTGATTACCAAGCGCATGAATCACCGCGTACTGGCCATCTGCCGGAAGCTGTTGTAACAACGTTTGCCACCGCTGGGCATTGGCCGTGACCGTTAACGGATAATCCGCCGCGTTGCCTGCCGCAATCACCAACGCCTGCTGGTCCCCCAACGTCAGCGCCGTAAATTGTTCCGCAATGGCCGGTGGCAGCGCTGGTTCCGACAACTCTGTGTACACCGCCGCCACGGTCAGGCTGTTGTTAAGGAACGCCGTAAACTTTGCGCCAACCGTCAAGCCTAAGTCCCCTGTAAGCAGGTCAAAGCGGAGCGCGGCTTGCTGCGTTTCAGGTAACCTTGCCAACTGCCGCAGGTTATCGGAAACCCGTTGCCATGCCCGCGGCGTTGGGTACAAGTCGGCGTCGTGTTCGGTTGGTCGCAACTCCTCGGGGTGATCCGTCAGGTAGGCCTGCACCTGGGGGACAATGTTCATTAACTCCTGTGCATTAGTCTTCTTCGCCCACGTTAACCAATCCGCCACGGACACCCGCATTTCTAGCCGCGTTGTTCGATCCTTAATGGCGTCATCGCCAGCAGTCACACCGTAAAACGTCTGTTCAAACCCGGCCATTTGGGCGTCCGGATTTTCCGCAAGGATTAGTTGCACCTCATCGGGTAACGTCAGGTCGTTAATTTGCCGTTGGAGCACCAAATTCATTAGCTCACTTTGAACGGCTTGTGTCCCCCGGTTAAATTCGTCCAACAACCAAATGATCGGTTGGCCTGGGTGGGCCTCCGCAAACTTAATGATGGCGATCAACGTGTGCGCATAGCCAAACTGAACATCCGCCAACTGCCCGTACTGCTTGGTCTGGACGTAACTCGCGCTGGTTAACGGCGGGATGGGAATTGCCAAGTCACCCTTTTCCGATAAACTAACAACGGTTGTAAAGAGTTTCGCGTGCAACGTTTCGGCGACCTCAGCCACCACGGCGGATTTTCCGATCCCGGCCTCCCCCACAATGTTTGGGACATGCCCTGCCCGTAACACAACCGGAATGGCGGTCAGTAATTCTTGATATGAAAGCGCCATGTCGTCACCCCTTTCCTTTTTAATCGTTACGTTTAATATACGCCCTTCCCCGGGTAACACAAATCCGGTACCACTTGCCATCAAAATGACAAATCGTACCGGATTATAATCATACTTCAGTTCGACCTTTATCAAGGTTGTACAGTCGTTTAAACCGGGCACTGGTTTTATACAGTTCGTGCGGATCGCCCGCTAGTTCAAACTGACCAGCCTCCACAAACCGAACATCATTGACGTGGGTAATTCCCTCCAAATGGTGGGTCACCCAGATGATCGTTTTGTCATGTAACACCTTAAAAACAGTGTCCAATAACTCGTGTTCAGTAATGGGATCAAGACTCACGGTTGGTTCGTCGAGGATAATGATCGGTGCATCCTGCAAAAGAATCCGAGCGAGTGCAAACCGTTGGCGCTCACCACCCGAGAAGCGGGCCCCGGCTTCATCCACCACCGTATTGTATCCACGGGGGAGACTCGTTACTAGATCAGTCAATTCAACGGCATCGATCGCCGCCTTAACGGCCTCATCCGTTGCCGCCAGGTTCCCTAACCGCACGTTATTCATGATTGTCGTATTAAACAGGTAGGGTTGCTGATCAAGTACACCAAACAGTTGGCCCCGCTCATCTTGTAACTGACTAATGTCGATTCCATTAACCGTGACTGTCCCGCTGGTCGGCGTTTCATCCCCTAAAATCAGCTTCAATAACGTGGACTTCCCGGTTCCTGATGGCCCAAGTAACGCCACCTTGTCACCACGATGAATTGTCCAATCAATGTCCGTTAACACCGGTCGATCCGCGGTGTAGCCAAAGTTCACGTGGCTCAACGCAATGGTTGTGACCGCTTCGGGCGCCAATGATTGCTGAGAAATGACTGGCCCAGTCGTTTGATCGAGCTGATTGACCCGCTTGATGGAGTCTTGGTACACCGGCCATTCTGACACGCCTTGCGGAATCGAGGCAAACGCATCCGTGGATGGGAAGATGGCCAAAACAAACGCTGCGATCCAATCCAACGCCAAGTGCGACGTGTTAAAGTACGCGCCGGCCCAGTAGATCATGCAAATCGCAATCACTAAAACGACCAGTTGAACGCCTAGATCACGCCACCACTGAAAATGATTGTCCTCATCTTGTAGCGTCATCATTTCTTTTAGCGGTGCCGTTTGCCGGTCCATGAAATCATCCTCACGCCCAGAAATCACCCAGTCACTAACACCCAACACGGCATCCGTCATTGATGTATACAGTTTTTGTTGCGTTTGTTTCTGTTTGAACTCCCGCGCCCCGTTTAAGGACACGGAAAGTAACGGCATGATGATGACAATAACACCCAGGAGCAGCGCCATTAAGCCAGCAAATGGCCAACTAAACGTCCCGATGGCAATCACAACAAATAGATACAAGATCCAGCCGACGATCAGTGGAAATACCGTCCGCAAGTAGAGGTTTTCAATGTGGTCAATATCTTCTGCAAGTAACCCGAGGATGTCCCCCGTTTGGTGCCGCTGCCGAATCGCAACCGCGTCACGTTCAACGGATTGATACAGTTTCTTTCGGAAATCAGACACGATCCGCAGCACCCAGTTATGGCTCGTCAGCCGTTCTGCATACTTCAGCGTTGGCCGTGCGATCCCAAACGCCCGCACTAAAACCGTCGTGGCGTAAATGAGCATGATGTTAAACGGGTGCTGAGCGGCCCGACTAATCAAGTAGCCGGAGGTAAACATGAGCGCAGATCCCGTAATGGACGTCAGCGCACCAAGAATGAGGACCAATAAAAGGAGTGGCCGGTACTTTTTCAAGTATGGCATGACCCATGAATCGCTTTGAAATGTGTTGAAGAAGCCCTTCATAGTTCGTCGCCCCCCATCTCGTGGCGCAGTGCCGTATAGGCCCCGTCTAGTCGGGCTGCCAATTCATCCGGCGTCCCCTGCTCCACAATCTTTCCGTGCTCGATCACCAAGAGATAATCCATCTCATTCAACCAATGTAGCCGGTGGGTCGCAAAGAAAACCAAATGGTTGTTAAAGACCGGCTTGATGGTCTCCTTCAGGCCCACTTCCGTTTCGATATCAAGGTGAGCGGTTGGTTCATCAAACAGTAAGATCCGGCGCTCGTCGTCAAGAAAGGCCCGGGCCAGCGCAATTCGTTGTGCCTGACCACCAGAGACACCACGAGCCCCTTCACCAATCTGCGTCGCAAGACCATCGGGCAAACTGGCAACCCAGTCGCTCAATCCCGCTTGGCTCACAGCGCGCTTCACCGCGTCATCATCCGCAGTTGGTGTGTAAAACTTAATGTTTTCCGCCAGACTGGCATGGAACAAATACGGTGCTTGCGGAATGTAAAGGAACCGGTTTTGCCAGTTCTTTTGACTCAAGTGAGGCACTGTCAGGCCGTTCACCTGAATCATGCCATCATCTTCGGTTGGTCGTAAGAACCCACCAAGCAGGTTAATCAGTGTTGATTTTCCTGACCCGGATGGGCCAATGATCCCAATCTTTTGAAACCCGGTTGCCGTGACGTTAATGTCAGTTAGTGACGGCGCATTATCATACGCAAAGTTCACGTGACTGAGCGTCAGTTGACTGTCAGCCGTCCATGTTGGTTGTGCTGTGGGTAAGACTTCTTGATCCGTTGGTTCAGGATAGTCCAGCACCGCTAACACCGCGGTCAACGCATTCTTCCCGTTTAACGTTGCGTGGTAATCATTAGCAAAGTTCCGGATCGGTAAGAAATATTCCGGGGCCAAGATCAATAGCGTTAGTGCCGGAAAAAGTTCAATCTTCCCGGCCACCAAGCCTAAACCCAAGAAGACAGCCACAACCGCAATGGATAACGTGGTGAAGAAATCGAGTGCAAACGTCGATAAAATGGCAATCGTCAGCGTTCCCATTGTTTTCTTACGGTGATCTTCAGACACACTGTAAATGTTATTGGCGTACTTCTTGCTCAACCCCAACTGTTTTAACGTTGGTAACCCACGGAGAGCGTCCACGAAGTTGTTCGATAACTGGGTGTAGCTTTCATATTCCCGATCCGCCTTATCCTGCGCCGCATAACCCAAAATGATCATAAATAAGATAATCAGAGGAAAAATGCAGAGCAAAAACAAAGCTTCCTGCCACCGTAACGTGAACATGTAGACCAGTAAAACAAACGGAATGATCATCATGTCAAACACCTTGATGATGACAAGCATCAGGTACGTGTTGACCTGATTCATCCCCTCAAGTGCCATGGTCACGACGTTTCCTGTTCCTTGTTTTGCGACAATGGCCGGCCCAACGTCGATCAATTTTTGCAATAATTGCTGGCGTAATGCCGCCACCGTTTTATCGACCCACGGTTCCATGACCCGGTTCTTAACCATCACTAATAGTTGTCGTAACGCAAAAGCACCCGCGAATAACACCACGGGTAGCCAAATTTTTGCTTCAGCAACACGGTTCCATAGGTCCGTCAACGTGTGTGACAAGTAGACCCCTTGAAACAGGATACTAAAAGCTTGCAGGACCACAAGCCCTGCAAGCACGATCAGCATTTTAGTGATGCCTGGTAATTTAAAAACACGCTGATCAATCATGTTTTTGACACTCCTCGTTGTTCAGATTTAACTTGCTTTGATCCGCTTGTAAAAGACCCAGTAACTCCAGATCTGGTAGGCCAAAACAAATGGCAAGATGCACAGCGCGATCCACGTCATTAGGTTAAGCGTGTACGGCGAACTGGAAGCATTCTTGATCAGAATACTGTGGGTTGCGTCGTTTGCCACCATAACCCGTGGAAAGAGCCCTACAAATAATAATAGAACAACCGAGGCTAATGTTAAACCACCGCTAATGAAGGCGGTCACTTCATGGCCACGTAAGAGGCCGATGTAGGCCACCAAACTTAATGCAACAATCAGAGCCAAAATCAGTGTTGTGAGCACTGGCTTCTTGTCGAAGAAATCCGTGTACACGTAAACTAAAATTGCAAAAACAACTTCACCGGCAAAGAGCACTGGGTAAAGCACCTTAGCCCACGTTTGCGCCCGGTCATGGAGCGTTCCAAACGTCTTCAACCGAATGAAGTTTAACCCGTGCAGGTAGCACAATAAGGCAACGGCAACCCCACCGACGATGGAGAACCAGTTAACGTAGTCCGTGAAGTGACCAATGACATCACCCTGGGCGTCAATTGGCATCCCTTTAACCATGTCAGTAAAGATCATCCCCAGAAGGAACGGTGCAGCAAATGACGCAATGGTTAACGCCCAATCCCAGAACCGGCGCCAGAAGTTTGTCCGCATTTCCTTTCGAAATTCAAACGAGACCCCACGCATGATCAGGGCAACTAACACCAGTAAGAACATGATGTAGAATCCTGAAAACAGTGATGCATACCACGCACCAAATGACGCAAACATCGCCCCACCAGCCGTGATCAAGTACACTTCGTTACCGTCCCAGTGGGGCCCAATGGTCCGCACCAGTGCGTCGCGTTCATGGTCATTGGCAGCCAAGGTGTGCGCGCTCATGCCGACCCCAAAGTCGAACCCTTCCAAAAAGAAGAAGATGGCAAATAATAATCCGATTAAGATAAACCACAAAATTTGTAGACTAGTCATGGTTGAATGCCCCCTTCGCGTATGGATCAACGGTTGAATCACCGTCATCATCGTCCTTGTTGACCCCGTAACCACTTTGCAGGTCAGCGTCCGGTCCGTCCACTAACACCCGGTGACTTAACACGATCATCACGGCGCCCATGCCGGCAAACAACAGGAAGTAGATGATGTTACTGAACAGCAGTGACCCCGCCGTAACGTGTGGTGACACGGCGTCCGCAATCGTCAGTAACCCGTAAACGACCCATGGATAACGCCCTAATTCTGTAATCAACCATCCACAAGTGTTGGCAATGAATGGTAACCATAATGACAGTCCCAAGATGTACAGGAACCACCGGTACCGCACAATTTGGTCAGAGCCCTTCCGGTTCCAGTACAACCCTAGAATAGCCAACAATCCGAACACCCCAGCAGACATCGCCATGATCCGGAAGCTGTAGAACAAGGTGTGGGTTGGGACGTAGTAGTTCATGTCCTTCCCAAACTTTTTATCGTACTTCTGGTGCAATTCTTTGTTCAACGGGTTGGCCCCGGTCACTGCCCCACTTGTCTTGTGGTAGGATAATAAACTCAGAACGTACGGAATTTCAATGCTCCACGTCGTCTTGTGGTTCTTCGTGTCCATGCCTTCGATCACAGACCACGCCGCGTGCTTATCCGTTGTTTTGTAAATCCCTTCGGTTGCAGCAAATTTCATCGGTTGGTTTTTGATGATGTATTGTGTTTGCAAGTCACCAACGGCAGTCACACCGATGGCAGCAACCAGGCCAACAATCAAGCTGACCTTGATGCTCTTCCGCCAAAAGTCAACGTTCTTCCCCTTCAGTAACCGCCAAGCAGATGAGCCGGCAATTACAAAAGCAGCCGTGATAAAGGCTCCGAACAGAACATGTGGTAATTCTAACCATAATTGCGGATTCTTCACGACGTCCATGAAATTAACCATGACCGCTTTGGTATTCCCGTTGACCGTCTTTAAGGCGTAACCAACGGGATCCTGCATGAATGAGTTGGCCGCTAAGATCCACACAGCTGAAAGCATGGAGCCAAACGCCGTCAACCAAATGAACAAACAGTGCCATGCTGGCTTAAACCGGTCCCAAGTAAACATCCACAGTCCGATGAATGTTGACTCCAGGAAAAAGGCAGCCAGTGCTTCGATGGCTAAGGGAGCCCCGAAAATATCCCCCATAAACCGTGAATATTGTGACCAGTTCATCCCGAATTGGAATTCCTGAATGATCCCGGTCACTACCCCCACTGCGAAGGACAACAGGAAGATTTTTCCCCAAAACTGGGTCATCTTCTTGTAGATTTCCTTCTTTTGGATCACGTAGTTTGTCTCCATGATCGCCACTACTAGGCCCATTCCGATTGAGAACGGGACGAAGAAGAAGTGGAAGATTGTCGTCATCGCGAATTGAAATCGCGCTAATGAAAGAATGCTAAACCCTAAAATTGACATCACACTTCGCTCCTTTGGCATATTGATGTAATGAGTAACGCTGCACAAAGCGATCGGTGCGCCGCCCCCTCACGGACTAATGAGTGACCGAACCCCTCTTCTCATCTGCTTCGTTACCGTTTTAAATTGTGGACAACTTATCACACAAGAAAGTTCGTCCGCTATGTAACCGCTCTCCACAACTTAAATTATATCGAGTGATAAATGAGTTTTCAAATATAATGTCAAATTAATGGCCAATTCTCACAATTCTTTCCTTGATTCAGTCGCCGTAATATAAAGTGAATTAACTATTCGGCCTTTAGAAACCGGACAGCCGCGCCTGTTGAGCCAGATGAGCATTACATTAAATTGCACTTTATTACGAAACTCATCATAATGAACAGTAATCCCACCATCCCATTATTTAACGAAAGAAGGATTGCTTTATGGAACAACTTCTTAGCTTTATGCCACTCACGGACGATGAACGCGCCGTGATTGCCAACAATGATACGAACATCGTCTTACCAGATGACATTACGGCAGGGCGCGTTGACCCAGCCACCATCACCATGATCTACGGTTGGCAACCAGACTTAGGCCGCCAGGTTGTCACCGCCGCTGGCACTAACCTCAAGTGGGTTCAAACAATGTCTGCCGGGGTCGACTACTTGCCACTGACGGAATTAACGAAAAATAACGTCGCGGTAACGAACGCTAGTGGCATCCATGCAGCCGCCATCGCGCAATCCATTTTGGGCTACATCTTCCACTTTACCCGCGGGATTTGGACGGCCGAGCAACGCCGGAGCGCCCACCACTGGGAACAGTCTGCCCCTGACTTACTGGTTGCTGACGAAACATCCGTCCTGATTTTCAGTACCGGCCACATTGCCACTGAAACAGCCCGGCTATTAAAGGAAATGGGCGTTCACGTTGCTGGAATCAACCATACAGGTCATCCAGCGGACCACTTTGACGAAACATTCCCCATCACTGACTACGCGACGGCATTGAAAACGGCTGACGTGATCGTGAACATCATGCCTGGAACGCCAGAAACAGAGGGCTACTTTAATAAGGCCTTCTTTGATCAGCTAACTGACAAATTGTTGTTCATCAACGTTGGCCGAGGCAGTTCTGTTGTTAATGACGACCTCATCGCCGCAATTGATAACGGCAACGTGAAGTACGCAGCCCTGGATGTTGTTGCACCAGAACCACTCCCAACGACTTCACCACTCTGGGATCATGAACGAATCTTACTCACACCGCATATCTCTGGTGTTATGGACCACTTGGGGACCCGTCTGTTCCCAATCTTCTCCACTAACCTAGCAAGTCTTGTGGCTGACGGCCACGTTAGTCGCAATGAAGTCGACTTGAACGCCGGTTATTAATCACATACGTAAAATGAGCCGCCACGATTTTATCGTGACGGCTCATTTTTTGTCTAATTAACAATTCCTAATCGTTCTTGGGTGCGCTCTCGTTATTCAAAGCCTGTCGTGCCCGACTGTGATGGTAGCCGTATGCAGCGTACAGCACCAGCCCAACCGCCTGCCACACTAGAAAGGCAAGCCACGTGAAGCCCTGGAGCATGACCATTAAGCCCACACAGCAGACAAATGATAATAAGGGTAACCACGGAAAGAATGGGACGTGGAACGCCGCCTTCGCGTTTGCAAACTGTGGGTTTCGTCGAAGGAAAACGACCCCAAGTGAGACCAGCGCAAACGCAAACAGCGTACCGATGTTGACCAGTTCAGAAACTAAACTGATCGGAATCAGGGCCGCAAACACGGCGGCCACAAAGCCGAAGATCAGTGTGTTGGCAACCGGGACATGTGTCTTGGGGTGCAATTTGTGCAGCCGTTGTGGCAACAGGCCATCCCGTGAGATCGCAAAGATCAACCGCGTGCCACCATAGGACATTACCAAAAGAACCGTGGTCATCCCCACGATGGCCCCTAGTGAAATAATGCCAGAGAGTGCGTTTAAATGTAATGCTTCTAGCGCATACGCAACTGGATCCGCCACGTTGAGGTGGGTGTACTTCACGACCCCAACCAGCACCGTTGCTAACGCAATGTACAGAATTGACGCAATCAGTAAGGAAAGACTAATTCCGATCGGCATGTCACGCTGTGGGCGTTTAACTTCTTCAGCGGCCGAGGACACAGCGTCAAACCCAACGTACGCATAAAAGGCCAGTGCGGCTCCCTTGAACACCCCACCCACACCAAATGGCATAAACGGATGGTAGTTAGCCGGTTTAACGTAAAAAACGGCGACCCCAATGAAGAGCACGATCACGGCAATCTTCAAGATGACCATCGCTGTGTTGACCTTTGCTGATTCATGCACCCCACCCAGGAGGAGAACCGCAATCAACATGACGATCACAAACGCAATCAGATCAAACCGTCCGCCAGGAACACTCGCCGTCCCTGGTGCCGCACGCAACGCGACCGGAAGTTTAACACCAAAGCCTGCGAGGATGTTTTGAAAGTACGCTGACCAGCTGGTGGCCACTGACGACACGGAGAACATGTACTCAGACACAAGCGACCAGCCCAGAACCCACGCAATCAGCTCACCAAACACCGTATAAACGTATGTATACGCGCTCCCGGCTAACGGGATGGTGGATGAGAACTCGGAGTAACAGAGCGCCGCTAACGCGCACACAATGGCTGCCAGCACAAACGACAGCATGCCGGCTGGTCCTGCATGCAGTGACGCAATCACACCAGGCGTGATAAAAATCCCAGCACCGACGATGGCCCCAACCCCCATTGTGGTTAAGTTTCCCGCCGTTAATGTCTTGGCTAGACCGGACTGTTTAAGAATGTCGCTGGTCGTATCTTTCTTAACAAAAAGCTGTGTGAATGCTGACATCGCGTTTCCTCCTTCATCGTTTTCTAACGATTTTCTTATCTAATTTTCAATCCACTTAGTGTAACAAAGATTGTGACAGATTGAAAATAGAAATAAGGATAAACGTCCACCACATGAATTTTCCAGTTGGCGGTTAAAAATTAATCTCAATGGTCAGTCCCAGCCAACCCGCAATTTTTTGAATTGTCTTGCTAACACCCTTTTTACTCAAGTTAACGTATAAAAAGATGTCAGGTTCAATTTCAAAGGCTGCCTCTTGCCCACTTGGGAATACATTTTGTTGGCGACCAAGGATATTTTTCGATGTTGCTTTATCATCAACAAGAAATTCCAATAGTTGTTCTCGATACTTGGACGATTTTAGTAATCGCCGCACAAATTTAATAAGAACCTGCCGGGAAACTCCGTCGCTAATAGTCTGGTGGTCAAACTGAACAAATAAATGTCCGTTTAACGTTTCATCCACTAGGCCATTATTAACAGATAATAAATCAATGTTAGCAACGTCTTCCAAGATATCAAAGAATGAATTCCACAGCTCATCTGCCTGGATCGTTGATAATCGATCAATATATCCCGAATTCCCCACCGTTCCATTCATTAGTTGAAGATGGTCGTCATCACTATAGTATTGAACAAATCTCTTCTCTAAATATTCCGCCTGAGTTTTGGTCAGATGATTATCCGTTCGTCCAAAAAAGATAATTTTTTTTAACCACGCTTTATCACTATTCTGATTATGCTGAGCCAACCGGCGATTAATGGTTTGTCCTGCTGTTTGACCAACATACCGCATGTTATTACCGATCAGAATATAAACGCCCGAATTATTCGCATATGGCAAACTTTTCAAATATGGTAAGTCAGCCCGGTCACATGTCACAACTACCGCTGGTTCTTGTTCATAAACCGAAACATTGTCTTTTTCTCGGTTTCGTGTAACAAAAATACTTCTCATTTCTGCATACTCCTATTTTCATGAATTAATTTTCCTGTGTAAACATCTCAAAATCTTCATTTGAGGTGGTGGATCAGGTGCACGCTGGTTGACAGCTATTAGGTTATCGAGGTTCTTGAATAGGTCACCAACTTTATCCTGTTCATCCATATTTTTTGGTAAATCAACAATAGTTTGAAAAAAATCATTCGGTGCTATGTTTAATAAACCATGATTCCTTGCACCTTCTGCTGCATTTTTGCTAACTTCCCTGTACCATGCAGACGTATCATAATAACTAACTAAGAATTGTGAATTCACCTGCACTGGTTCAAATACAATATACAATGTCGATAAGACTCCCATGGGATAACGGTCCAAGCGTTTAATTGCTCCCCATGGATAACCATTTGAATAGCTTTTGTTGTATGCAAATTCTCCGTTCTTAACAAGAAAATAATTACTTATATTCTTACTTGCAATTTGTTTATCAAAAAAATCGTTTTGATCCACTAATCCATCCTGAGCAGAGATGGTTAAAGGCAACGTCGATTCCAAATTTTTGTTTTTTCGGGTAACTCGATTTACAAGTGAGGACAACTTTCGCTTTTCCCAGACGAGCTATTTTTACATCAACGTAGTCAAGTAACGCATAATTTTATCCGTATCTTGGTTTTCAAGTTCTTGGATCACATGTAAATAGGTTCGTTGGGTCGTATCCATATTTGAATGCCCTAGCCTTCTGGCGACTGAACCAATGGAAACGCCAGCGTAAAGTAGTAACGAGGCGTGCGTATGCCGTAATCCGTGCACACTAATGGCCGGAATCCCCGCGCTTTTGCAGTAGCGTTCAAGCTTATCATTTACCGTTGTGTTATAAATTTTCTTTCCTTCGGATACAAAGATGGGTTGATCACTTGGCAAATCTTTAACTAATTGTGCAAATTGCATAGCAGTCTGCCAATCTAAAGGTAATTTTCGAATTGAAGCTGTATTTTTAGTTGGCGCAAAACTTCCAGGAAAATCCTTATAGGACCAGGTTTTGCTAACATTTAAGGTTAACCGTGTTAAGTCAAAATCTGCTGGCGTTAGGCCAAGGGCTTCACTAAATCGCAAGCCTGTTTTAGAAATTAGTAAGATGAAATAATCCCACGAAATTGAATCGCCCAACTGTAGCTGTGCCAACAATTTTGTTAGTTGCTGCTGATTAAGGAACTTTATCTTATGATGATGTGTTACTGTTCCTTTAATCACAACGCGCCGTGTCGGGTCCACCTGAATGAGACCCTCTTCAAGTGCGTCTAAAATGGCCGCTTTTACTTGATGGTGGAAGTCCAACGTCGTCTGTTTCTCATGATTTTCGGCATATGAATTAAGCATTTCCTGATATTCACGACGCGTTAAATCGCACAAACGTAACTGTGGCTTTAACATGAGAATATGTTTATACGTCTGAATGTATTTTAAGTATGTAATGTCACGGACCGCATTCTTCTTATACAACTTTACCCATTGCTTGTAATACATATAAAACAACATCTCGCTGCGATCTGACATAATCAATTCCCCCATAAAAAATAGCATCTACATTACTGTAGATACTATCAGTTATAGTTATTAAGCGGTCGCAAAAAATTCCAATAAATCTTTTTCAAAACTGGCCATCTCAAAGAAGTTCATTTCAGCGTTCTTCTCAATGTTGCTCATCTTATCAGATAATTTTGGATTATCATTCAAGTCAACGCCTGGCATATATAGGTCGTAGGCTTCTACAATCTCATTTCCGTTATAGTCATTATCTGCTGACCAGCGCCGCAATTTTAATTCTCGTCGTTCACTACGAATTGATTTTCGTGCTGTTTTCAATGTTTCAGTATCTGTTAAATCATTACCTAATAATTTGGTCTTGTTATTCCGGTTAGGAATTTTGAACCGGCCACAATAAAACTTATCATACTTCACATTTGACAAATCTTTTCTTCAAGCTCAACCCTCATACTTTATTATTTTAATGACAATTTTCCACACACCATTTTCTGCCATTTTATTCTCTTTTCATGATATTGAACCCTTTTATCACCAAAAGTCACACGAACATTGTCTGTAATAATACTTTTTTGGCTCTTTTCAAAACTTCTCCCTTGCGCTGGTTGACAGCTATTAGGTTATCGATTTTCCTAAAAAAAACGCCGATTCGAATTTGCTCATCACTATGCGGTAAATTAACTGTGATATTTGAAAAATCGTTGTAATTTATATTAAGTAGGCCATCCATACGTGCCCCAGAAGAGACTAGCTTACCAAGTTCACGATCTGGCAACTTTGTAGTAAAAAGATAATCAACAAATGCAGCGCCACCCTTTGCAACTTTGAAACTATGGTAAACACGCGGCACTAATGCTTCTTGATATTCTTGAAGTTCGAACACGGCGCCGTACTTTGCTAGTTTGGAGTTTCCATGGTTGTACGAAAGTTCTCCCTTTTTTAACAAAGTATAATTTTTTTGCTCTTTACCTGCGATATTCCCTGAAAACCGATCTTTTTGATTCATCCATCCATTTCCAGCAGAAATCGTTAGAGTCGGCAAATTCATTCTACCGTCATTTCCCTGAACTCGTTCAATAGCTGAACTCAGCTTTCGTTTTTCCCAAACGTCAGTGTAATCCTTGAATCGAATTTCTGGTTTTGCTTCATCGCCAGATACGAACATTTTTTGTAAAAGAGCTTTTTTTAAATTTTGTAGGGCATCATCCTCACGTTGGTTGACAGCTATTAGGTGATCGATATTTCCGAATAAAGAACCGATTTCATCCTGCTCTTTAGTATTCAAAGGTAACACCACAGATATGTTAAGTAAGTCAGACTTTGTTATCCCCTTAATCGATGTTCCTTGACCTTTTTGACCTCTCCCGTTTAATTTTTTATAAAGTAAATAAAGCATAAAATGTGGTGCGCCTATTAAAGAGGCCAGTGAAAGAAAATCTTGACTAGTTGTGAATTGTCTTTCTATCAAAGCTAATTTTCCAACTCCAACACGAGTGACAATAGCAATCGAATCTTTGGGTATTAGCTTAGTTGCAGATTCTTCAATGGCTCTTTCATTAATAAATTTGTCAAATTTAACTATCGAAACATCATCCTGAGTAAGATTGGAACTTTGAATCCAAGGAATATTTCCATTCCAATATTCCTTTATATTTGTTTTAGGAGTTCCTCCACCGTATGTTTCATTGGATAGATCTGAGACCTTTCGCTTTTCCCAAACGTCGGTAAAACCTTTAAAACGAATACGTGGAATTTGCTCTGTTGAATCACGAACGTTCATCATTTTAAAATTCCTCTCAGCAATCCCAAATATTTATTGTTTTCATCGTCACTTCCAACGAGTTCATTTAACTGCGTATTCAATTTTCTTTTTAAATCGGCTTCTTCAGCATTCAATTCTTTCATTTCATCGAAAAGTTTTTGAACATCAACCGGTTCTTCTTCTTCGAACGTGTCTACATATCGTGGAATATTTAAGTTATATTCATTATCACGTACTTCTTCAATCGAAGCTAAGTGTGCATATTTATCTACATCCACACGGTCACGATAAGCCTTCATAATTTTATTAATGTTTTCATTGGTCAATCGGTTCTGGTTTTTGCCCTTTTCAAACTCTTTAGAAGCATCAATGAAAAGAATATCTTTTGTCGTTCGTTTCTTTTTAAATACAATAATGACGGTCGGAATTCCCACACCATAGAACAAGTTTGCAGGTAACCCGATAATGGCATAAATTCGATTGCCACTTGCATGTTCAATTAAATTCTTGCGAATGGTTCCTTCTGCAGCGCCACGGAAAAGAACCCCATGCGGCAACACGATTGCCATAGTTCCCTCTTCGTTTAAATGATAGAGACCATGTAAAACAAACGCGTAATCTGCTTTTGTTCTCGGAGCCAATTTTCCGTAATCTTTAAACCGTGGATCTTTTAATTTTGTTTCATTATTATCCCAATGCGCAGAATATGGTGGGTTTGCTACAACAGCGTCAAAGGAACGCGGTTGATCGATTCCTTTAGCGTCTAAACCATCTGGCCAATCGTTACCTAGAGTGTCTGCATTAGATAAATCCATGTTAGAATACGATACCCCATGCATCATCATGTTCATTCGTGCAAGGTTATAAGTTGTCGTGTTTAACTCTTGACCATAAAATTTAACACCACCTTGTTTATTCCCATTAGTAAGTTCATCTTGAACTGTTAATAAAAGTGATCCAGAGCCACAGGTTGGATCATATACATAAAACGGTTCGCTTGATTCTTTTACATCATTTGTAACAATCTGCGCCAAAACTTTTGATACTTCATGAGGCGTGTAAAACTCACCACCCTTTTTACCGGCTGAGGCTGCAAATTGCCCAATTAGATATTCATAAATTTGTCCCAGAATATCTTTTCCATCTTCTCCTTTATAATTAATGTCATCGACTAATTTCACAATTCGGTTTAATGATTTGGCACGATCATTTGTTGATGAACCAAGCCGTGAATCCCCTAAGTTAATATCATTAAAAACTCCATGAAAATCTTTGACGGCTTCTTCATTTAATTGGGCATTTTTATTAAAATCATCAAAAATGGTTTGATAGTCACTAGGAACAATCTTACCATCCTGAATTTTATTAATTAAAGATTCCCATGTATTAGTCGGCGTAATTGCATAACCGAGGTTAGAAGAAATATCTTCAAGATAATCACTTAATTCTTCATTGTCTGCCTGCATTAGATAGGCTTCATTAACTGATTGCCCTGGTTGAACTTCAATAAGGTTAGTCCGAACCAAGTATTGTTCTTGATGCTCTGACAAATAACGGTAAAACATAAAGGCTAGAATATAATTTTTATATTCTGAAGCGTCCATATTTCCTCGCAATTCATTGGCCATTGCCCATAGTTGTGATGTAATTGCATTTAAATCATTCATTTTATTTCTCCTTTATATACATTAACTTTTAACTAATTTATCAGCTAGTTCATAAACCGCTTCGCGCAACTCATTTCGATACTTAATTTTAGAAAGCTTTTGAACATCCACACTGTGAGCCAAAGTTTTATACTCAACACTTGCGGCTGTAATAACATCTTGAAGTTTTCCAGTATCATTTAAGTCTTGTTTCCCATAGCGATGCGTTTCAAATAGATTCTTCATTTGTGAGCCACTAATAAAATCTGTGATCCCCCAGTTAATTCGAAAATCCAGCAACGTTCGATCGAGACTAACATTATTCGCATCCCGAATAACAGCTTCACTATTTTCCAGTCTTGCCGGATAGGGAAAGTTCATTTCAACTGGCGGAAATTGACCTGTAATAATCATATCAGCAGCATTAATAATTTTCGTTGCATAGCTACGATCATCCAGTCCATTCGCAAACTGATTAATCTTGCCTTGTGTATCTCTAGCTTCAGCTAATTTACCTTCATGTGTTTCATTCAACAACTGCTCAACTAACTCAGTTAAATAATCATAATCGATCTTAACATCCTTAATGTGTGTCATTTGAAGTTCAATTTGCTGAATTGGAACATTTTTTGTCTTAGCCATTTGTGATTTTAATTCATTTGTCAAGACCGTCGTTAACATACTTTCCTGATCAACCGTCATCCCCAAAGCAGCAATTAAATCATCGGGTTTATCATAATTAAAGCCACCTTCTGATTTATCAGAGCCAGGTTTAGGATCATACTGCTTTAGTTTTGCCATTCCAGCATTATATTCATGCATCAGACCTAACATGTTACCCTTTTGTTTTTCAGATGACGGTAGCTGAGTAAATTCATCTGTCAAGTTTGATAAGTCTTTAACCGTTTTTTTAACGTTCTTCAGGGTATCTTTAAACTCTGGTGCCGTAATCCCATCTTGAACATTTTGACGATAGCGTTCTTCATCTGTAAGCACAGCAGAATCTTTATTAGCATAAATTGCCAAGGCTTTGTTCATTAGTTTTTCATTTTGCGTTGGCCAACGGTAGTTCACCACACGCCCCCAGGGTTTTTCTTGCATGTTCGCAATTCTGTTAGTCCTTGAATATGCCTGAATTAGCCCTGCACCTTTTAACGTCCGATCTACATACAATGTATTAAGCTCAGGAGCATCAAAACCTGTTAATAGCTGATCAACAACAATAACCAAATCTAAGAAGTTGTCGTCATCTGTCGATTTAGTTAGTCGTGCCGTAACGTCTTGGGTATAGCCCGAAACGTCATCCATTCCGAATTGAGTACCAAACTCTGCATTATATGCGGAAATTGCTGAAAACAATCCTTCATTCGTTGCCAACATGCTGTCACTGTTAGAGGAATTTTGACTAAAAGTAACTGCTACTTTTAGTGTTTGCTCCCCTGATGCCCTTTGCAACTCATTTACCCGTTGAAATTCATTAAAGTACATCATTGCCATTGGTGTGCTAGGACCACCACCAACATGCGTCGTCAATAATGCATTGTATTTTCCATCATTAGAACGATTTCGCCAATTATTAAAAATATCCTTAACGACTTCTCGCACATGGTCTGGATTTTCATCATAAAAGCTTGGCGCAACTGCATCATCCATATCATCTTGGCTAAGATTAGCAATTCGATCCTGAATTTTTTCATCCGACCACTTTGGATAACGTTGATGATAAAAATTTGGAAGGTATTTTTCCTTCATTGAATCTTCATTAATTGTCGTTTCAAAATCAACTTTAAACCCTAAAACATTGCGATCAACAATTGCTTCACGAATTGTATACGCATGAAGTAACGGTCCAAAAATGTCCTCAGTTCTCAATCCAGATGTCGTTTGGTCAAACATTGGAGTCCCGGTGTATCCCACCCATGCGGCATGTTTAAACGCATGTTGAATACTTTCAAATGATTCACCGCCTGTTGAACGGTGTGCCTCATCCACAATAAAAACAATATGTTTCTTAGGTGCTTTAAACGATTTACGTTTGATCAGTGTGGACAACTTCTGAACCGAGGTAACAACAATATTGTTGTCCTTCGATCTTAACTTACGACTTAGATCTGTTGTATTATCAGTATCTTGAACGCTTCCATCTTCATCATCAGTAGCCTCCGGGTCATAAGCTTTATAATTATCGCTTGTTTGTTTTGTCAACGCAATCCGATCGACCACAAAAACCACTTTATTAATATTCGGCATTCGACTAGCTAACCAAGCAGTTTTAAAGCTTGTAATCGTCTTACCAGACCCTGTCGTATGCCACACGTATCCAATTTTATTTATATTAAGCTCAAAATCTGCCTTCTTTAACCCTTCAATAACCTTCTGTGTGGCGTATACCTGATAAGGACGCATAACTTTTAACATTTGCTTGTTCTTTGTTCCATCCAAAATCATATAATTAGTCGCCATTTGATGAGCCATTGGAATTGATAGCATTGAATCTGCAAATTCTCTCCAATTTCGCACAATCTTATTATCGTCCTGACGTTGCCAATTAAATGCAAAGTCCTTATTAAATTGTCCGATTGTTGTATTTGCCATATACTTAACATTATTAGGCGTAATCGCAACTAGAATTTGTAGCGTTGAATAAATATCGTGGTATTGACCTTCACTAATGTATTGCTTCATTTGGTTTAACGCTTCATTCACATCAATACCATCGCGTTTTTCCTCTATTTGAATAATGGGCAATCCATTAATTAATAAGGTTGTATCAAAACGACGATCCTGTTTTCCCGTGATGATGGCTGGCCGTTCAATTTGGTTTACCACCTGATACACTGTATCCCCTGCACCAATTTGACTTTGATCAAACACTGTTAGAAATACATGTCGACCATCATCTAAATCAATTTCAATCTGTGAAACACCGTTCAGACCGTACAAAAATTGTCCAGCTTGATATGGGGTTTGAAGCTCAGAAATGATTTTTTTAACTTGATTAAATTCTACTGGACTAAGAGGATAATCAAGTGTGTTTTGGTTATGTTGCTCAAGAATCTTTTTAAAGTTCTCCCATAATCCTTCCGTTGTTTTAATAGTCGGCTCATATTTCCATCCTCGCCCTTTAATCACATATTCTGAAGGATCATCATCAATCACACTCCCCTCGTTAATGTGTGTAATATCACCTGACATATAGTCGATCAATTTCTTTTCAAATTTAGATTCATTCATCGATTCTTTCATCATTTTTTACTCCTTTTAGAATTTCAAGCATAGCAGCGTTTTCGATCGTAATTCGTCGTTTCCTTATCGCCTGTAAATGTAAATAATTAAAATAAACTTCTCCGATTAACTCTTGAACTTTTAGTGTCGGCAAATTTGTAAACCTAAGTTCTTTTATTTGTTTAACTGTGTATTTAAATATTATCGACCCTTGCATGCTATCTTGAAACTGGTGCTTAATACTGTTATCCTCGTTAAGTAGATAAGTTAAGTATTTGGCATCAAGCTTCTTACTTGGTTTCAATTTTATATAATTTTGGGTCAACAAATAATCTTGATGCTTTTTTCTAGCTATCGAGGCTCTTCCAGATATGAGGCTAAAAATAGCATCTCCCGAGTGAACAGTTTTAACAGTATTCGCGGTTCGGATTTGCTTCGCGTCACTAGGTGTCAAGTCAATCCCTATCAGATCATTTTCTAGTTCTGCCTGACCATAGTAGAAATAAAGTGGGGCAGTCTTATCTAATGTTTCTTCAATTCTAAATTGTGGGGAACCACTAATCGTTTGCACTAAAGGTTGTGTTTTATCCATTATTTTTATCGTGCCTTTCTTAAATTACATTTTTTATATCACCTATCAGCACGACTAACTATAGCACAAAGATTGCAAAGTGCAGCATGCCTATTTTTGCAATTTCAAAAAGGCACATCTTGATAACAACAAAACACGGACTCTCGTTCTATTTTTTATTGTTATCGTTAGCTTTTTTTATCAAAAACTACTTTTTTCGATGTAATCCTTATGTAGGATTCGTAAAAAAACTTTTTGTTATTTTTCAACATTTTTTATCTACCATAATTAATATGCTAATTATGAGCTTACGCAGTAAAGAAATAGCGTTGCCATTATCGAATCTAAAATTCGATAATGGCAACGCTATTTCTTTACTTCACTTCATTAACCCTGTACTTCGCTTCTTCCCCACTCAGCACCCGCACAATGTCATTCGCAGCGTCAATGGCCATCCGCCGCTTAGTTTCCACTGTATTCGAGGCAATGTGTGGCGTTAACAACGCATTGTCCAATCCAACTAACGGGTTGGTTACAGGTAGTGGTTCCTCCTCAAAGACATCCAGCGCTGCACCAGCGATGTCATGGTTCTTCAATGCAGCGACCAGGTCAGCCTCCACGAGGATGCTCCCCCGCGCCATGTTGATCAGGTATGCATCGTCCTTCATCAACTTAAACTCGGCGGCCCCAATTGAGTGCTCCGTTGTCGGAATTGCTGGCAGGTGGACCATCACGAAGTCAGCTTCCTTAAACAGAGTCTCCCGGTCGACAATCGTTACGGTGTCAGTACTCTTTGCAAACGGATCAACCGCAATGAGCGTAACGCCAAAGCCCTGCAACTTTTCTGCAACGGCCCGACCAATTCGACCAAAGCCCAGAATCCCAACGGTCTTCCCGTAGATATCGTGACCAAGATGGGTCTTCCGATAGTTCCAATTGTCATCATGCAGTGCCTTTGAATCCTGATACAGGTTCTTACTGATGGCAAGTAGTTCTGTCACCGCAGTCTCTGCAACGGCTCCTGACAGCGCTGTAGGGGTGTTAACCACCTGAATTCCACGCTTTGTGGCTGCGTCCACATCCACGGAGTCATAGCCAACTCCGTTACGCGCGATCACCTTTAAGTTTGGCATGCCGGCCATCACTTCGTCGTCGAACGGTTGCGTGCCGATCAACACGGCACTTGCGTCCTTTCCTTCAGTCATCATGACCTGCTTATCACGGCCGGTTCCGACAACAACGTCCAACCCTGCGTTTTCTAAAATTTCTTTTCCTGCTGCTGGAACATCATCTGGTAAAAAGACCATCTGTTTTGTCATGTTATTCTCCTTTACTTGTCGCTAAAAACGTTGCTAATGCTTCCCGAGTTGGGTATCCATCGTTATCCCCTGGTGTTTGAACCTGGAGTGCGCCAACCGCGTTACCACGTTCAACAGCACTTTGAATATCGAGGCCCTCAAGTAACGCGGTAATGACGCCAAGTGCAAAGCCATCGCCGGCTCCAACGGTATCAACCACGTGATCCACATTGAAACCAGGAATTTGAACACCAGTCTCATCGCCACGGTTTTTAATGTAGGCCCCAGCGGCCCCAATCTTAACGATAACGGTCTCTGTGACATCCCCATTGTTTAGGTAGAAGTCGGCAATCTTTTCTGGATCACGTGATCCCATTAAGATCTCCCCTTCATCCACACCAGGTAAAACGATGTTCCCGTACTTGGCCAGCTCATTAATGGTGGTGACCATTTGTTCCGTTGACGCCCATAAAGCAGGCCGCAAGTTTGGATCAAACGTGGTTTGGATGTGGTTGGCCAGCATTCGTTTTGCAAAATAGGTAAACGTTTCCCGGGCCGTCTCCGAAATTGCGGGGAAGATCCCTGAGAGGTGGGCCATCTTGACGCCATTCAAATCAATGGTATCAATAACTGCCTTATCTAAATGAGCAGCTGCTGAATTCCGGCGAAAATTAAACGTCTTCGGATCGCCCTTTGATACCCGTTCTTTCAACTGAAAGGCCGTCCAGTTATTCGCATCTGAGCTGATGTAGTTTGCGCCAACGCCGAATGCCTTAACCCCATTAATGGCGAACGCACCCAAGGGGTCTTCACCAACTTGGGAAATGTACTCCGTTGAGTGTCCCAAACGGGTTGCCCCAATCATGACATTCAGTTCGGCACCGCCAAGTAGTTTGTAATAGTTAATGCTTTCGACCAGGTTCTTATCAACATCCGTCGATGCAAATGTGACAATTGGTTCACCTAGAGTTAATAGTTCAGTCATCATCTTTCTCCCTTAACAATTTAATTAACGACCAAAGAACAGGTAGACAAGCGCAGTATTAACAATACTGATCACCCACATAACGGGAACGCCCATCTTCAGGTACGTCTTTGCCTCTAACTTTGAGTAGGTCAGCGCCCATGTGTTCCATGACTGCGTCAAATCAATGGACACGGCCATAATGCTGACGGTGTAAAACAGTGGTAGCAAAAACATTGGGCTAAACGTATGTGTTGCCGCCAATACGGACGCAGTGGCCGCACCAGCACCCCAAACATGCAACGGTCCACGGAACAACGCTAGTGGTGCTAAAACCCCAAATGCTATCGCAATAACTAACGCGTTGTGCGGTAAAATCACTTCGATCAGGCCCTTAAACCGTGGGACATTAATGGTGGCTGCCCCAACGAACATGATCAATGCCATTAAGAACATGATTAAACCGGAGATATCATTAATGGCCTGGCTGGTGGTTTTATTGACAAACGCCACGAGCTCGGAAAACTTCTTCATTCTGCCCGTCAAGAGTAAAGCAATCAGTGTGGATAGTAATAGTGACGGAATGGCATCCCACTTGAACAACAGGTTAAAGACGACCGGTAGTAACGGAATGATGTACGTTACTGGGTTGACCTGTGTGATATCCTCAGGGGCCTGTTCGCCTTCGATGAAATCGACATGCCCATCCTTAATTTGGCGACTGTTTAAAAGAACGAAGATAATGACACCCACCAATTGGACCGCCATCGCTGTGATCCCAAAGACGAGGTAGCGACCGGAGTAGTTAACTGATGGGAAGAACGCCTTGATTTGGTTAAACAGCACGACATTAATGTACATTGCCGCACCAATGGCCATTGTAAATGCCGGAATGGCCACCCGTTTAGGCACCCCAATCGACAGAAGGATCGGAATGAGAATGACCCCAATGGCCATTACGGACCCCACACCATAAGCTGACGAGAAGATCAACGCCGTTACCAGCACGATCACAATTGTTGCCAGAACCGGTGCCTTTTTCCCCAGCTTTTGTGTTTTGGAAGAAATGGAGCCCGCAATTCCAGTGTCCACCAGAACCCGGCCAAACCACGATCCAAAAACAATGTAAATAATTGTCGGCCCGTACTTTAGCGCTGGCTCAGCAATCACCTTTTGCATTGCCACGTTCACTGGCACAAGGCCAATAACTGCCCATAACACTGCCATCACGAAGAACCCAATCGTGAGGTTCCCGCCCTTCACAATGTAATAAATGAACGCCAAGAACGTTAATAATAGCAGTGAGCTAATCACAATGTTTTCCATGGTTATACCTCACTTAATAAGTGTTCGATCCCGTCGCCAATCTCTTGTTCACTGGTCACCGGATATTCCAACGCAACCGGAACGTCCGTCGGGAGGATGGCTAAAATTGATTGCCACTTAATGTCACCACGCCCCAGTGGAACGGTCTTCGTTTGACTACCAGTTCCAAGATCATCCTTAACGTGAATGTACCGAACATATTTGGTCAGTGCCTTGGCTGCTTCAACTTCATCGTCGTCAACGTAGCGCCAGTTGCCCATGTCGTAGACATAGCCAATGGGTAACTGATACTTTTCCATGACCTTCATAAAGGCCAAAATTGCTTCAATGCTCCCAGTGCTTTTAATTTGATTGTTTTCAACGTTAATCTGATCCACGCGTGCTGCATAGTCAGCCAGTTGTGCGGCTTGTTCCTCAGTCAGTGTCGGATTTTCATTCACGTTAAACTTAATCACTGACACGCCCATCTTTTCGGCTTCGTCAAAGTACATGGCCAGTTTCGGATTCAGTCCCCCATCAACTAACAAGACATCTGGAACCGAGTAAAAGAGTTTTAGATCATGCGCTTCAGCAAACGATTTGATCCCCGCCATTTCAGCATTCAGATCGAAAAAGTATTCCCGGCGAATTTCAGCGTTCGTAATGTTTAAGTCCACCACGCGCTGTAACATTGCCAATTGGGGTTCCCCCGCTTGATGATCTGCATCAAACAATAGATTATTAAGTACGATTTGATTTCGTTTCATTTTCTTTCACCCTAATAGCGATTAAGTTCGCTGACTTTACTGAGTAATTCACCAAACGGCAATTGGTGCCAATCCTGATCTGATTCTGCGTTAAAGTTTTGCGCATCCAACTTATTGAACTTTTCAATTAAGAAATAAGCCGTTAAGTATGCAGCAAGCTCATGCTTGGCCAACCGTTCAATGTCCTTGTCCGAATCATCCGCATGTAAAGTGCTCATAAACGTCATTGCGAAGCGCTCTGGATCAATCTTGACACTGTTGTCTTCCATCAGTTTTTACCCCTTTTATTGGCTTGATTCACCAACTTGCAAGTTTGGTGAACCGTTTTCCGAAACCGGTTTACTAAGACAGTGTAATCGCTTCCAGTTTGCCTGTCAACTTTTTTAATCTTGTTTTTTTGATGTATACTTAATCCACTATGAAAAAAACGACTATTAATGATATAGCCGAGGCCGCTCAGGTTTCAAAAACGACCGTCTCGCGCTTTTTAAACCAGAAGTATGACAACATGTCTGCCGACACTAAAAAGAAGATTGCGCAGACGATTAAAGACCTCAACTACAGTCCAAACCGCCGGGCGCAATCTTTAAAGAACCACCGCTCCCATTTGATCGGGATCTCAGTTGCTGACATTTCGAATCCTTACACATCACGCCTCTTGAAGGGGGTCAACAGCGCCCTGGCCGACACCCCCTATCAGATCATGATTATGGACGCCGATAATTCAATCGAACTGGAAGCCCTCAACATTCAAAAATTGATTGCTGATGAAGTGGACGCCATTATTCTTCAACCACTCACCAACGACTTGCACCAGTATCAAAATCTGATTGACGCCGACATTCCCACGATTCAGGTCGACCGTTATGTTAACCAGGCCATCTGGCCGTCCGTCGTTTCGGATAACTTTGCAAAGTCCTTTGAAGTGGGCGAATTGATCAAGGTGAAGGGCTATCAACACGTTGTTTTGTTGACCAATAGTGCTCAGACCATCAGTAGCCGGAAGAACCGGCTTGATGGCTTAACGGAAAGCATTGCTGGTTCACCCATCTCAACCAAAATTATTGATCTCGACCACACATCAGCTTGGGACAAACTTGCCGTTGACGAATTAACCACCCACCCCGAAACTGTCCTTTACGCTCTTAACGGGGAAATCCTGTGGAAAGTTATCCGGGCCCTCCGAAACCACGGGGTGTCGTTTCCAGAGACCGTGGGGCTCATTGGTTATGATGACGATGGTCTTGCCGATTTAGTGACCCCTGCTGTTTCCGCAATCATCCAAGATCCCCTCGCAATCGGTCAAACCGCCGCAGACAAATTATTGGCAGCATTAACCACCGGCGATAAACTAACGGTGGAAAAAATTCAGATTCCGGCGCTGATTGAACAGCGAGCATCACTGTAGAAGTTTCGTTTTAACATTTACGTTATGCGGGATGACTCCATCGATCTAACAGCTTTATCGACCGGCTGGTTACAGGTCCTGGAGAAATATCATAACGACTATGCGTTGGATAGTGACAAAGCGTTACCTTGGTTCCCTGAGGTAACTGAGTAGTTTTGCTAAAGTGCGGGACAATACAAATAAACCGCGGTGTCGATCCTCTTAATGGGAGAATCGACACCGCGGTTTATTTTCATTTTGCTATCCCCAAACCATTTAATGTCGCACACAAAAACCCCTCGCCATAACAGCGAGGGGTTTTGCATATCCACCAAATCGAAAATCGAAAGATTAACGCTTTGAGAATTGTGAAGCTTTACGGGCCTTTTTAAGACCTGGCTTCTTCCGTTCCTTCATCCGGGCGTCACGAGTTAATAACCCGGCGCTCTTCAATGCGGGACGGAAATCAGGGTCAACCGTCAGTAAAGCACGGGCGATCCCATGACGAGTGGCACCGGCTTGACCGGAGAAGCCACCACCATTGACGTTAACTAAAACATCATAGTTACCAGTCGTTTCTGTTGCAGCAAATGGTTGAACAACCACTTCACGCAAGTTAGCGAAAGGAATGTATTCAGTAATATCCTTACCATTCATGGTAATTTTACCAGTCCCAGGAACTAAACGTACCCGAGCAACTGAGTTTTTCCGACGACCTGTGCCGGCATATTGAACAGTAGCCAATGTGATTTCCTCCTTAGATTAAATTAGTAATATCCAGAACTTCTGGTTGTTGTGCAGCTTGATCGTGTTGATCACCTGCATAAACGTGCAGCTTAAGCAGTTGCTTGTGACCAAGCGTTCCTGCTGGCAACATGCCCTTAACGGAAGTTTCAATCAACCGAATTGGGTTTTCGTCACGTAAGTTTCCTGCAGTACGTGACTTCAAGCCACCTGGGTGGTTTGAGTGATGGTAGTAGATCTTATCAGTTGCTTTGTGACCAGTTAAGGCAACCTTTGACGCGTTCAGAACAATGACAAAGTCACCCGTATCCACATTAGGGGTAAACGTTGGCTTGTTCTTTCCACGAAGGATTGAAGCAACGACGGTGCTTAAACGTCCCAAAGGAACGTCTGTGGCATCAACCACATACCATTTACGGTCTACTTCACCTGGTTTTGCTAAATATGTTGTACGCACGGTATTTTCCTCCAATTTCTTGTCTGTTTGACACTCGATAAAACTTTCCGGGGCTTATCGTGGGGCAAACAATACCAAGTAACAGTGTACTGTCCACACCCCAATAAGTCAATTACAAATTTATGTCAATGGCGGCTTTTCATACACAACTTCCTCAAGGTACAGGCCACTCGCCGGTGCCGTTTCACGGGCTAACTCGCGATCCTTTCCTGCTAGAACAGCCGGTAATGAGTCCACGGCCCGCCGCCCATTCCCCACTTCAAGGAGAACGGCGACCATGATCCGCACCTGATTGTATAGAAACCCACTCCCGTAAAAGTCGAACGTCACTTCATGTTGTGCTTCATCCGCATGAATCGTAATCGCGTAAATTGTCCGGACATTTGACTGAGCCTGACTCCCTGACGCCACGAAACTCGTGAAATCATGCTCTCCAACCAACGCAGGAGCCGCCTGTTGCATTTTGCTAACGTCCAGGGGGTATTTGTAATGTCCGGTGAAATTACGCTTAAACGGGTCCACAAACGCTGTGTTCGACACAATGTACCGATACCGCTTGCCGTGGGTCGAAAACCGGGAATGAAAGTCATCATCCACCAGCTCAACGGACTTCACGGTCATATCCAGTGGAAACATGCTGTTTAACGCCAACTGTAAATTTCTGGCTGGCAGTGGCTTGGGCAGATCAAAGTGGATCACCTGGCCGTGGGCATGCACGCCGGCATCCGTTCGGCCAGAACCGAAAACTTCAATCGCCGGTGTCGGGTTCTTTGCAATCTGATTGACCACCTTGGTCAGCACAGACTCCACGGTGCGACGGTGTGGCTGCCGCTGAAACCCGGAAAAATTGGTGCCGTCATACGCAATGACAACCTTGTAACGTTGGGACATAGATTACTTCTCCATTCTCTACACGTGGCGTAACACGATCAACGCAACGTTAACCATGAGCATCACAACCACAGCAAGCGTATCCGCACCATGCCATTGGAGGACCCGGTATTTGGTTCGGTTGGCGCCGCCCTGATACCCGCGCGCCTCCATGGCTGTTGCCAGATCATCCGCCCGCCCAATTGCTCCCACAAACAGTGGAATCAATAAGGGAACAATGGCGTGCAGTCGTTTTACTAAACCGCCGTTATTAAATTCCACCCCACGGGCCCGTTGCGCATTCATGATCGTTTGCGCCTCATCCAACAATGTTGGAACAAACCGAAGGGCCACGGAGAGCATTAACGCCGTTTGGGCCACAGGAAAGTGAACCACCCGTAGTGGCTGCAACATGGCCTCAACCCCCTCAGCTAACGCGAGTGGCGCCGTCGTTAAGGTCAAGATTGTGGCCATCGTGATGATCAGTAAGAACCGCAAGAAGACAGCAACGGCGAGTTGGATCCCGGTGGACGTCACCATCAAGATCCCCCAGTGCCAGTACACGGTTCCCCCCGGTGTGAATAGCAGCTGTAAAACAGCGGTCAACACAATGAGCCAAATCAGTGGGCCAATGCCCCGAATAAAGTACCCCACGCTCAAACCAGTGAGCATAATCGTCGCACCAACAATCACAAACAATAAAACATAGGTCATCCAGTTACTAGTTAAAAAGGCCAAAATAATGAAGTATAGCGATAAAAGCAGCTTCGCCCGGGGGTCCAAGCGGTGAAGCCACGAATGTCCGGGAATGTACCGGCCAAGTGTCATTTGTTCTAACATCTACTGGCCCCCCTTTGTTGCGGGTAACTGTGGTGCCAACTGAGCCGCTAACTCATCCGCTGTCAGTGGTAATTGATCAAACGTAAAGCCACGGCTCATTAATTGTGTTGCGTACGCTGCCGCTGTTGGTAGCGCCAGTTCCTGATCGGCCAGCCACTGCTGGTCACTGAACACGTCTAGCGGCGTTCCCACCTTCATTAGGTGACTATGAGCCATCACAAGTGCCTGGTCTGCATAATCCGCCACATCGTCCATCTGGTGAGTCACTAAGACCACCGTTAGATGTTGATCCGCCTGTAGTTGCGCAAACATATGCATCATTTCCTGACGGCCCCGCGGATCGAGTCCTGCTGTGGGTTCATCTAAAACGAGCACCTGCGGCTGACTGGCAAGTACGCCAGCAATGGCGACCCGACGCATTTGCCCACCGGATAGTTCAAACGGTGACCGCTCCAATAGGTTATCTGCTAGTCCCACCGCTTTAGCAGCTTCACGCGCCCGGTCAGCCGCTTCATCCTCAGCAGCACCAAAGTTTAGCGGACCAAACGCGATGTCTTTGATCACCGTTTGGTCAAACAACTGACTTTCAGGAAACTGAAACACCATGCCGACATGCTGGTGGAGTGCCTTCAAATGTTTGTTGGTCGTCTCATGGGTCAACGTGAAGTCATCCACCGTTACCTGCCCACTCGTCGGCTTTAACAGACCATTCAGGTGCTGAATCAGGGTGCTTTTTCCACTACCTGTATGACCAATAATGGCCGTTAATGATTCATCTGGAACGGTAAAGTTAATGTCCGTTAAACCAACCGTTTCAAACGGTGTGTTTGGCTGGTACGTGTAGTTTACATGGTCGAATGTGATTGCCATAACCAGTCCTCCATTTCCGCCGCTGATTGATACTGCGTTGGTGCCACCGCACCGTGGGCTGTCAATGCCGCCGCCAGTTTGGTTGTGAACGGTTCGTCTAGTCCCGTCTTTTCCAAGAGTGCCTGGTCGCTAAAAATTGTTGCTGGCTCCCCCGTCGTAACGAGCTGCCCATTATCCATCACAATTAAGCGGTCAGCCTGGGCTGCTTCCGCAAGGTCATGGGTAATCGAGATGACCGTTGGCATGGTCCCCGCTAGCCCCTGGCGTAACTTGGCCATAACGGCAAGAACGGTTTGGCGGCCGAGTGGGTCCAGCATACTTGTTGCTTCGTCCAAAATGATAATTTGTGGATTCATCGCAATTACACCGGCCAACGCAACCCGCTGTTTTTGCCCACCAGATAACCGGCTGGGTTCGCGGTTAGCAAATGACCACATGTCAACGGCCTCAAGGGCCGCCTGAACCCGTTCCTGCATTTCTGCCCGGGGAACGCCGGCGTTTTCTAAACCAAACGCCACGTCATCAGCAACGGTCGCCCCCACAAATTGATTATCGGGGTTCTGAAAAACCATCCCAATTTGACGACGAACATCCCACACAGTGTCGGGGGTTAAGTGAATCCCGCCCACGGTGACGTCCCCCTGTTTAAAGTCTAGCAGGCCGTCAACCGCACGAACCAGGGTGCTTTTGCCACTACCATTATGCCCAACAATGGCAACCCACTCACCCGCATTAACCGTTAACGAAACCTTATTTAGTGCTTGGCCCTCAGCATCTGGGTACTGGTAAGCCAGTTCGTTTACTTCAATAATCGCACTCATCTAGCCAGCTCCTTTTCCCTTCATCACGTAGTTTGTCACGGTGAGGTCGTGTTCTTCACCGGTATGAGCCGCGTGGATCAGCTGACTCATGTACGTTTTATAGGTCATGAACAATGTTTTGTCTGCCGAGCCCTGGGTCAACTTTCCAGTGTTCGGATCCTTCAATAGCGCCGCGTTCCACGTACTAATCGCCGGACCGGTCGCCGGGTCATACAACCCGAAATGGTCCAACCGATTATACTCAACGTGCGTCAGCGTTCCGTTGCTATCAACAACAGCTTGCGCAGTAACCCGGTAACCGTCAACGTAATGCTTTTCCGTTAACGTATATGTCCCTGGTTTAAACGCTTCTTTTGGCAGGACTTTTGCAGCCTTTTCACTCAGACGCCGAAGCTGAGACTCATGGGCCTCATGCTCCCGTTGCGCATTAAGCGTTGTAATGGCTGTTGCGCCAAGTGCCAAGATGGCAAAAAAGACAACTACCAGCCCGGTCATTAACTTTGCATGGCGTTGTTGCACCACTTGTCACCTCACTTTAAAATCACCAATCCCGCATTATTTTAGCGGAGTCTTTGGCCCGGTGCAAGCGTCATTAAACGACGGTTACCCAGCACTGGGCTTATTTCTATGTACAAAAAAATCACTTAGCACCACGGCTCGAGCAAAAGCTCATTCAAGCTAGACTGGGCGAACGCGATCGCCATCATCATAACGCTTTATACCATTGGCACTAGTGATTAATTTGAATATTCAAATACTAAGTCGATCCGTCGATAAACTTAGGGTAGCTATTCAGACTACAGGTGAAGCGAACGTTGATTAGTCAACGAATTCCAAGATAACCATTTGTGCGGCATCGCCACGACGAGGCATCGTCTTGTACATCCGTGTGTAACCACCATTACGTTCAGCAAAACGTGGTGCTAATTCTTCAAACAACTTTTGTAAAGCAGTTTGTGCAGTCACGTTATCGCCATCTTCTTTAACATCAGCAATGACGTTACGTAAGAAAGCTGCTGCTTCACGACGAGCATGCAAGTCGCCTTGCTTACCCCAGGTGATCATTTGATCAGCGGTCTTACGAACTTCCTTGGCGCGTGCTTCAGTCGTTTCGATCCGACCGTTAACGATCAAATTTGTCGTTAAGTCGCGTAACAAGGCTTTACGTTGTGAACTGGTACGTTGTAATTTGCGGTAGCTCATGCTTAACCCTCCTTTTGACGGTAAGTCTGACTAGTCTTCCTGTTTTAAGGACAGACCTAAGCCAGCTAATTTTGCCTTAACTTCTTCAAGTGACTTACGACCAAGGTTGCGAACCTTCATCATGTCGGCTTCAGTCCGATCCGTTAACTCTTGAACCGTGTTGATTCCAGCACGCTTCAAACAGTTATAAGAACGAACAGAAAGATCTAACTCTTCGATGGTCATTTCGAGCATCTTTTCCTTGTGTGTTTCTTCCTTCTCAACCATGATCTCAGCATTCTTCGCTGTATCGGTTAAGTCGACAAACATCGTCAAGTGTTCAGTTAGAATCTTAGCAGCGAGACTAATTGCTTCACTAGGCGTAATTGAACCATCAGTCCAAACGTCTAAGGTCAGCTTATCGTAGTCATCACGTTGGCCAACACGAGTGTTTTCAACTTGGTAGTTAACACGTTCGATTGGGGTATAAATGGAATCGATTGGTAACACACCAATTGGCATATCATCCTGACGAGCTTTGTTTTCATCAGCTGAAACGTATCCACGGCCCTTGTTAGCAGTTAAGTGCATGTGGAAAGTGGCACCATCTGCAACAGTACAGATGTAAAGATCCGGGTTCATGATTTCAACGTCAGCATCCGTTTGAATGTCACCAGCGGTAACAATCGCAGGACCCTTGACGTCGATATCCATTCCCTTTTCTTCGTCGGTGGCCATTTTCAACGAAACCTTTTTCATATTCAAAATGATCTGAGTGACATCTTCAACGACACCCTCAACAGTTGAGAATTCGTGAAGGACGCCATCAATTTGAATACTGGTGACAGCTGCACCAGGCAAAGATGAGAGCAAAATCCGGCGAAGCGAATTACCTAAGGTTGTTCCGTAACCACGTTCAAGTGGCTCCACGATGAACTTCCCATAATGGTTGCTTTCATCAATTTTGTGAATGTTTGGCTTTTCAAATTCGATCATTTGTTAGTTTACCCCTTTCAAAACTCGTCTACATTTAATCAATGACGTCCCATCACTCCAAATAAGTGATGTCATCAATTAAACACGACGACGCTTTGGAGGACGAGACCCGTTATGTGGCACTGGTGTAACGTCACGGATTGAGCTAACTTCAAGACCAGTTGCTTGCAAAGCCCGGATAGCGGCTTCACGACCTGAACCAGGTCCCTTAACAGCAACTTCAACGGTCTTCATACCGTGATCCATTGCACCCTTAGTGGCTGCTTCAGCTGCCATTTGTGCGGCGAATGGTGTTGACTTACGACTACCACGGAAACCAAGTGAACCAGCTGATGACCAAGCAACAGCATTCCCTTGTACGTCGGTAATCATAACCAACGTGTTGTTAAATGTTGAGTGGATGTGTGCTACACCAGACTCAATGTTCTTTTTAACACGACGCTTACGCGATGTTTTTCTACCTGCCATGAGAATGTTAACCTCCTTTATTTATGATTTACTTCTTCTTGCCAGCAATTGCTTTAGCTGGGCCTTTACGAGTCCGCGCGTTGTTCTTAGTGTGTTGTCCACGCACTGGCAAACCACGACGGTGACGCATGCCTCGGTATGAACCAATTTCTTGTAAGTTCTTGATGTTTAAGCTAACTTCACGGCGAAGATCCCCTTCAACCTTGTAGTTATCAACAATCGCGCGGATCTTGTCTTCATCATCTGGAGTCAAGTCCCGTACACGAACGTCTTCACTAACACCAGCTTCAGCCAAAATCTTTTGTGCTGAAGTATTACCGATTCCGAAAATGTAAGTTAAACCGATCACGATCCGTTTGTCCCGTGGAAGGTCAATTCCTGCAATACGAGCCATAACAATTACCTCCTTTTAATTGAATTATTTACCTTGACGTTGCTTGTGCTTAGGGTTTGCTGAGCAAATTACCATAACACGGCCGTTACGTTTGATGACACGGCAGTGTTCGCACATAGGCTTTACTGATGGTCTTACTTTCATGATGTTTCCTCCAAAAATTATGAGGCCTCGGTTACTTGAAACGGTAAGTGATCCGGCCCTTGGTTAAGTCATACGGTGACATTTCAACCGTGACTTTATCACCAGGCAGAATTCGGATGTAATGCATCCGAATCTTTCCAGACACGTGCGCCAAAATTTCGTGGCCGTTTTCAAGTTCTACCTTAAACATTGCGTTAGGCAACGTTTCCTTAACAGTACCTTCGATTTCAATTACGTCGCTAGCCAAACAGGGTTTCCTCCCTTACTTCAATATTTTAGTCTCTCACTAATCCGGTGGCGTCTCATCGACGGAAAAATGGCGAAAACAGCCGTTTCCACCCCTTTTTTGCACAATCACTGCGCAAACCATACCAAGAGATTTTATCACATTCCGTTTGGGACTGCAAACCCCAGGGCTGGCTAGTTATCAACTGATTGTAATACGTCCGCTACGTCTTTGAAAACGTCGTCGATGTCCCGATCACCATCAATGGTGTGCAGAACATCTTGCTTCTTATAGTAATCAACCAGTGGCGTGTTCATCTTAATGTTCACAGCCAAACGATTCTTAACCGTTTCCGGCTTGTCATCGTCACGTTGGTAAAAGTCGTGTGATCCGCAAACATCACAAGTCCCTTCAACCTTCGTCGGATTACTTAACCGGTTGTAGGTTGTCCCACAAACCCGGCAAATGAACCGAGATGAGAGCCGATCTACCAAGACGGCAGGCTCGACGTCGATATTGATCACGGCATCCAGGTGACGATCAGAGTCAGCTAGCATTTGATCCAAGGCCGCAGCCTGATCAAGGTTCCGTGGAAAACCATCCAACATAAACCCGTTTGCCAAGACATCTGGTTGACTTAACCGATCGCGAACAATGCCGTTAGTGACTTCGTCCGGAACCAGTTCACCTTTATCAATGTAAGCTTTGGCAGCCAAACCCATTTCGGTTTCGTTTGCCATTGCTTCACGAAAAATATCCCCCGTCGAAATGTGCGGCACTTGATACTTTTCGTCGATCTTTTGTGCTTGCGTACCTTTACCGGCACCAGGCAAGCCCATCAGAATCAAGTTGAAAGCCATGATTAATCCTCCTGTTTCTCTTCTCGTTGATGCTCATTTAGTTCATCATCACGGATGAACCCAACATACTGCCGTTTCATCATCAGGCCGTCCAGTTGACGAATAATGTCAATGGCAACCCCAACAACGATTAACAGAGATGTTCCTCCAAGACCAACAGATTCATTCAGACCCCAAATATCACTGGCCAGTAATGGAATCAAGGCAACTAAACCAAGGAACAATGAACCCACAGTACTCAAGCGCATCAACAGGTGTGACACGAATTCTTGAGTATCATGACCTGGCCAAACACTCGGAATGTAACTCCCCTGTTTTTGTAAATTCTCTGACAATTTTTCAGGGTTAACCTGAACAAAGGCATAGAAGAACGTGAACAGAACAATCAAAACCGTGTACAGGATGGCCCCCTGTGTGGTTTGCATGCTGAAAATCTTCGACATAACCTGGTACCAGGTATCCTCACCATGATTCTTTTGGAAAGCCATCAGAATCGTTTGTGGTGTGGAAATTAATGAACTGGCAAAGATTACGGGAATCACACCAGCAACGTTCACCTTTAATGGTAGATAACTACCAGAACCTGATGAAGTTGCCCGGCGCGTGTATTGAATTGGAATCCGTCGCTCTGCTTGCTGAACCCAGGTCACAAAGATAACGATGATAATAACTAACACAGCAATTGCTAACATAAAGAGTGCACCCTTCCAGGCCTCACCTTTAGAAGCAGAACTGATGTTTTCCTGCCAGAGTTGTTGAATCCCCGTAGGCATTCGCGCAATGATTCCGGCAAAAATCAACATTGACACCCCGTTACCTAAACCACGCTGTGTGATCATGTCCCCCAACCAAGTGGCGAACATGGTTCCGGCTGTCAATAGAATCCCAATCATGATGAACGTTTTCGCGTTCGGTGTCTTAACTAGGTGCATAGAGCTTAACGCATTAAAACCTGCCGTGATCCCGATCGACTGAACGAACGCCAACACGATGGTTAAGTACCGTGTTGCTTGGTTCAGCTTACGCCGACCAACATCACCTTGCTTACTCCATTCCACAAAACGCGGTACAATATCCATTTGGAGTAATTGCACCACGATTTGGGCTGTCACGAACGGGGAAACCCCCATCGCGAACAAGGAATAGTTTGTTAAACCGCCACCAGAAAAGATGTTCAAGACATTAACAAGCCCGGAGCTAGCAACTGACTGTAAGGCACCTGCGTCGACTCCGGGAACTGTAATGTAACAACCTAATCGGTAGACGATTAAGACGAACAAGGTGAAGAAGATCTTATTTCGGATTTCACGCGTTTTAAAAGCATTTGAAATCGTCGAGATCAACTAGATCACCTCAGTCTTACCGCCGGCTGCTTCAATTGCAGCAACTGCTGCGTTTGAGAATTTGTTTGCATGAACAGTCAACTTCTTAGTAACTTCACCGTTACCAAGAACCTTGATACCGTTCTTGTCGTTCTTCACCAAACCTGCTTCAATTAAGGCAACTGCTGTTACGTCAGCACCGTCATCGAACTTGTTCAGAGAAGCCAAGTTAACAATTGCGTATTCTTTACGGTTAATGTTAGTAAAACCGCGCTTTGGAATACGACGGTACAGAGGCATTTGGCCCCCTTCAAAACCGACACGTGTCTTACTACGAGCCTTTTGACCCTTTTGACCACGACCGGAAGTCTTACCGTTTCCGGCAGACGTACCGCGACCACGACGCATGCGAGCTTTACGTGAACCTTCACTTGGTTGTAATTCGTTCAACTTCATTTGGTTGGCACCTCCTTACACAAGAAATTGTGTTACTTAACTTCTTCAACTGTTACTAAGTGCGCGATCTTCATGATTGCGCCGCGAGTTGCTTCGTTGTTAGGACGAACAACAGAACTGTTGATCCGACCTAAGCCCAAGCTGTACGCAACGTTGCGAACCTTTGGCTTCTGGTGAACGGCACTTTTCACTAAAGTAATCTTTACTTGATTAGCCATGAGTTTCGTCCTCCTATTCAGCTAAGTGTTCTACTGAAACGCCACGTAATGCAGCAACATCTTCAGCACGCTTCAAGTCCTTAAGTCCTTCAAAGGTGGCACGCACAACGTTGATTGGTGTGCTTTCACCAAGAGACTTACTAGTAACGTCAGCGATTCCGGCGAGTTCCATGACGGCACGAACAGCACCACCAGCAGCAACCCCAGAACCTTCAACGGCTGGCTTCAGCATAACCTTTGAGCCTGAGTAGATTCCCAAAACTTCATGAGGCAATGTTGAACCAACAGTAGGAACTTTGATTAAGTTCTTGTGCGCAGCTTCAACAGCCTTACGGATAGCTTCTGGAACTTCTTGAGCTTTACCAGTACCAAAACCAACGTGACCATTGTGGTCACCAACAACAACTAAGGCAGCGAAACGAAGACGACGTCCACCCTTAACAACCTTAGTGATCCGGTTGATTGAAACGACGTTATCTTCTAAATCTAACTTACTTGGGTCGATAAAAGCCATTTGGTTATTCCTCCTTCTCTAGAATTTAAGTCCGTTTTCACGAGCGGCTTCAGCCAAGGCTTCCACGCGTCCATGATATAAGTACCCGCCACGATCGAAGATAACATCAGTAATCTTCTTTTCAGCAGCGCGCTTGGCAACCATTTCACCAACGGAAGCAGCTTTTTCCGTCTTCGTGGTTCCCTTAACATCTTTATCTAATGTTGAGGCACTTGCCAACGTCACACCCGCTACGTCATCAATTACTTGAGCGTAGATGTTTGAATTAGAACGGTAAACGTTCAAGCGTGGGCGTTGCGCAGTACCAGAAATCTTGCCACGAACGCGTGCATGACGACGTTGACGTGTTTTATTCTTATCTGGTTTAGAAATCACAACAATTCACCTCATATTTTATTTGCGGTGTTAACCACCGCAACCAGTAGCAGAAGTCAACCGGTGTAGTCAAAAGACTACTTACCAGTTTTACCTTCCTTACGACGTACGTATTCGCCTTCATAGCGAATCCCTTTGCCCTTGTAAGGCTCTGGTGGACGGATACCACGGATTTCCGCAGCGTAGTCACCAACTTGTTGCTTTGAGATCCCTGATAAAACAACAGTTGTGTTGTCAGGAACTTCAACAGTAACGCCTTCACGGCCGTCGAATTCAACAGGGTTTGAGTAACCAACACTCATGATCAGCTTAGTGCCTTGCATTTGTGCACGGTACCCAACCCCGATTAACTTAAGCGTCTTCTTGAAACCGTCAGTAACACCTTCAACCATGTTGGCGAAGTTGGCACGAGTAGTTCCGTGAATAGCCTTTGTCTTGTTGTTGTCGTTGACACGAGTAAATGAAACTTCTGTGCCATCAACGCTCATAGTGATCAAGTCAGAGAACGTCCGGGTTAATTCACCCTTAGGGCCCTTGACCGTCACATCGTTTCCGTTTTGTGAAACTTCAACCCCTGCGGGAAGAGTCACAATCTTAAAACCAATACGACTCACGATTTACACCTCCGATCGAATTAAAATGATTACCAAACGTAAGCGAGCACTTCGCCGCCGACGTCTTTTTGACGTGCATCTTTATCGGTGATCACACCTTCAGACGTGGAGATGATTGCAATCCCCAAACCGTTCAGAACCTTAGGAACTGAATCAGCCTTCACGTATGAACGTAAACCAGGCTTTGAAATCCGCTTCAAGCCGGAGATGACGCGTTCGCCATCCTTACCGTACTTCAAGAATACGCGGATAATGCCTTGCTTGTCGTCGTCAATGTATTCAACATCGCGAATGAAACCTTCGTTTTTCAAGATTTCTGCCATGTCGCGTTTAATCTTTGATGCAGGCACTTCAACTGAATCGTGGCGAACCATGTTCGCGTTACGAATCCGAGTTAAGAAGTCTGCAATCGGGTCAGTCATAGACATCGATATTTGCCTCCTTTTAGTATCGAGATAAAAATAATGAAACGACTTGAAAGGAATCCAAATCGAATTTCCTCAGTAAAGACCGAAGCCTACCAGCTTGCCTTCTTCATACCAGGAATTTGACCCTTGTGGGCTAAATCCCGCATGCAAAGACGGCAAAGGTGGAATTTACGGTAAACTGAGTGCGGACGTCCACAACGTTCACAACGCGTGTAAGCTTGCGTCGAGAACTTAGCTGGGCGTTGGCTTTTAACAACCATAGATTTCTTAGCCATGTTTGTGGAACCTCCTATTACTTAGTAAATGGCATCCCGATTTGAGCTAAAAGCTCACGGGATTCTTCATCAGTGTTGGCAGTGGTTACGATAACGATATCTAAACCACGAACCCGCTTAACGTTGTCGTAATTGATTTCAGGGAAGATCAGTTGTTCACGAACACCCAATGTGTAGTTTCCGCGACCGTCAAATGAACGGTTAGAAACACCATGGAAGTCACGAACACGTGGTAATGACACATTGATCAACTTGTCTAAAAAGTCATACATCCGTTCACCGCGCAAGGTAACCTTGGCACCAATGGACATGCCTTCACGAAGACGGAAGCCGGCAATTGACTTCTTGGCCTTAGTGATCAGTGGCTTTTGACCAGCGATCAAACCAAGTTCTTCAACAGCTTCGTCTAAGTTTTTTGAGTTAGTGGTTGCATCACCAACCCCCATGTTCAACACGATCTTGTCGATGTGTGGGGCTTGCATGCTTGAACTGTAGTTGAATTTTTCAATCAAGGAAGGTTTAATTTCCTTTTCGTATCGTTCTTTCAAACGGTTAGTCATTCTAAGATAGTCCTCCTTTCCCTAATAATTAAGCGATCGTCTTGCCAGATTTCTTGGCAACGCGAACTTTTTTCCCGTCTTCAACTTTGAAGCCAACACGAGTTGGTTCCTTAGTTGATGGGTCGATTAACATCACGTTAGAAACGTGGATTGGTGCTTCAACATCAACGACGCCACCTTGTGGGAATTCGTTGTTTGGCTTCTGGTGCTTCTTCACCATGTTGATGCCTTCCACGACAACGCGGTCTGACTTAGCTAAGGTTTGCTTGATCGTGCCTTCCTTACCCTTGTCCTTACCGGCGATAACGCGAACTTGGTCTCCAGTCTTTAAGAACATTCTGCTGTGCACCTCCTGTTCAATATATGCATTCAGCTTGATTAATTGATTACAGTACTTCAGGTGCTAATGAAACGATCCGCATGTAGTTACCTTCACGCAGTTCACGAGCAACTGGTCCAAAGATACGCGTGCCACGAGGGCTCTTGTCATCAGAAATGATAACAGCTGCGTTGTCATCAAACTTAATGTATGAACCATCAGTACGGTGCATACCTGATACAGTCCGGACAATAACGGCCTTAACAACGTCACCCTTTTTTACAACGCCACCTGGTGTTGCTTGTTTAACAGTAGCAACGATGATGTCACCGATGTTGGCTGACTTACGAGTTGAGCCACCTAAGATCTTGATAGTTAAGATTTCACGGGCACCTGAGTTATCAGCAACTTTTAAACGACTTTCTTGTTGAATCACGGTTATATCCTCCTTCCGCAACTAATTAGAATACGTAGAAATTAATTGGTCATTACAGGACAACAGCCTTTTCAACGACATTCAACAGGCGGAAGTGCTTAGTCTTAGATAAAGGCCGCGTTTCCATAATCCGTACGACATCGCCAGTCTTGGCTTCGTTGTTGTCATCTTGCGCAACAAATTTCTTGGTGTATTTAACCCGCTTACCATAAACAGGGTGGTTTTTGTAGGTATCAACGGCAACGATAATCGTTTGATCGTTTTTATCTGAAACCACGTGGCCTTGGTAAACCTTACGTGCGTTACGTTCAGTCATAGGTTAAGTTCTCCTTTCGTATAATAATTACTTGCTTTGGCTTAATTCTTGTTGACGGAGAGCCGTCTTCAACCGGGCAATGTTCTTACGAACTTGCTTCAGCCGAGCGGTGTTTTCTAATTGGCCAGTTGCCAATTGGAAACGCAGGTTGAACAATTCGTCCTTGTAGCCCTTTTCTTTTTCAAGCATTTCAGCAGTGGTTAATTTGTTAACATCAGTCATTTTCATAATTATTCGCCACCTACTTCTTCACGTGTTACGATTTTCGTCTTAACGGGAAGTTTGTGACTAGCAAGACGCAATGCTTCGCGAGCGACTTCTTCAGAAACGCCACCGACTTCAAACATTACCTTGCCGCGCTTAACAGGGGATACCCAACCTTCTGGTGTCCCTTTCCCGTTACCCATACGAACACCGACACCTTTAGAGGTGTAGGACTTATGAGGGAAAATCTTGATCCAAACTTTACCACCACGCTTCATGTAACGGTTCATCGCAATACGAGCCGCTTCAATCTGGCGGTTAGAAATCCATGATGAAGTTGTAGCTTGTAAACCAAATTCGCCGAAAGCGACTGACTTACCACCCTTGGCTTCACCACGCATGTGACCGCGGAATTCCCGACGGTGCTTTACACGTTTAGGTACCAGCATGTTTATTTCCCTCCTCGTTGAGTATTTGCTGACTTCTTGGCGGGAAGAACTTCACCACGGTAGATCCAGGTTTTAACACCCAGCATTCCGTAGGTTGTCCGTGCTTCGTCCCAAGAATAGTCAATGTCTGCACGCAGAGTGTGCAATGGAACAGTTCCTTCTGAGTAACGTTCCTTACGGGCGATATCAGCACCGTTCAAACGGCCAGATACCATTGCTTTGATTCCGTGTGCACCAGAACGCATTGAGCGTTGGATAGCACCACGCATAGCGCGACGGAAAGCAACACGTTGCTCTAATTGCTTGGCAATTGAATCCCCTACTAAGTGAGCATCCAAGTCAGGCTTCTTGATTTCAATAATGTTAATGTGTACTTGCTTGCCAGTTAAGTTGTTCAGTTCCTTCCGGAGCTTTTCAACTTCTGACCCACCCTTACCGATGACCATCCCAGGCTTAGCAGTGTGAATTGATAATACCACACGGCCAGCAGCCCGTTCGATTTCAACGGTTGAAACAGATGCGTCGGCAAGTCTTTGATCGATAAACTTACGGATCTTCACGTCTTCGATTAACCAAGTTGAGTAATCTTTATCAGCATACCACTTGGCTTCCCAGTCGCGGATAACACCGACACGGAATCCGTTTGGATTTACTTTTTGACCCACGCTCGTTTCCTCCTACTTTTCAGATACGACTACTGTAATGTGGCTAGTCCGCTTGTTGATTGGTGATGCGGAACCCTTAGCCCGAGGACGGAACCGCTTAAGGGTTGGTCCTTCATTTGCGAACGCTTCAGAAACGACCAGATCAGCGCGATCTAAGTCGAAGTTGTTTTCAGCGTTGGCTACAGCAGACTTCAATACTTTTTCTACGTCTTCGGCAGCGCCGCGTGGCGTGAATTTTAAAATGGCAAATGCTTCGTTAACGCTCTTGCCGCGAATAAGGTCAACAACTAGGCGAACCTTACGAGCAGCGACGCGAACAGTCTTTGCAGTTGCTTTTGCAGATGTAACTTGTTCAGCCAATGTTCAGTCCTCCTAATTATTTACCAGTTACTTTGTCAGAACCGGCGTGTCCGCGGAATGTCCGCGTTGGAACGAATTCGCCGAGCTTATGACCAACCATGTCATCAGAAATGAAAACTGGGACATGCTTCCGTCCGTCATAAACAGCGATTGTGTATCCGATGAAGCTTGGGAAAATCGTTGAGCGACGTGACCAAGTCTTGATCACTGTCTTCTTTTCAGAATCCGCTTGAGCAGCGATTTTCTTCAACAGATGTTCATCGGCGAAAGGTCCTTTTTTAAGACTACGACCCATCGTGTGGCCTCCTCTCATGTTAGCGATTAGCTAACGCGTTCAAGTGTTTTACAACTAAATGTCGTATGTGTATCGAATAAGAAAGATTACTTCTTCCGACGGTCACGCACAATAAGCTTGTTTGAACGAGCACTGTGGTTCCGCGTCTTCTTACCAGCAGTCTTCTTACCCCATGGTGACATTGGCGATGGACGACCAACTGGGGCCTTCCCTTCACCACCACCATGTGGGTGATCGTTAGGGTTCATTACAGAACCACGAACGTGAGGACGTTGGCCAGAGTAACGTTTCCGACCGGCTTTACCTAAGTTGATCAGTTCGTGTTGTTCGTTACCAACTGCACCAACCGTTGCACGGCCTGCAGCCAGAACCATCCGAACTTCACCAGAAGCCAAACGAACTAAGGCGTACTTGCCTTCCTTACCCAACAATTGTGCTGAAGCACCAGCAGAACGGGCGATTTGACCACCCTTACCAGGCTTTAATTCAATGTTATGGATAACAGTCCCAACTGGGATGTTAGTCAATGGCAATGCATTACCAACCTTGATATCTGCATCTGGACCTGATTCAACAACAGTGCCAACTTCCAGACCCTTAGGTGCTAAGATGTATGACTTTGTTCCATCCTCGTAAACCAATAATGCAATGTTAGCAGTCCGGTTTGGATCGTATTCGATTGCCTTAACCGTTGCCTTGTAAGCGTCTTTAATCCGCTTAAAGTCGATAATCCGGTAAGCGCGCTTAGTACCACCACCACGGTGACGCACTGTCATGCGACCTTGGTTGTTACGGCCTGCCCGGTGACTTTGTGATTCCAATAAGGACTTTTCTGGAGTCGTCTTAGTGATTTCACTAAAGTCGGAACCGGTCATGTTACGGCGACCGTTAGTGGTTGGTTTATAACTCTTGATACCCACTATGCTTTCCTCCTAAAATTGTCGTGCCGTGACTGGTTGTCCCTTGTGAGGAGCCATAACATCATCGGCGCATAGATCGAAGAAGACTATTCTTCGTTAAATAACTTGATTTCCTTTGAGTCTGAACTCAAAGTAACAATTGCCTTACGACGTTTCTTTGTGTAACCACTGAAACGTCCTTGGCGCTTAAGGTGGCCCTTAACGTTCATAACGTTAACTTTGACAACCTTAACATCGAAGATTTCTTCGATGGCGCTCTTGATCTGGGTCTTGGTAGCGCGAGTATCAACATCAAACGTGTAACGCTTCATGTCCATGTCGGCCATTGATGACTCAGTAACAACGGGGCGCAAAATCACATCACGTGCTTCCATTATGCGAGCACCTCCTCTACCTGAGAAAGAGCAGATTGGGTAATCACCATCTTGTCGTTGTTAACAACATCTAAAACATTAACGCCCTTAGCAGTCAATACAGTGACATTAGCTAAGTTACGTGCAGACAGAGCTGCGTTTTCGTTGTCATCTTCAACCACAACAAGGGTCTTTTCAGCAACTTTCAGGTTGTTTAAAACCGTGGCAAATTCAGAAGTCTTTGGTGTCTTGAAGTCCAAGACATCAACAACAACTAAGGCTTTGTCCAAAACCTTTTGTGATAATACTGACTTCATAGCTAATTGGCGAACCTTTTGAGGCAGCTTGTAAGCATATGAACGTGGGGTTGGTCCGAAGACGATCCCACCGCCACGCCATTGTGGTGAACGGATTGACCCTTGACGAGCCCGACCGGTACCCTTTTGGCGCCATGGCTTTCTACCACCACCAGAAACGGCACTCCGGTTTTTAACGGCGTGAGTTCCTTGACGTAATGAAGCGCGTTGCATCAATACGGCATCGGTGATGACATTGTTGTTTGGTTCGATTCCGAAAACGGCATCGTTTAATTCAACCGTTCCGGCACTCTTACCATCTTGCTTGAATAAATCAACGCTGGTAGTCATAACTGTTTGTCCTCCCTTCCCTTAAACTATTTTTCGCTATGGCGGTTGTTCTTCTTCAAACCGGCCTTAACAGAATTCTTGATTGTTACGAATGACTTGTTGGCACCAGGAACGTTACCCTTGATCAACAGAACGTTGTTTTCCAAGTCAACGCGAACAACTTTCAGGTTTTGCATGGTTACTTTGTTGTTACCCATGCGGCCTGGCAGCAATTTGCCCTTGAAAACACGGTTGATAACGGCACCCAATGAACCTGGGCGACGGTGGTAACGAGAACCATGCGCCATAGGCCCACGGCTTTGACCATCCTTATGGATGTTACCTTGATACCCATGACCCTTTGTGATTCCCGTGACGTCGACTGCTTCGCCTTCTGCGAAGACGTCTGCTTTAAGCTCGTCACCGACTTTAATGTCTCCAAGCTCAACATCGCGAATTTCACGAACGAAGCGCTTAGGAGCCGTTTTTGCTGCTGCTACATGACCTTGTTCGGGCTTGTTAGACAGTGCTTCACGTTTGTCGCCGAAACCTAACTGGATTGCGTTGTAACTGTCATTTTCAACAGTCTTAACTTGCAACACTACGTTAGGTGTAACGTCGATAACAGTAACGGGAACTAATTCACCGTTTTCCGTGAAGACCTGCGTCATCCCGACCTTTTTCCCTAAGATTCCTTTAGTGGTCATGAATACACCTCCGATATAATGTAATTTTTGTAGTTTAGCGACGATCGCTCGTCGTGGAACAAGATGAAACCAAGAATTAAAGCTTGATTTCGATATCAACACCACTTGGCAATTCAAGCTTAGTCAATGAATCAACTGTTTTAGCAGTTGGGTTCACGATGTCGATTAAACGCTTATGAGTCCGAATTTCGAACTGTTCACGTGACTTCTTAAACTTATGTGGTGAACGTAACACAGTGAAAAGTGTGCGTTCAGTAGGCAATGGAATTGGTCCTGCGATTTCAGCACCAGTCCGTTTTGCCGTTTCCACGATCTTGTCAGCTGACTGATCAAGGATCCGGTGTTCATAAGCCTTTAAGCGAATCCGAATTTTCTTACTTGCCATAATTGTTCCCTCCTAACGTCTATTTTTATTAAATAGGCTAACTCCGTAAAAGTTACCGACGCACCCCCGTGGCAAAGCGGCCGGGTGTGTCGCAATCTTTTACATCAACGCTCGCTTGTTGCCAGGCGTTTCAGGGGTGTTTAACCCCTTCTCTCGCACAAGCACTTACCTACTATACCAGCTGAAACCTTTAATGACAAGGATTTATTTACTTTTCCCGCATTGAAACATATCTGTAACTTTTTGACATTCGGCTAATTTTTTCAATAAAAGTTTTTCGAAGTTTTTTTCTCTCATTGCCGATATAATGAAAGCACATCAACCCAAGGAGGTTTTGCTCATGCGTGCGTTACTCATCATTGATTACACCAACGATTTTGTTGCAACAGACGGGGCCTTAACGACTGGTTCTGTTGGCCAGGCCCTCGAGCACCCCATCATTGACCTTGCAAATTCTTTTTTAGATCATGGTGATGCCGTGATTTTACCAACGGATCTTCACCAAGAAAACGATCCGTATCATCCAGAAACCGCGCTCTATCCACCTCACAACCTTGCCAAGACCTGGGGCCGGGAACTTTACGGCCAGCTTGCTGACTGGTATGCGACCCACCAAAACGATTCACACGTTCACTTTATGGATAAGAATCGGTACAGTGCTTTCGCGAACACCGGATTAGATAGTTACCTTCGTCAACGACAGATCACAGACCTTCATCTAGCCGGCGTTTGCACCGACATCTGTGTCCTGCATACCGCCGTTGATGCCTATGACCTTGATTACGACCTAACCGTTCACCGGACTGCCGTTGCATCGTTTGATCCTACCGGGCACGCCTGGGCACTGAACCACTTTGAACACGCCATGGGTGCGACGATTGTTGACTAGTTTCTTCTATAATATAGGGTTCCTTTACGGTTAACTCGCCAAGCATTGATTAGTGGTACCATGAGGTTAGGTTCGTTACTAGTTACTTAATCTAATTTTGGAGGTTACGTTCATGTCACTATCTGAATTTAGCACCTGTACGACCATTCTAGTTGGGAAAAACGCCAGCTATGACGGTTCGACCTTAATTGCACGTAATGAAGACGCCGGCACGGCAGTTGATCCTAAAAAGTTTATTGTTGTCAAACCGGATGATCAGCCGCGCGACTACCACGCCAAGCTGAGTAAACTCACACTGACACTTCCTGACGATCCCCTTCGCTACACCGCCATTCCAAACGCGGTGCCTGATAGTGGGATCTGGGGTGAAGCCGGGATCAACAGTGAAAACATTGCCATGAGTGCTACCGAAACCATTACGACTAACGAGCGTGTCCTCGGCGCCGATCCACTTGTCGCTGATGGTTTGGGTGAAGAAGACCTTTTGACCATCACCCTCCCCTACATTCACTCTGCTCGTGAAGGGGTAACACGGGTCGGCCAGTTACTAAAGGACCACGGGACCTACGAAACAAACGGCATTATCTTTTCAGATCTTAACGAGATTTGGTACATGGAAACGGCTGGCGGCCATCACTGGGTTGCGCAACGTGTGCCCGATGATGCTTACGTCGTTGCCCCTAACCAAACTGGAATTCAGGAAGTCAACTTTGCCGACACAAGTAACTTTATGTTTGCCGACGATCTTGAAACGTTTGCTGAAGAAAACCACCTCAACCTTGGTGATCACTTTAACTTCCGCGAAATCTTTGGTTCCCACTCACAGTTAGACCATCACTATAACACGCCGCGGGCTTGGTACGCACAACGTTACTTCAGTCCTGACAGTGTCACCGGTAAAACACCAATGAGTGACGACCTCCCGTTTATTTGCCGGGCCGATCGTAAAATCACCATTGAAGACATCAAGTTTGTTTTGAGTTCACATTACCAAGACACACCGTACGATCCGTTTGCTGTGGGTGCCACAAAGGAAACGGCCCCGTTCCGGCCAATCGGCATTAACCGGACCCAAGAACTTTGCGTGCTTCAATTGCGGCCAAACGTTCCAGCTGAACGCTCTGCCATTCAGTGGGTTGCCATGGCTGCCAATCCGTTCAATACGTTGGTGCCATTCTTTACTAACGTCACAGATACCCCGGCAAGCTACCGTGACACCACCGCCGTGCTCGACAGTAACAACGCCTACTGGGCTAACCGGTTGATTTCATTAATTACTGCGGACCATTTCCAAGCTTTAATCAGTGATGTCGAAAGTTACCAAGAAAAGACGTTGGGGTATGGTCACCACCGCGTTAACGAAATTGACGCTGCCATGGCCAATCAGAGCGGAACTACCTTGACCACTGCACTAACAGCTGCTAACCAAGAAACAGCCGATCACATCATGGCTGAAACTGCTAAGCTCCTGGCCACCCTTGTAGGTAAGGGCGGTAACTTGGTGCCTGGTGCTTTCACCCGGGATAATTACTAAGTAGCTCTAAATTTGAGCAACAAAAAACGTGTTGAGAAAATTTCTCAACACGTTTTTATATCGTCGACTAATTAAAATTAGTCTTCGTGGTGGTTACCACCATTTTTCTTAACAATTTCTTCCTGCACAGCCTTAGGAACAGCAGCGTAGTGGTCGAATGTCATTGTGAAAGTCCCACGACCTTGCGTTGATGAACGCAGTGTCGTTGCGTAGCCAAACATTTCTGACAATGGTACGAATGAGTGAACTTCTTGTGAGTTCCCACGTTCTTCCATCCCATCGATTGTTCCACGACGAGCGGTTACGTGACCCATAACATCCCCAAGGTTGTCTTCAGGTGCGACAATGTCGACCTTCATGATTGGTTCAAGGATAACTGGGGCAGCCTTCTTAGCAGCTTCACGTAATGCCAATGAAGCGGCAATCTTAAATGCAGATTCTGATGAATCGACATCATGGTAACTACCATCGTAAAGCTTGGCCTTTACGTCAACAACTGGGTAACCGGCAAGCATCCCGTTAGCCATGGCTTCTTTCAAACCTTGGTCAACTGAAGGGATGTATTCACGAGGAACAACCCCACCGACAATGGCATCTTCGAATTCGTAACCCCCACCCATTTCGTTAGGTGTGAATTCGATCCAAACATCCCCATATTGACCTTTACCACCGGACTGACGGATAAACCGACCTTCAACTTGAACGCTCTTCGTGATCGTTTCACGGTACGCAACTTGAGGTGCACCAACAGTGGCGTCAACCTTAAATTCACGACGCATCCGGTCAACGATGATGTCCAAGTGAAGTTCACCCATCCCAGAGATCAACGTTTCACCTGTTTCAGGGTTCGTTTCAGCACGGAATGAAGGGTCTTCTTCAGAAAGCTTTTGCAAGGCGTTGTTCATCTTGTCTTGGTCAGCCTTCGTCTTAGGTTCAACGGCAACTTGGATAACTGGGTCAGGGAAGACCATTGATTCAAGGTGCAGTGGGTGGTCAACGGCAGTCAAGGAGTCCCCTGTTGTGGTGTTCTTCAAACCGATAACGGCAGCGATATCACCAGAGAAGACTTCAGGAATTTCGTTTTGTTGGTTAGAGTGCATTTGTAACAAACGACCAGCACGTTCACGCTTGTCCTTTGTTGCGTTCAGCACGTAAGAACCTGATTCCAACGTCCCCGTGTAAACACGGATAAACGTTAACCGACCAACGTAAGGGTCAGTGGCAACCTTAAATGCCAAGGCAGCGAAGTCCTTGTCATCACCGGCAACCAAATCTTCTTCTTCGTCAGTTTCAGGATCAATGGCCGTGTAAGGCTTAACATCGATTGGTGATGGTAAGTAGTCAACAACGGCATCCATCAACATCTGAACACCCTTGTTCTTGTAGGCAGAACCGGCAAGAACTGGGAAGAAGTTATTCGTCAACGTTGCGCGACGAATTCCAGCCTTCAGTTCATCCTTGCTGATTTCTTCACCGTTCAAGTACTTTTCCATCACAGCTTCATCGGCTTCAGCAACAGCTTCAACCAATGCGTCACGACGCTTTTGTGCTTCTTCAACGTACTGTTCTGGGATATCAACAGTGTCCCATTCAGTCCCTAAAGCATCTTCATCGTAAAGGTCGGCCTTCATTTCGATCAGGTCGATAACCCCTTCGAAGTCATCTTCGGCACCAATTGGCATTTGAACAGCGTGTGCGTTCGCATCCAAACGGTCGCCTAATGATTCAACAGAAAAGTCGAAGTTGGCACCCAACTTGTCCATCTTGTTAACGAAAACGATACGAGGAACGTCGTAAGTTGATGCTTGACGCCAAACAGTTTCTGTTTGAGGTTCAACACCAGCTTGGGCGTCAAGAACGGCAATGGCACCATCCAACACACGTAGAGAACGTTCAACTTCGATTGTGAAGTCCACGTGTCCTGGTGTATCGATGATGTTAATCCGGTTCTTGTTCCATTCAGCCGTTGTAGCGGCTGATGTAATGGTAATCCCACGTTCTTGTTCTTGGGCCATCCAGTCCATTTGTGAAGCACCATCATGGGTTTCACCAATTTTGTGGATCTTACCAGTATAGTAAAGAATCCGTTCAGTTAACGTTGTTTTACCGGCATCGATATGGGCCATGATCCCGATGTTACGTGTTTTTTCGAGTGGAAATTCACGTTTGTTAGCCATTGTTATCTCCTTTAAAAATTAATTCGCTTGTTTTGCCTAAATCCCAAAAATGACACCGCATTGCAAGATGGGTGTCAAGGGGTGCTGCCAGCCAAACGGCCAGTTTAGTTTACCAACGGTAATGTGCGAAGGCACGGTTGGCTTCTGCCATCCGGTGCGTATCTTCACGCTTCTTAACAGAAGCACCAGTGTTGTTGGCAGCATCCATGATTTCACGTGCTAAACGTTCTGTCATGGTGTGTTCCCCACGTAAACGTGAGTATTGAACTAACCAACGTAAGCCTAATGTGCTCCGACGTTCTGGACGAACTTCGATTGGCACTTGGTAGTTAGAACCACCAACACGGCGGGCCTTAACTTCCATTACAGGCATGATGTTGTTCATTGCTTCTTCAAATACTTCTAACGGTTCGTTACCAGTTTGTTCTTTGATTTGATCAAAGGCACTGTATAAAATCGTTGAAGCAGTTCCCCGCTTACCGTCTAACATCAAGCGGTTGATTAAACGGGTAACCAGTTTTGAGTTATAAATTGGGTCTGGCAACACTTCACGTGCTGGAATATGTCCTTTACGAGCCATCGTTTATCTTCCTTTCTTGATTAAGCCTTAGGCTTCTTAGTACCGTACTTAGAACGGCTTTGTTTCCGGTCAGTAACACCGGCAGTATCCAGAGCACCACGGATAATGTGGTAACGAACCCCAGGTAAATCCTTAACACGGCCACCACGGATAAGAACAACACTATGTTCTTGCAGGTTATGACCGATACCAGGAATGTAAGCCGTAACTTCAATCAAGTTAGACAAACGAACACGGGCGTACTTCCGCAAAGCTGAGTTAGGCTTCTTTGGTGTCATGGTTCCGACACGAGTGGCAACCCCACGCTTTTGAGGAGCAGCGTTGTTAGTTTGTTCCTTCTTGTAGCTGTTATACCCGAAGTTTAATGCTGGGGCATCTGATTTTGACGTTTTAGATTTACGACCACTACGAACGAGTTGGTTAATCGTTGGCATCTAAAAGTCCTCCTTCCAATTTTTGGTTTAAGTTTAAGTCCACACATCCAGGCGGTTCTTTTTTTGGTATTAAAAAAAGAAAACCCAAATCTGTTTTCCAGTATGATTGCTGTTTTAGCTCCAGCCGCCATGGATGGCAGACACTTTCACAAAAAAGCACCTTTAACAGAATATCATCCTCACCTACTGGCGTCAAGCGCTCCGGCGGAAAAAACGGCGAAATAACAGCAAATTTGTTCATTAAAAACGACTTTATTACCGTATGTCGTTACTAACACCACCGGAACCCCTACGAAAGGGAGCATGACGCTTATGATATCAGCTTTTATCCCGCTTGTCACCTTTATTTACGGCACGATCTTTGCGTCTGGGATCGTTTGCACCACGCAGCGTTGCCTCACTAACCGCCCCTTACTGGTCGCCCGTTCTTGTTGTGATCACTGCCATCATCCCCTAACTTGGTGGCAATTGTGGCCCTGCATTGGGTGGCTTATTCAGCACGGACGGTGCCACTTTTGTCATCACCCTATCAGTGAACACTACCTACTCGTTGAAATTCTCGCTGGCAGCACACTTGCAATGACCGTCACTCGTCAGTCACTGCCGCAAACCATCCTAACCGCATGTTTTTGTCTTGCTTTATTAGCGCTCAGTGTTCAAGACCACCGCACCCAAACTGTCAGTGCTAGTGGGCTGACTCAATTAGCTGGTCTATCAATGACACACTATCTTTGGGCCCAGCGCTCGTGGTGGCCCCTTATGCTTGTTATCCTTGGTTATTTACTTCTACAAGCATGTTGTCGGTATTGGCCTGTGATCGGTGCTGGCGACCTCGACCTTATGGTGATCCTTTGGCTGTGGTTCGACACAACGCGGACGTTAGTAATCATTTTTCTAGCCTGCTGGGTCTTTCTGCTATTCGCTTGGAGAACGGCTTCCAGGCAGCGTCTGCCATTCTTCCCGGCCCTCTGGATCGGTAGTTGTTTAACGTTAATGATTCTCCCCTAGCACCCATTCGGCAGGCAAGTGTAAACGGTTGCAAAAATGATTCAACGGCCGTACCATATTCATGTAGTTAAATATATTAATGGAGAGGCGGTGGTTTTGTGGTTGAGTCACAGTTAACGGCTGGCCAACAGCGGGCACTGGACGAGTTCATTGCCAACCTGGACCTCTTAAACACCTTGGCGGATTCAAACCGGCAACGGCTAATTATCCTGCTGGGGGCCCATTTAAAAAATGGGTTGACGGTGACAGAACTCACCGCACAGATGAACCTGTCACAACCTGCCGTGTCACACCATTTAAAGATCTTGCGTCAAGCTGGACTTGTTGAACCGACTCGCGATGGTCTTCACCACCGTTACCGGTTAACTGTCACTGCTGCGCTGGATCAAGTCGAACACCTTTTAACTACGATTCGAAACGGAAATCACGCGCCACAACAATCAAAGGAGTGAGTGAAGATATGGCACAACATGCTTATATGATTGGAACTGGGATCGGGAACCTTGCCGCAGGACTCTATTTAATTCGCGATGGTGGCTGGAATAGTGACCAAATCACCATGTACGGCCTTGAAACGCACGGTGCAAACGATGGTGCGCCAACCGCAGATTACACTAATGAATACAGTAACCAGGCCCTCGCTAACACCAAGGGGTACCTTGCTAAGGGTGGCCGGATGCTGAATGAAGAGACGTATGAAAATCTCTGGGATCTCATGCGGTTTGTCCCATCCTTAGACCATCCTGAAAAATCTGTCACTGAAGAAATCCTTGATTTTGATCATGCGCACCCAACCCACGACGTTGCCCGTTTAATGGACAAGGTTAACGGGATTCGTAATAAGGGCGACCAAAATGATTATTCACACATGCAGTTTAACAACCTCGACCGAGTCTTGCTCACCAAGTTGATGATGATGCCAGAAAGTAAGGAAGCTAAGCTAAATGATATCGGGATCGACGATTGGTTTGCTGACTCCCCACACTTCTTTACCACAAACTTCTGGTACATGTGGCAAACAACGTTCGCGTTCAAACGTCAAAGTTCAGCAATGGAACTCCGCCGGTATATGAACCGGATGATCCTTGAATTTAGCCGCATCAACACACTGGAGGGTGTCACGCGGACACCGTACAATCAGTACGAAAGCTTAATTCTACCAATGCGGAAATTCTTGAGTGATCATGGTGTTACGTTTGTTAATAATCGTAAAATCACCGCGTTAACCTTTAAGGACACACCGTTACGTGACGACATCATTGTGACTGGTTTTGATTACGAAGAAGTCGATAACGCCAACAAGCCTGGCCATCAAGATGTTGATGAACATGACTTTGTGTTTGATACAAATGGTTCCATCACGGACAGTTCTTCTTACGGGGACATGGATACGCCACTGGTTGAAAACCATGAATATGCGCCAAGTGCTCAACTCTGGAAGCAAGCTGCCGGTCACTTCTATGACCTGGGTCATCCAGATAAATTCTTCAATGATCGTCAACAAAGTGAATGGATGAGTTTCACCGTCACCAATGACAACCATGACCTTCTAAACGAAATTACCCGGATTACACAACAACAACCTGGTAACGCCCTCAACACCTGGGTCGATAGTACTGGGCTGATGTCCATCGTGGTGCATCACCAACCACACTTCCACGCCCAAAAGGAAAACGAAACGGTCTTCTGGGGCTACGTCATGTACCCACGGCGCCATGGTGATTATGTGGACAAGGAATACATCAAGATGACTGGTCGAGAGATCTTAACGGAAGTTCTTGGCCACCTAAACGAAGTGGACGATAGCCGTGATAGCATTGCTAATCGGACCGATGAATTAATGGCAACCACTGTCAATGTCATCCCTGTTTACATGCCTTACGCAAGCGCCCTCTTTAACCGGCGTGCAGTCGGTGACAGACCGTTAGTTGTTCCAAAGCACAGCCACAACCTGGCCTTTATCAGTCAGTTTGCGGAAATGCCGTTTGACATGGTCTTCACTGAACAGTATTCGTTCCGTTGTGCGCAGCTGGCTGTGTACACGTTCTTAGGAATTCCAGAAACCGAAATGACACCAATGCACCACTACGAGAAGAGCCCGAAGGTAATGGCGCGGGCAACAAAGACAATGTTTAGATAGAAAGCGCGAGCCAAACCACGGTTAGGCCTACTCAGGTAACGTAAAAATGCACTTATGGACGGTTCATGTCCGTAAGTGCATTTTTTCGTTAGATGAGAAAGAGGCCTGTGGTTTGGCTCGCGTTTTCGGCAGTTAGAACTAGCATTTGGACGGTTCCATGTCCATAAGTGCATTTTTATGTTAGATGAGACAGAGGTCTGTAGTTTGGCCCGCGTTTTCGGCAGCTAGAACTAGGCATTTGAACGGTTCATGTCCATAAGTGCATTTTTTCGTTAGATGAGAAAGAGGCCTGTGGTTTGGCTCGCGTTTTCGGCAGAAAAAACCAACACAGCCCTCACTATACAGACGTTTCTAGTCCATGAGTTCGGTGTTTACGTCACCTGAAAAAAGTCTGTGGTCTGGCTCGCGTTTTCGGTCGACAGAGCTTACCCATTATTCACCCCACAAAAAAACGGGACTCAACCGTAATGGTCGAGTCCCGTTTTCGTTAACACATGAAGTCACATGTACCTCACTAATGGTCACCCATTAGTTTCTGGCGTCTTCTTCACGCATCTTCTTTTCTAAATCACTGATGGAGTAAACGCCTTCCGTTCCGGTCACTTCAGCTTCTTTAGGCTGAATCTTCCGGTAATCTGGCATCCCAGTCCCGGCAGGAATGATCTTCCCGATAATAACGTTTTCCTTCAACCCAACTAATGGGTCGTTCTTTCCACGAATTGCGGCGTCCGTTAAGACACGCGTTGTTTCTTGGAAGGAAGCGGCTGATAAGAAACTGTTTGTTTCCAGGGCAGCCTTGGTAATCCCAAGGATCACTGGCCGACTAGTAGCAGGAATCCCACCAGCAATCAGCGTCTTCGTGTTGGCATTCTTGAAGTCAGCAATATCCATCAACGTTCCTGGTAACATATCAGTGTCACCTGGGTCCATAACACGGAGCTTCCGCATCATTTGACGAACCATGATTTCAATATGCTTATCGGCGATCCCAACCCCTTGCATCCGGTAAACCCGTTGGACTTCACGGAGTAAGTAGTTTTCGGTCGATAACACATCACGAACCTTCAGTAATTCCTTAGGGTCAATGGCCCCTTCGTTTAAGGCTGAACCACGGTGGATAAAGTCACCTTCAGCAACCCGCATACGGGCCCGTAATGGTAACGTGTATGACCGTGTTTCGGCTTCACCCTTAACCGTAACTTCTTTCGTCCGTTCAGCTGGGTTTTCTTCGATTGAAACAATCGTCCCAGTAACTTCGGAAATTTCTGACTTACCCTTAGGGTTCCGCGCTTCAATAATTTCTTGAACACGAGGAAGCCCTTGAGTGATATCATCCCCGGCAACACCACCGGTATGGAAGTTACGCATTGTTAATTGCGTCCCTGGTTCACCGATTGATTGAGCGGCAACTGTCCCAACAGCTTCCCCAACTTCAACACGGTCACCAGTTGCCATGTTCCGTCCATAACAACGTTCACAAACCCCGTGCTGGGTGTTACAAGTGAAGGCTGAACGAATCACAACTTCCGTCACGCCGGCGTCAACAACTGCTTGCGCAGCGTCTTCATCCAGCATTTGGTTAGCATTAACAATGATTTCACCCGTTTCTGGGTGGTAGATTGTCTTCATTGCGTAACGACCGAGCATCCGTTCGTACAATGATTCAATCATTTCATTACCGTTCGTGATGGCGTGAATGGTCAGACCACGGTCTGTACCACAATCCTTTTCACGAATAATAACGTCTTGCGCAACGTCAACCAAACGACGAGTCAGGTACCCAGATTGGGCAGTCTTCAAGGCCGTATCGGTCATCCCTTTACGAGCACCATGGGTGGAAATAAACATTTCCAAGACAGAGAGCCCTTCACGGAAGTTTGAGACGATTGGCAGTTCCATCGTTTGACCATTAGGCGCAGCCATCAAACCACGCATTCCGGCAAGTTGCGTAAAGTTAGAAATGTTACCACGGGCACCAGAATCACTCATCATGAAGATTGGGTTATTCCATTCCATTGAGTCAACCAGTTGCTCTTGGATGTCATCCTTGGCAGTGTTCCAAACGTCGATCACACGTTGGTAACGTTCGTCATCGGTAATCAACCCACGACGGAACTGCTTTGAAATCGTTGAAACTTGTTTACGTGCGTCAAGCACGATGTCATTCTTTGTCTTCAACGTTGAGATATCAGCAATCCCAACGGTCAGACCGGAGTTCGTGGATTCGTAGTACCCTAGGTCCTTCATCCGGTCCAACAGAAGTGACGTTGCTGTTACCTTGTAACGCTTGTAAACTTCGGCAATGATGTCGGCCAAGAAGCCCTTCTTAAACGGATCGTTCAGTGGTTGATTGCTCAACACAGCCTTCAAATCAGCGCCTGGTTCCAAGAAGAACCGGTCGTCCACACCATCCGTCAGGTTTGCTGACGTTGGTTCGTTCAAGTATGGGAATTCTTCTGGCAAGATGGCGTTAAAGATCATCTTCCCAACGGTCGTAATCAAGATGTGCTGACGTTCGTCATCTGTAAATGGCTTGTTCGTCATGGATGACGTTTGCACACCAATCCGGCTGTGCAAGTGCACGTAACCGTTTTGGTAAGCAACGCGGGCTTCGTTCAGATCCTTAAAGATCATCCCTTCACCTTCACGGCCAGCTTCTTCAGTTGTCAGGTAGTAGTTCCCGATAACCATATCTTGTGATGGTGTAACCACTGGACGACCATTGGCAGGTGCCAAGATGTGACCAGCAGCTAACATCAATAACCGTGCTTCAGCTTGCGCTTCGTCAGACAACGGTACGTGGATGGCCATTTGGTCACCATCAAAGTCGGCGTTGTAGGCTTCACACACCAGTGGGTGAACCCGCATGGCCTTCCCTGACACCAGCACGGGTTCAAATGCTTGAATCCCAAGTCTGTGCAAGGTAGGGGCCCGGTTCAGTAACACTGGATGTTCCTTGATAACGTCTTCTAAGACATCGTAAACATCGTTATCTTGACGATCAATCTTCCGCCGCGCGTTCTTGATGTTTGAAGCGAGTTCACGCTTAACCAATTCTTTCATGATGAATGGCTTGAAGAGTTCCATGGCCATTGGCACAGGAAGTCCCATTTGGTTCATCTTCAGCGTTGGTCCAACATCGATAACAGAACGGCCGGAGTAGTCAACACGTTTCCCAAGTAAGTTTTGACGGAACCGTCCTTGCTTACCCTTCAACATGTGTGACAGTGACTTCAATGGCCGGTTACCAGGACCAGCAACAGGACGGCCGCGACGACCGTTATCGATCAAGGCGTCAACGGCTTCTTGTAACATCCGCTTTTCGTTTTGAACGATAATTCCTGGTGCGTTTAAGTCCAATAACCGCTTCAACCGGTTGTTACGGTTGATAACCCGACGGTACAAATCATTCAGGTCAGAAGTGGCGAACCGGCCACCTTCCAACTGAACCATTGGCCGTAAGTCAGGCGGAATAACCGGAACAACATCCATAACCATCCAGTCAGGACGGTTACCGGATTGCAGGAAGGCTTCCAAAATGTCCAAACGTCGAACGGCACGCGTCCGCTTTTGACCAGAAGCTTCCTTCAGTTCTTCCTTCAAAGTAACGGCTTCCTTGTCTAAGTCAACGGTCGCTAACAGCTTCCGAATGGCTTCGGCACCCATTTCAGCCTGGAATTCATTCCCGTATTGGGCTTTCTTTTCACGGTATTCACGTTCGGACAGCAATTGCTTGCGTTCTAATGGTGTGTTCCCTGATTCCAAGACAACGTAAGAAGCGAAGTAGATCACTTCTTCCAAAGCCCGTGGGCTCATGTCAAGAACTAAGCCCATCCGGCTTGGGATTCCCTTGAAGTACCAGATGTGGGTTACTGGGGCAGCTAATTCGATATGGCCCATGCGTTCACGACGAACCTTAGAACGCGTAACTTCAACACCACAACGGTCACAAACAACACCCTTATAACGGATCCGTTTGTACTTACCACAGGCACATTCCCAGTCCTTCGTGGGTCCAAAAATCCGTTCATCGAACAGCCCGTCACGTTCAGGCTTTAATGTCCGGTAATTGATGGTCTCTGGCTTCTTAACTTCACCATATGACCAGCTGCGGATTTTGTCGGGCGATGCAAGCCCAATCTGCATGCTTTCAAATTTGTTGACATCAATCAAAGGATTGACCTCCCTCTCATTTTCAATGGTGACAGATCACACTATTCGTTTGTTGTGTGTTCAGATTTTTCAACAGGTGCTGGTTGTTCCGTTGCGTTTGTCGCTGGGTGTTGATCATCCGTCTTTTCGTCAACGGGATGTTCAGCAGCGTACTTACTCAACGCATCAACGTTGACAACATCGTCTTCGTCTTCATCCATGTCACGCAGTTCGATCTCTTGTTTGTTGCTGTCCAGCACCGTCATGTCCAGACCTAAGGCTTGTAATTCCTTGACCAACACACGGAATGATTCTGGCACACCAGGCTTTGGAATTGGATCGCCCTTAACGATGGCTTCATAGGTCTTTACACGACCAACAACGTCATCTGACTTGTACGTTAAAATTTCTTGTAACGTGTAAGCGGCACCGTAAGCTTCCAAGGCCCAAACTTCCATTTCACCAAACCGTTGGCCCCCAAATTGCGCTTTCCCACCAAGTGGTTGTTGCGTAACTAATGAGTAAGGTCCGATTGAACGGGCGTGGATCTTGTCGTCGACCATGTGGGCCAACTTCAGGTAGTGCATCACACCAACGGCAATCCGGTTATCAAAGGCTTCACCAGTCCGCCCATCGTACAGAATGTACTTAGCGTCATCAGGCATTCCGGCTTCCTTAACGGCTGACCAGATATCCTCGTCTTGCGCACCATCAAAGACAGGCGTTGCAACATGAATACCTAACTTACGAGCAGCCATTCCCAAATGCAATTCAAGCACTTGCCCGATGTTCATCCGGGAAGGCACACCCATTGGTGACAGCATGATGTCGATTGGTGTTCCGTCTGGCATGTATGGCATGTCTTCTTCAGGGATCACGATTGAAACGGTCCCCTTGTTCCCATGACGACCAGACATCTTGTCACCGACCTGAATCTTACGTTTCTGGGCGATGTAGACCCGAACCATCATGTTAACACCAGGAGACAGTTCATCACCGTTTTCACGGGTAAAGATTTTAACATCCTGGATAATTCCGCCACCACCATGAGGAACACGAAGTGACGTATCACGAACTTCGCGTGCCTTTTCACCGAAGATGGCGTGTAACAGCCGTTCTTCCGCAGAGAGTTCAGTAACACCCTTTGGTGTAACCTTACCAACCAAGATGTCACCATCTTGAACTTCAGCACCGACCCGGATAATCCCCTGTTCGTCAAGATCCTTCAAGGAATCTTCACCAACGTTAGGAATTTCACGCGTCATTTCTTCAGGTCCGAGCTTTGTGTCACGTGCTTCTGATTCATATTCTTCAATATGGATCGACGTGTACACATCGTCCTTAACCAACCGTTCTGAAATGGCGATGGCATCTTCGAAGTTGTAACCATTCCACGTCATGAAGGCGATCAATGGGTTTTGCCCAAGGGCTAATTCCCCACCTTCCATGGAAGGCCCATCAGCTAAGATTTCATCAGCATCAACTGAGTCACCCACGCTAACAATTGGCCGTTGGTTGTAGTTCTTACCACCATTTGAACGGCGGAACTTCATCAACTTGTAAGTGTCGAGCGTGCTGTCTTCACGACGAACACGAATTTGCCGTGCGTCAACGAATTCAACTGTTCCGGCAGCCTTACTGATCAATGCAACTCCAGAGTCATGCGCAGCCTTGTATTCAATCCCAGTCCCAACGAGTGGTGCGTGGGGGTTCAACAATGGCACAGCTTGACGTTGCATGTTGGCACCCATCAGGGCACGGTTGGAGTCATCGTTTTCCAAGAAAGGAATACATGCTGTGGCAACCGCAACGACCTGCTTAGGCGAAACGTCCATGTAGTCGACGCTGTCTAATGATGTTTCAATATTTTCATCTTTTGAACGAGCCAACACTGTGTCGTCAACGAATGAACCGTCGTCGTTCAGTGGTGAGTTGGCTTGGGCAATAACAAAGTTATCTTCTTCGTCGGCCGTTAAGTAGTCGATTCGGTCAGTAACCTTGTGTGTGTCCCATGAGACACGCCGGTATGGTGTTTCGATGAATCCGTAACGGTTAACCTTCGCGTAACTGGACAGTGAGTTGATCAACCCAATGTTCGGTCCTTCAGGTGTTTCGATGGGACACATCCGACCATAGTGGGTGTAGTGAACATCCCGGACTTCATAACCGGCACGGTCACGGGTCAAACCACCAGGTCCAAGAGCAGATAAACGCCGCTTATGCGTTAATTCACCCAGTGGGTTGGTTTGATCCATGAATTGTGACAGTTGGGAACTTCCGAAGAATTCCTTGATTGAAGCCACAACAGGACGAATGTTGATCAATTGTTGCGGCGTTACTGTAGCGGCATCCTGAATGGACATCCGTTCACGAACCACACGTTCCATCCGGGATAACCCGATCCGGAATTGGTTTTGTAACAGTTCACCCACGGAACGAATCCGCCGGTTACCCAAGTGATCGATATCATCCGTTGAGCCAATGCCTTCTTGTAAGTTCAAGAAGTAGTTGGTTGAAGCCACGATATCAGCTGGTTGAATGGTGTGGTTCTTTAAGTCAATGTGACCGTTACCGATCATGTTCAAAACTTGTTCAGGGTCGTTCTTTGAGAAGACCTTGATCACTTGAACAGTCATTGGTTCTGTCACAACGGCTTCATCAGAAGGTGTGTACGTTACAGCCTTAAAGTCTTCCTGATCCAGATATGGTGATAATTCGGCCATTACAGTCTTATCGATCACAGTACCCTTTTCAGCAATAACTTCACCAGACTCAGGGTCAGCCAATGTTTCAGCTAACGTTAAGCCCAGCAAACGGGTGTGTAAGTCCAACTTCTTGTTTAATTTGTAACGACCAACAGGGGCTGTGTCGTAACGCTTTGGATCGAAGAACCGCGCCGTCAACAAGCTCCGTGATGAGTCAGCCGTCTTTGGTTCACCAGGCCGCAACCGTTCGTAGATATCCTTCAAGGATTCTTCAACACGTGAGTCCTCAGAATTCTTGTGGATATCCTTTTCAAGGGTGTTCATCAATGCATCACTTTCACCTAAGATGTCAATGATTTCATCGTCAGAACCATAGCCCAGTGCACGAACAAGTTCCGTCATTGGGATCTTCCGTGTCCGGTCGATCCGAACGTAAGAAATTTGCTTTGCATCCGTTTCATATTCTAACCATGCACCACGGTTAGGAATAACGGTTGCGCCAAAGACTTCACGGCCGTTCTTGTCTTCATCTTCGTTGTAGTAGACACCAGGTGAACGCACTAATTGTGATACGATAACCCGTTCTGCTCCGTTGATGATAAACGTCCCCTGATCAGTCATCAGCGGGAAGTCACCGAAGAACACGTCCTGGCTCTTGATTTCACCAGTTTCGTGGTTCGTTAACCGCAACGTCACGTGCAATGGTGCAGAGTAGTTTGCATCATGTTCACGTGCTTCATCCACAGTGTATTTTGGTTCGAGTAACTGGTAGTCAACGAATTCCAATGACAAGTTTCCTTGGAAGTCATCAATTGGCATGATGTCGTCGAACATGTCACGCAGTCCCTCGTCTAGGAACCATTGGTAAGAATCCGTTTGGATTTCAATCAAGTTCGGCAGATCAAGAACTTCCTTGATGCGTGCGTAACTTCTACGGGTCCGGTGTTTACCGTATTTAACTAAATGCCCTGCCAAGTTCTTCACTCCTTCGATTGAGGTTTTCCGGTGAATAAGCCCGTCCAATCAATGTTACAAGTTGATTACAAATCACCTGTAAATCGATTTTTGAGCATAAAAAAGGCAAAAGAAGCTCTTCCATAATGAAACAGTTAAAGGCTACTTTTGCTTTTCTATAAGGGGGTTAGCGGACAATAGATCGTCAACCCGATTTTTATTCACAGTAATATACAAGTAGTAATATACGCTGATTTGTTAATGTTGTCAATGGTTTTACTCAGGGCTACTGGTATCGCTCACACCATCCGCAACACCAAATAAAATTAGTTTCAGCAAGAATTGAATTTGCTCGCGTTCCGACAGTTCTGGATCACCCAGCCGGTGAAATTGAGCAAATAACGGCGCCAAACTGGTCATGTAAAAACTGGCCGCCGTTTGCGGATCAAGGCCTGGCTTCAGGGTGACTTTGTTTGAACCAAAGAATTGGGCCAATGGTCGCACGTAGTCCATGCCGAATAGCTGCCCCAAACGGCGTTTATTTTCCGGCTTTAGGTAGCGGAAACTGCCGTGAATCAGTGAAAACGCATCTCGCGGGTGCACCGCAAGCATGGCCGCTGTGAGATCCGTCAGCACGTCTAACCCGCTTCCCTGGTCTGCCGTGATGATGGTCGTCATCGTGGTGGCCAGTTCACCGCCAACCTCTTCAATTACCTCTAAAAAGATAAGTTCTTTATCGCTAAAGTGATGATACAGTGCTGGTTGTGAGATACCAACAATCCCGGCAATATCTCGGGTCGAGGTCTCAGCATAGCCCTTTGTCAAAAACAGTTCACGGGCAGCATCCAAAATGCGTCGCCGGGTGTGCGCCAGCTGTTCTTCGCGACTCATTTAAACGCCTCCTTATTAATAGATTCAATTTAGTTCACAGATTACCTTTAGTTTCTGCTTTCCCTAAGGAAAAAGCAATTACGAACGACTGACCCTCATAAAACTTTAATCGCAGGCGTAATCTTTCAACTGACACAAACAGCCACCCATGGCAATTATCCATAAGTGACTGTTTGTGGGTGCGTATTAACCATGGCGAAACGTCATGGTTAATACGCTGTTATTTTGAAGAAACTGGCTCTTTTTGTGTCGGCTGTTCTTTGGTGGTGATCGTAATCTTGCCACCCTTGGCACCAACCGTCACCACATCGTTTGTTTTAATTTGTCCAGCAATCAAGGCTTCACTCAACTGGTCTTCCACCTGAGTCTGAAGGGCCCGCCGGATTGGCCGTGCCCCATATTCAGGATCAAAACCAGCATCTGCGACAACATCAATGGCTGCCGGGGTAATCTTAACCTTGATGCCCTGTTCCGCGACCCGATTCAAGACCGTTGTGGCCATGATTTTAACAATGTCGTGTAGTTCTGGCTTTGTCAGGGAGTGGAAGATCACCGTTTCATCGATCCGGTTTAAGAATTCAGGCCGGAATGTTTGCCGTAACGCCTGACGAATTTTCGCAGACATGGCGTTATAACTATCCGTTGCACTAACCGCGCCAAACCCAACTTCCTTATCGTCACGAACTGCGGTCGCCCCAAGGTTCGAGGTCATGATCAAAATCGTGTTTCTAAAGTCCACTTTCCGGCCCTTAGAATCCGTCAAAAAGCCATCGTCCAGAACCTGCAATAACAAATTAAAGACTTCTGTATCAGCTTTTTCCGCTTCATCCAGGAGCACAACGGAATATGGTTTGTTCCGAACCTGTTCGGTCAGCTGACCACCCTCATCGTAACCAACATATCCTGGTGCTGCCCCAATCAACCGACTGGAACTGTACCGTTCTTGATATTCAGACATGTCGACCCGAATCATGTTGTCTTCAGAACCAAACATTGCTTCGGCTAATGCCTTGGCTAATTCCGTCTTTCCGACACCAGTTGGGCCAAGGAACATAAACGACCCAATTGGCCGGTTTGGATCTTTCAACCCTGACCGTGCCCGCCGGATGGCCCGTGAAACCGCGGAAATGGCTTCATCTTGCCCGACGACCCGTTTGTGAAGCACCTTTTCAAGGTTCAACAACCGGGCTTCTTCATTTTTCTGTAACTGTGTTAACGGAACACCCGTCCACTCAGAAACAACCTCGGCGACATCTTCACCGGTCACCTTCAAGTCATACTGATGCTTACCAGCAAGCTTGTCAGCATCAGCTTCATCAACCAATTTGTCGACCCGTTTCCGTAACGCCATTTCCTTTTCTCGAAGTGCTGCCGCACCCTCAAAGTCCTGGTTTTCAATGGCCGCTTCCTTTTGTTGCTGTAACTCAGCCAACTTATCTTCTTGCTTTGCAAGCTTCGTTGGGTGACCCGCGTCATCAATGCGAACCTTGGCTGCCGCCTCGTCCATCAAATCAATGGCCTTATCCGGTAAGAACCGCTGGGTGATGTACCGTGAAGATAGTTTAACGGCTTCAGTTACCGCGTCATCCGTGATTTCAACTTGGTGGTGGTCTTCATAACGACCCTTCAACCCCATCAAAATCTCGGTTGCTTCGGCTTCCGTTGGTTCGTCCACTTGCACGGTCGCAAACCGCCGTTCCAACGCAGCGTCAGTCTCAATGTACTTTTGATATTCATTGAGTGTCGTTGCCCCGATGGTTTGGAGTTCACCACGTGCTAGGGCTGGCTTCAAAATGTTCGAGGCATCAATTGCCCCTTCTGCACCACCAGCACCAATAAGGGTGTGAAGTTCGTCGATAAACAAGATCACGTGACCATCGTTGTAAATTTCTTCGATGACTTTCTTGAGCCGGTCTTCGAATTCACCACGGTACTTGGTCCCGGCAACCAGTGATCCCATGTCTAACATCATCAACCGTTTGTCAGCAAGGTTATCTGGCACATCACCGGCGACGATCTTTTGGGCAAGGCCCTCAGCAATGGCAGTCTTCCCGACACCAGGTTCCCCAATCAACACGGGGTTATTTTTCGTCCGACGACTCAAAATTTGAATCACCCGTTTAACCTCTTTAGCACGGCCAACCACAGGATCCATTTGTTTTTCAACCGCCAGGGCCGTTAAGTCACGTGCCAGTGAGTCTAAGGTTGGCGTGCCTTCCTTTGGCTGCTTAGCCGCGTTCGCTTTGGCGATTTGTTGACGCCGCCGCGGTGAATCGTTAACGCCCAGCTTGTGTAGAATGATCTTTCGCGTTTGCGCTAGATCCAGGTTCAACGTCATCAAGATCCGGGATGACAGAATTGTTTCGTCTGATAACAACGCCAACAATAGGTGTTCCGTTCCGATCTTAGTGGCACCCAACCGTTTTGCTTCGTCACCGGCCAATGTCAACATGTCCTTGGCTTTTGGTGAATATGGTAAATAGGTATCTTTTGTTGTGTTAGTCATGGTTCCGTAGCCGGTAAACCGTTCGATTTCTTCACGAACGTCTTCTTCGGTCACGTTGAACTGATCCAGGACTTTGCTAGCAATCCCATTTTGTTCAATGGTTAAGGCTAGCAATAAGTGTTCAGTACCCACAGCCTGGTGTTTGAAATATTTAGCTTGTTCCTGTGCCAGCACTAAAACGTCCTTGGCACTCGGTGTGAATAAATTATCCATCTCTGTCCTGCCTTTCATTAATGACCCGTGTTTGTCGTTTGTGCAAACGTGTGGTCCACCAACCTAATTCTCTAATCGAAGGCGGTTCAACACCCCAATTAGAATCCGGGCGCGTAGCGTACATTCAACATCATGATCACCCACGTTCAGCGTATCCTTATCAATGGCCGATAAAATGATGTTCGCTTCACGTTCCTTAAGCACCCCATCGTTAAACAGAGAGTTAATAATCGCATACGCATCGTGCTGGTTAATTGAATCCCCCACGACATCATTCAACAAGTTATCAAGGATGTCTGCGTCCGCAAAAAGGTCAACCTTTTCAATCCGGATATAGCCACCGCCGCCCCGCTTACTTTCGACAATGTAGCCGTTCTGCATGTTAAACCGTGTCTTAATGACATAGTTGATTTGTGATGGGACAACATTAAACTGATCAGCAATGTCTGACCGGCGAATTTCCACCTGGTCAGCGCCTTCCAAAATGCTCTTTAAGTACTTCTCAATCACATCAGAAATGTTCGTTGAGCCTTCCATCCTCGCTCACCCCAATCTTTGACTAATATTGACTTTATTATACGAAGAATCGCGGCTTTTGCAATGAAAAAGTTTCCCCAACGTTGTCATAATAAAGTTTCTGGTCTTCATGGGAAGACTACTATACACGTTTTTTTGATGAAGTGACAGAAAAAAGATCCTAAACTGCTAACTTTTAGTTAGCAGTTCGGGATCATCTAAAACATTATGCCCACGTTTCTTGATCGAGGGCCATTTGCCAAAATGAACATTCGTAAAACGTGCTCCGTTTAAAGGCGGCGTTCATGGCTTGCTGCGTTTGCTCGTCAGCATGCGCTGCCACTCGATCCGTCAACGCTAATTGCGTCGCCACCGCATCCATGTAGCTCGCAGCTTGATAGCTGTCTAACCAGGCCTGATAGATTGGGACTGGTGACTGTTTACCAGTCAGCGTTTCCCCGATGTCGGCGTATAACCATGCACATGGCAATAATCCGGCAATGGCCGCTTCCGGGCCTTGTTCCGTCAACGTCCGGTACATATGGGACGTGTACGCATACGTCGTTGGTGCCAGCGGCGTCGTAGCGACTTCATCATCCGTGATTTTCAGTGTCTTAAAGTACGTCGCCCGCGTCGCCATTTCACCGGCCCGTAAATCAGCGGCGAGTTCCAACAGCAATGCCGTCACTTTCGGATCGGTCGTTGCCGCCGCGGTCAATTCATGTAGCTTCGCGAAGTCGCGTAAATAATGATGATCCTGAATCAAATAGTACCGAAACACGGCTTCCGGTAACGTCCCCGCACTTAACTGTTCAATAAACGGATGGTCTAAACTTGCCTGCCATAACGGCAACGCCGCTGCCTTAGCTTGAGTACTAAACACCATTAATAACATCCCCTGATTTTGATTCGTTTAACAACCATTATAGCAAACCGTCCGCAGACTTTAACCGCCGCAAACGCGAAACCTAATGCAAGCCTCGTTTCATCTAACAGAAAACCCGCACCATGGACAAAGTTCAGTCCATCTTGTCTTAGGTGGATCAGTTTCTTTCTTTTGCTTCGCAAACGCGAAACCTAATGCAAGCCTCGTCTCATCTAACAGAAAACCCGCACCATGGACAAAGTTCAGTCCATGGTGCGGGTTTTCTGTTAGATGAGCAGGCCTAATCGCATTAGGTTTCGCTCTCTTCTACTTAAACGACACCAAGTTTTCGGCAGTGTCTGTTTCAATTAATTGGCGGTTGTTGTTCAATGCAAATTGCACCATGTTCCGCACCGCTGTCTTCGTGTAGAAGGCAATGTGTGGGCTAACCAACACATTTTCACGGCTCATCAAGTTCTTCAACCGTTCGTCAGGAATGGCATCGAAACTACCAAAGTCTTCGTTGAAAATCCCGACTTCGTTTTCGTAAACGTCAAGGGCTGCACCAGCAACCTTGCCGTCGTCCAAGGCCTTGATCAAGTCGTCAGTGTCGATCAAATCCCCACGAGCTGGGTTCAAGATGTACACGTTGTCCTTCATCTTGCCAAAGGCTTCCGCATTCAGCATGTGGAAGTTTTCCTTCGTTGCTGGGGCGTGCAGTGAGATCACGTCAGCTTGGGCATACAATTCATCCAAAGTGTCGACGTAGATGCCATCTTTTTCTAATTCTGGGTTGTGGAAGACATCATAAGCAACGATCTTCGCACCAAAACCACGGTAGATTTGGATGGCTGCGCGGCCGATCCGGCCAGTCGCAATCACACCAACTGTCAACTGGTTCAATTCAGTGGCAATGTCTGGTGCCCACCGTAAATCACCCGTTGCTTGGCGATGTGCGTATTGTGGTGTCCGCCGTAACAACCGCATTAATTCAGTTACTGTGAATTCAGCAATGGCTGCTGGTGAATAAGCTGGGACATTTGTGATCTTCATGTCGTTACGCTTAACAGCATCGGCGTCGACATTATCAACCCCAACGTTCCGTAATGACATGTACTTTACACCAAGTTCAGCCAACCGGTCCAAAATTGCACCAGTATATGGCTTTTGTTGGTACACAACGGCGCCGTCAAATCCAGCGGCTTGTTCAACCGTTTGTTCCGTTAATAGATCCTTAACGGCCTTTACTTCAATTCCTTGTTCTTTGGCCCATTCTTCGACGTAAGGTTCTTCGTCATCGCGGATGCCGTAAGCAATAATCTTCACTGTGTGTTACCCCCAACAATTTTTAATATCAATGTTAATTATATCACTAATATGGGAATTTTGAAGTCGGTTCCACGTGACGCCCTCACAATCGACTAACCTGCCTTTTTCGGCGTTCGATAGCCTAGTGATAGCATCACAACCGCTAAAATAATCAGCAATCCCCCAACACCATCTGCCCAAACAAACGGAATGTGGAGCACTGTAATCGAAATGACGGTTGCTGCGAGTGGTTCGAACGCATCCAGCAAACTTGCTGTGGTTGGCGAAATGTACATCAAGCTAACTGAGTACATAACAAACGCAATTAGCGTTCCAAATAAAACCACTGCACTAACGGACAGAACGGTTTTCGTCGTTAACGGCGGCACGCCGACCCAAATGGGTTGAATGAAATTCATGGCAATCCCACCAATGAGTAAGCCCCACCCATTAACATTAACGGACCCGTACGTCGGTAACAACGGACGCGGCAGTAACGTACTCGTCGCTACGGCAACTGCTGACATCAATCCCCAAAAGAGCAAAGCTGGCGAAACAGCTAAATGATTCAGCTGCCCATGTGTCACGACAAAAAAGGCCCCCAGCAACGCTAACACCATGCCAATTGCTTCTGCGCGCGACGGCAATTCCCGGTGAAACACGACGTAGTACAACGCGATAACGATTGGACCCAAAAATTGCAGAATTGTTGCAACTGCCGCATTTCCATACCGAATTGCCAAAAAGTAAAAGAATTGGATGGGAATCAGTCCTAGTAACCCAAATAAAACTTGCTGCCCTGCTGCCCGTGGTGTCTTCCATACGGCAAACGGATGCTTGCCTGTCACCACGCTATAAGTAAGGAGTAGTAAGCCTGCAAACGTCATCCGAACCGCCGTCAACCATGCTGGTGTCACTGGATGAGCACCTGTAAATAACACTTGGGCAAAAACGCCAGAGATTCCCCACAGCATGGCGCCACCACTTGCCAATAAAATTCCGACCAAGACGTGGCCGTTTCGCTCCCTCATTTGTAACACCCCACAACACATTTCTTCATTAATTAATCCGTTTTATCAAACGGAAACTGTTTTACTAGGCGATTACGCCGTTCATAAACCGTTCCGTACCACCAAATGTCACAACTAATCCCCAATAGCGCAAGCAAGCCAACCGCGTACCGTGTTAGCCCCGTTTCTGAAAATAGGCCGACCAAAAGTGTAAACAGGCTAAACAGCACGGCCACCGCAATCGACAACGACAAAATAACCAAGCCCCGCCGTTGTTTTTTCCACCAAATTCCGAGTAACAAGCTCAGCGTCAAACACCCTAACGCGAGCCACCAGCCCCAGAGATTTTGTTGCGTGATGTAATGCGCCGCTGGCCACATGGTGAGTAACACCATTTCTACGATCATAATTCCCCAGGCCAGGACCGTTAACCGTAATCCTTTTTTTGACATATTTTCACCCTTTCGCACCGTTAAAAGAACCCGTCAGAACGAGATGTTCACGACAGGTCAGTTAATCACCTATTTTAGCCAACGTTAATGATAACGGCGACCACCCATTTGGCGCACTGGCGAGTGCACCGGGTCATCAAGACTCCCAGCCAATTCAGCAAAAACCGTGAGGAGCTGGGCATTCGATAATTTTGCTAAACTAGTCGCCGTCTTAATGGTTGCGTCGTCCCACTGTGCCACTGAATGATTATCCTCTTGATCTAGCACGATTTCGAGTAATAATCCCACGTTGCTAAACACATGACTGTGGGCCGTAGCCAACGATTGGTGCAACCATTCAAGCACCCGTTTTCCAGACGAGGTCAACGCCTGCTGGCGGAACGGTAATTTAAGTAGACACTTCAAAAATTCATGATTACTTAAGCGACTGGCCGCCTGAGCAGCTGCCTGGTCGGCAACGGTTGGTGCAATTTGATCACCCGTCATGATGGCGTCTAACCGGGCCAAATGACGGACCAATTCAAATTCGCGGGTCACTTTGTGTTCACGTATTAACCAGTTTTCAAAAACCTCAACGGCATGTTCACGTTGTGTCAGCATGGCGTCACTCCCTTAAACGTTCGTTACCGTCAATGTAACATTACTAGGAACCATTAACCAAGTGAAACGCTTGCATTACTGATTAGCACGCCAATTTTGAACAAGGTTCGCAAGTTCCGTCTTCATTACCATTAATTCATTTTGATCAGCTGCATTCGCACCACTTGCTAAATCGTGTCCGCCACCATGGTGACCCTTCGCCAATCCGTTGATCACTGGGCCCTTTGACCGCAAGTGGACCCGGAACGTTCCGTCGGCGTTTTCAACAACAAGGAGCCACGCAATGACATCCTCTAACCGACCGGGTGTTGAAACCACCGCGTGTGCTTCACTCGTTGTTACGTTTAACGCCGTCAATCGTTCTTGAGTTGCCACAAAATAAGCCGCTCCGTTTGCATCAATTTCAAGATCAGTCAGAACATCACCCATCAACCGACCAACACCGCGGGAGAGTTCAGTTTCGTGGCGACTCACTTCCGCAGCATCAATCCCCGTTGCCAGGAGTTGACTCGCAATCTGCAACGTGTGAGCACTCGTGGCTGGGTACAAGAACCGCCCGGTATCCCCAACAATTCCGGCATATAACAGCCGCGCTGCTTTTGCCGTCAGCGGCAATTGACCGTTACTAGCATTGACCAAATCCATAATAAGTTCCGACGTACTGGAAGCTTCTGGTAACACCCATTGTGGATCGCCAAATGCGTCATCATTCGGATGGTGATCGATCTTAATCAACTCGCGGCCCTGTAAGTAGCGACCGTCATCGATGCGTTCCGTGTTCGCCGTATCGACAACAATCACTAAAGCATTGGCAAACGTCGCGTCAGCAACTTGGTCTGGCAAGCCGAGCCACGCCAAATCCGTTGGAACATCACCAACGGCGTACACTTTTTTGGTGGGGAACGCCGCCTTGATCAACGTTCGAAGCCCAAATTGTGAACCAAGTGCATCTGGATCAGGCCGTTGGTGCCGATGAATGATGATCGTGTCGGCTGCTTGAATTGCCGCTAAAATTACTGAAGTCGTTTCCATATTTTCTGCCATCCTCATTTTAAATGTTACGTTCATCATGCCATAAAAGTTCGTGGAGAGCCAATCCTTTAACGCAAGTCAGGTTTCCCCCAATCATTTTCATCATGGACTCCGTTCAGCTACCCATAAGAAACAAAAAAAGCCACCACCGTAACCGGTGATGGCTAGTAATCGGGACAACAAGATTTGAACTTGCGACCCCTGCGTCCCGAACGCAGTGCTCTACCAAGCTGAGCTATATCCCGAAAAAAATCGCCGCCACCAGGATTGGTGGTGGCGATTAATGATGCACCCAGTAGGAGTCGAACCTACAACCTTCTGATTCGTAGTCAGACACTCTATCCAGTTGCGCTATGGGTGCATTTTCATAACAAGGTTACGAAAAGCGGAAGACGGGATTCGAACCCGCGACCCCCACCATGGCAAGGTGATGTTCTACCACTGAACTACTTCCGCATATTAACTTGGAACAATGCCGACTAGAGGATTCGAACCTCCGACCCCCGCTTTACTAGAGCGGTGCTCTGACCAGCTGAGCTAAGTCGGCAAATACTGATGCGGATGAAGGGATTCGAACCCCCACATCAAAAGATACTAGAACCTAAATCTAGCGCGTCTGCCAGTTCCGCCACATCCGCAGCATCTGACTCTCTTCCTCATCAGACAACTATTAGATAATATCATTTTCAATGAAAAACTGTCAATACTGTTCCATTTATTTCTTCAACTTTTTTCGTTTTCATGAGCCCCTTGCGCTTCCCCATCCGCCCATCATTGTTTAGCAATCAGTTCACCGTATTAACGGACTACATAATCACTGTTTGCCATAATAAAAAGGCGAGCTCCCAAAACGGAAACTCACCTTTATGATGTGCACTTTAAACGTCAGTTAAACCCTAGTTCATCCGTGCGTTTTCTTTAGTGATCTTTGTTACACCGTGCATGTAAGGAACCAGTGCTTCTGGAATGGTGACAGAACCGTCTTCGTTTTGGTAGTTTTCCAAAATGGCGGCAACGGTCCGACCAACGGCAAGACCAGAACCATTCAACGTGTGAACCAAGTGAACCTTGCCGTCGTGGTCACGGTAACGAATTTGTGCGCGCCGTGCCTGGAAGTCTTCACAGTTAGAACAACTTGAAATTTCCCGATAAGCTTCTTGATGCGGAATCCATACCTCTAAGTCATGGGTCTCGGCTGCCGTAAAGCTCATGTCGCCGGTCGCTAACGTAATGACATGGTAGGCCAAACCCAATTTTTGTAAGATATCCTCAGCGTCCGTCGTCATCTTTTCCAATTCATTGTAAGATTCTTCTGGTTTCACGTACTTCACCATTTCAACCTTATTAAACTGGTGCATCCGGATTAAGCCCCGTGTGTCACGTCCAGCAGAACCGGCTTCTGACCGGAAACTTGGTGACAAGGCTGTCAGGTACACCGGTAATTGGGCTTCGTCCAGCACTTCAGCGCGGTAGTAGTTTGTCAATGGCACTTCGGCCGTTGGAATCATCGTTAAATCTTCATCGGCCAGTTGGTACACGTCTTCCTTAAACTTGGGAAATTGGCCCGTCCCATACATTGAGTCGCTGTTGACCATGTAAGGTGGAATAACTTCCTCATAGCCTTCCTCGGCATGTTGATCCAACATAAAGTTATAAATGGCGCGTTCTAGCTTCGCACCCATCCCCATGTAGTAAACGAACCGGGCACCAGAGACCTTTGCAGCCCGTTTAAAGTCCAAGATTCCAAGGTCTTCACCAATGTCCCAGTGCGCTTTAGGTTCAAAGTCAAAGTGTGGAATGACCCCCACCTTTCGTTCTTCACGGGCGTAGTTTTCATCTGGGCCAACAGGGTCCGTGTCATTGGGGAAGTTTGGCAAGTGCGCCATCTTGTCGTTAAACGTCGTGAGCACTTCATCCAGTTCAACGTCTAGCGCCTTAATTTGGCTTCCCACTTCTCGCATTTCAGCAATTTGGGCCGTTGCGTCTTCCTTGTTCCGTTTAGCAACACTGATGGCATCTGACACAGTGTTCCGTTTTGCTTTTAATTGTTCTGTTTGTTGAAGTAGTTCACGCCGCTTCTCATCCAGCGCTAACACGTCATCAATTTGTTCCGGCTTCACAGCCCGGGTTGCTAACTGCGCCTTTGCTTCATCCGGATTTGTCCGGATTCGTTTAATGTCTAGCATATGCTTGACCTCCATTTTATGCGGTTAATGAGTCAAAAAAGACGCCACTCATCCCAATCAATTGGGACGAATGACGTCAATTCGCGGTACCACCCAAGTTCACCATCGCTGGTGCGCTCAAACAAGATAACGACTTTCGCCGTGCGGGAGTTACCCGCCCACGTGATTCGTTGCTGGAAGCGCGATGATCCGGTTTTCATCAACCACCGGCTTTCTAAGTCATCGCATAAAACAACTGTGTTTATTTATGTCATTAATTGGCTTTAGTGTAAGCCATTCACGCCATTCCTGCAAGCATCAGCTTCAAAAAATTATGCCGTTGCAACTTGCAGTTCGGCTAACTTCGCGTCAATCTGGGCCAACACTGCCTGGGCCGCCGTTGGATCTTCAACGAAGTCAAATTGATCACCATCGATCTTCATCTTTGGACCATGGTTATACTGTTCATACCAGTCCGTATAACGTGCATTCAACTGTTTGTAGTATTCGTACAGGTCTGGATCTGTATCGATCTGTTCGTATTCACGCCCACGTTTTTTAATTCGTTCTAACATTGTGTCAAACGAAATATCAATGTGAATCAGTAAGTCGGGGTTCTTCGCATGTGGTGCATCTGGCAATTCTTGCATCATGTTTGTCATGAGGGAGTCGTAAATGTCCACTTCTGTCTCCGTTGACCGGCCTAAGTCGGCGTTTAAATGAAACAACAGTGAGTCTTCATAAATTGACCGGTCCATCACACTGGCATCATCAGCAAATGACGCCTTGATGGAATCCATGCGTTTGTTCAAAAAGTAAATCTGCAGTAAGAACGCATACTTTTTAGGATCTTTATAGAACAACGGCAAAATGGGGTTGTCCTCCACTGATTCATAAAATGCCTGCGTGTTCAAATGAGTGGCCAGAAGATCCGTTAAACTCGTCTTTCCTGCACCAATCGTTCCTGCTAAAACAATCATGTCTTGTCTCCCCTAAGTTCTGTCCTAAGCTGCCAATTTGTCTACCCTACATGCTAATGGCGCACTAAACGGCTCACCACCACGACACCACGCAACGTGAGCTAGCGCAATCATTATTTGCCTTAAATATCTGCTACATATTGTAGCACGTCTAAAAATCAGTGGCATATCTTGTAGCCAAAAAAATAAATCGTAATCGTTCTGTCATAACCGTGTTTAACCGAAGAAGCCCCGGCATGAAGCGCAGGGGAGTGCTTACATTGTTTGCAACCTTTCCATGAATATATTTATTTCATGACAAAAAGGTGAGAACGCCTCATGCCATCATCATCCATTAAAAAACGACCGTTGTGAATGGTTCCCCCTCACAGCGGCCGCTTTAATTACTTTATCTTGAAACCTTAACAATGACCATCATGCGCATTGCAGCTTAATCAGTATGTGTGTTCGTATCCGTTGATGACCCAGCAACCTCTGAATCAGCAGTAACGGTCGAATAGCTTTCAGACCGTGTCTTCGGCGACAGATCCACCTGATCCAGTGGAATCATGTGCGTCTTATGCCGAATCTTGTAGTAACCCCACAAAATCAAGAACAGTGGCACACTCATGTACGTGATCAGGATCGCCTGCAAATCAAAGTTTGCAAATGACTTTATGTCCTGGCCTGCAATCACGATGATTCCAAGGCCAAACGCGAGTAACGGGCCAACCGGGAACCACTTTGCGTGATAGCGCAATTCGCTCACCTTGTGCCCCTGCTTAACGAATGCCCGCCGGAACCGATAATGACTGATGGCGATCCCGAGCCAGGCAATAAAGCCAGTCAACCCAGACGCCGCCACCAAGTACAAGTACAACTGGGGCCCAAAGATACTGGTTAAGAACGTTAGTAATCCAATGATCATGGTTCCGATCAGTGCAGCCATTGGGATGCCACGCTTGTTCGTCTTCCCGAAGAAGTCTGGCGCGTACCCTTCGTTTGCAAGTGAATACAGCATCCGCGTTGAGGCGTATAACCCCGAATTAGCGGATGAAATCACGGACGTCAAGATGACGGCGTTCATGACACTAGCCGCAGCAGCCAACCCGGCACGGCGGAAGACTAACGTAAACGGACTGATGGCGATATCCGTTGCGCTTGATCCCAAAAGATCCTTACTGGTATAGGGAATGATGCAGGCAATAACAAAAATGGCTAAAATATAGAATAATAAAATCCGCCAGAACACCTGCCGGATCGCCTTTGGAATACTCGTTTCTGGTGTTTCGCTTTCACCAGCTTCGATTCCGATCAGCTCCGTCCCTTGGAACGAGAACCCAGCGACAACGAAGACGGACAGTAACGCCGGAATCCCACCAACAAATGGCGCATGCTTGTACGTCAGGTTAGAAAAGCCGGTTGCATGGCCGCCCATGATTCCTAGGATGGTGAAGACCCCAACCACTAAGAAAATAAGAACGGTGACCACCTTAACGATGGACATCCAGTATTCCGTTTCACCAAAGGAGCGAACGGATAATGCGTTGATCGTAAAAATGATGGCTAACGCAATGATACTAAAAATCCACGCCGGAACATGTGGGAGCCAAAACTGCATAACTAACGCCGCCGTGGAAACATCAACGGCCAACGTAATGGCCCAGTTGAACCAGTAGTTCCACCCCATGGCAAATCCTAATGCGGGATCAACAAACTTCGTTGAATACGCCGCAAATGACCCGGTCAGTGGCATGTACGTCGCCATTTCACCAAGACTTGTCATCAAGAAGTAAACCATTAGCCCAATGGCAATGTACGCCACTAATGCCCCACCAGGCCCGGCTGTCGAGATCGCCGACCCGGAGGCCACAAACAACCCTGTTCCAATACTACCACCCAGCGCGATCATCGAAAGATGCCGCGTCTTTAACGTCCGGTTAACCGCACGATTTTCATTTTCTGCCATATCGAGTTCCTCCCATTTTTTGCAAAGAGAAGCACCGGATGTAATCTGAACAAACAAAAAGGTCGGCTTGCTTAACAAAGTGTCAATTCGACACGCTAAACAATCCGACCACCTTTAATCTATCCTGGTCAATCGTTGATAGCGCTCCGTGGCGTTTCTATTTGCCACGACAGTCCGTTAGCTATTAACCAACGGCCCAACCACTAGATTGAAACAGCAACCTGTGATTTCGGCGACGCACCCTTTTACTGAAAGTCAGTGGACCTGTTCGTCCTCGTCTCAGCGACTCGTGATTGCCGCAACCTCTTCATTCGATATAACGACAGTATAAAAAGAAGACTTGCAAATTGCAAGTCTTCTTTTAGTCGATTAACGATTTATCGCTTTCATTAACGGTTCTTTTGCTTTCCCTACACCATGTGGCCACCACGAAGTAACCGTTTAAGCTGCTCCGTAAAACGAGTTGCGTTCTCAACGCTATCGTTCCAATCCACCGTCGGGATAATTGTTGACTGAAAGATTTTGACCAACACTTGGTGTACCGACACTGCTTGAAGTGCGGAGGCATACCGCCGATCAGCCTCAGCAAATAAATCTGTCAATACTTGTGAACCCCGGTTGGCCAGTGGTTCTAAGTCGTCAAAAACTTGATCAATTAGCCCGTTATTTGGATATGAATCAATGATCTCGGTTGCCACAACAGCGTCCCAAACACTAATTTCATCCGCTGGCCGCCCCAGTGTAAAGCCGCCTTGGTTGCCAGAAACAGATTGAATCAGCCCCGCCACAACCAGTTTACGCATAATTTTACGCAGGTACGTTTGTGAGCCCCCTAACCGTGTGTGGATCACAACGGACGTCAAGGGGACATTTTGTTTTTGGGTGGCAAGCAATGCCAAAATGCAGGCTGCCTGCTCGAAGCCCTTTGTTAATTGCATATGTTCACCTGGCCATCATGGCCTCATCAAATTAATTATTTTTCAACTTTTTTCGCTCAGTTTGTCTTTTTATCATAGCACATCACACAGTCACGACAACCCCTGAAACTACTGGTCATTCGCCGAATCCTGTGGGCCCGTTGCGCGCCAAAAATCAAGCGGGGTCAGCTTGTAAAAGCGCTCCACTTTTCCGGGGGCAAAAAAGTCCGTTTCGTCGTGCTGAAGCTGATGTGTGAACTGAAAACCACACTTTGTAAAAATCCCGGCTGACCGCGCATTATCCGCAAAATACGAGCCCAAAATCGCCTGTAACCCGTGATCAAAACCGTAATTCAACACCGCAACGACTGCTTCACTCATGTAGCCCCGTCCCCAAAATGCTTCGTTCAACATGTAGCCCAAGTCCCGTTCCCCCCGGGCAAGGCGACCATTTTCATCGCTTCGACCATACAGCCCGATCGTCCCAATCAACTGGTGTGTTTCCGCTAATTCAATTCCCCAGATCCATCGCTGGTGCAAGGTTTGTTGTAGCAAAAAATGCGTTTCAAATTCGGTCCTGGTTGCTTGAAACCCCGCTGGTTGTGCCACGTTCACATTTTCAACGATCGCCGTAAAGTCGGCTAAGTCCGTCTCACTCATGGAGCGAATTACCAAGCGGTCTGTTTCTATCCTAGTTGCCATTTCGTCCCTCCAGCGGTTTGTTACCAAACACCGCTCTATTTGATGCTAGTTTAATCCAGGCGCCAGACAAACACAATCCGCCTCCCTCGCCACGCATCATCATTTGAGCTATCATACCTAGTGAGGTGAATGCCATGCAAACAATCAAACACATGATCAACGATCACAGTTATTTTCGCGGCTTTATGCACGATGCCCCTGGTCAAAACGGGCAAACGACCTTCCCCACCATGGTCATCGTCCCCGGCGGCTCTTACACGCATATTCCAGAAGCACAGGCTGAAAGTGTCGCACTTGCTTTCTTCGCTCAGGGTTACAACGCCGTGTACCTGCGTTATTCCTTCATCGGCGAAGTCGTTCCGCTCCTTCCTGCGCCACTGATCGAACTGGCCCAGACGGTTCATCAGCTAAAGACCACGCCGGCGTGGCCCGTTGCTAACGACCAGGTCGTTATCTTCGGGATGTCCGTCGGTGGTCACTTGGCTAGTCTATATAATGATTACTGGCACACTGACTGGCTAACAACGGCTTCAGCATCCACGCCAGACCAGTTGGAACCGGCTGGTGTTATCCTTGGGTATCCCGTTATCAGTCCCAACCTTGGCTTTCCAAAGGACGCACACACACTGGCTCAGTGGACTGATGACCCCGCTCGGTTTGCCGCTGAACAACACGTTTCGGTGCATAATAAACCGACGTTTGCCTGGGTCACCGCAGAAGATCAGGCAGTCCCAGTAAAAAACACGCTTCAGTATGTGCAAGCCATGACCGATCATCACCAGCCGGTAGAATTACACCTTTTCAATCACGGACCACACGGATTGGCCCTTGCCAATCAGGTGACCGAATGGAAACCGGGAACAAACCTCCCGCACGTTGCCCACTGGTTTACCCTGGCCCAGGAGTGGCTGACCGATTTATTTACCAAGCCAACCGCCTAACCCAATTTAGTTTTTGTTAATGACACACTGACGGACGTCATGATGGTCTTGTCAGCGTGTTTTTTGATTGATCGGACGATCAATTGTTTCCACTGGCGACAATTGTACGTTCCCAAAAGTGGCAGTTTTCTAAGAAACCATGTGAACATTACACAACCGGCATTAACGCCATGTTTCAATCACCATTATTTGCCGTGTTTATGAGAGAAAAATTAATGTTGAAAAGAGTAGCCATTTTCATTTAAACCGTGTAGAATGCTCTCACGTGGTCAACAACTGACCTTTTCATCAGGCAGTGACCAGCCAATGAAAAGTGTAACTGATGAGGAGTTACCCACCCATAATATGGTCACTGTCATGATTCCTCGTGAATCAACCTGGCCGCAATCGCGGCACATTGTGTGAGGGCCATGGCAGTTAACGTTTGGACCGATCATCCTTACGTAACAGTTCAACTAATCTGATTAACCCGGTAGAGCATACTAGTTCGTTTCCACCGGGTCATCCTGAACGTGCCATGACTCAATCGAAAAAGGAGCGAGTCTCATGACATCATCAACTTTAAACGTTACATTACACTTCGCAGAAATGACTGATTTACCAGCCATCAAGGAAATCATTACGGATGCCCGCGGCTTTTTAGCCGACCAAGGCATTGACCAATGGCAAAACGGTTATCCAGAGGATGCCGTTATCGCCGCCGACATTGCCCGTGGTGAAACGGTTGCCTTAAAGGATGACGAAGGCACAATTCTTGCCATTGCTTCCCTAGTTAAGGGCATCGACGACGCTTACGAAGGCATCGTTGACGGTAAGTGGCGGGTCCCTGCAACACCAACAAATTACGTTTCCATTCATCGTGTTGCAATGGCGAAAGCCTCCCGTGGCCATCACCTAACCCACGATTTCTTCGACCTCATGCTTGAACAAATTCGACAGGATTCAGACGTCGAAAGCGTCCGCATCGATACACATCCCGAAAACTTTGGCATGCAACATGTCATTGAAACAAACGGATTTGATTACATCGGCTTGGTCCCAGTTGTCGGGGGTCGGCCTGATGAGACCAACGTCGCCTACGACATGGTCCTCAACTAAATAAGCTCAACAAATTAGCGGCCATCACCTTGATGAAGCCGTTTTTTTATTGCATTCATTCATAAACGGGTGATCGCCACTTTCTAATCAACTTCTAATGCAGTATACTAACTCCATGTAAAAGAAAAGGAGTGAGTCATTTGACTACTGAAATTACCCCTGATCAAATTCACCGCTACCAAGATGAATTATCAGAACGCAAAGACGCTGCCATTTTAGAACGCGCCATTAAAAAGAACGGGATTCTTGCCACCGCGCAGGATAACGCTGCTAACGTTGACATGACCCCCGTATTTTCGATTGATTTAGACACTGGCCACGTGGCCAACCAAAAGCAAAGTGGGCGTTGTTGGATGTTTGCAGCATTGAACACCATGCGTCACGCCATGAAGGATACCTTTAACCTTCCTGGTGACTTCGAACTTTCCCAAACGTACACTTACTTCTGGGATAAGTTTGAAAAGGCCAATTACTTCTATGAAAACGTCATCGCAACCGGTGATCAACCATTAACGGATCGTAAAGTTGCCTTCCTTATGACGACACCACAACAGGATGGTGGTCAGTGGGACATGATCTGTGCCATCATTGAAAAATATGGTGTTGTGCCCCAGTCTGTTATGCCAGAAACTTACAGTGCCACCAGTTCCAGTGACTTCAACAGGTTGTTGAACCTGAAATTACGGAAAGACGCCGTTGAATTCCGGGAACTCGTTGCTGCACATGCAAGTCGTGCCGAACTGGATGAATTAAAAGATCGCAAACTTCAAGAAGTGTACCGGATGCTGGCTTACAGTTTCGGTGAACCCGTTCAACACTTCGACTTTGAGTATCGTGACGAGAAAAAGGCTTACCACCTTGACCGTGATCTGACACCGAAGTCCTTCTATGACAAATACGTTGGCTGGGACCTTTCTCAGTACGTTTCCATCATCAACGCCCCAACCGCTGATAAGGCCTACAACAAGACCTACTCCGTTGAAATGCTCGGAAACGTTGTAAACGGCCGGGAAGTTAAACACTTAAACGTTACTATGGCTGACTTCAAGAAACTTGCCATTGCGCAGCTTGAAGCTGGTCAAAGTGTCTGGTTTGGTTGTGACGTTGGCCAAAGTTCTGATCGGAAGGCCGGCATCATGGACACCAAGGTGTACGCCAAGGACGAACTGTTTGACGTCGACTTCTCCATGAGTAAGGCAGAACGCCTCGACTACGGTGAAAGTCTCATGACGCACGCCATGGTGCTTACTGGTGTCGACTTGGTCGATGGCAAACCCACTAAGTGGAAGGTCGAAAATTCCTGGGGTGACAAGGTCGGCGATCACGGTTACTTTGTTATGAGTGACGCGTGGATGGACCAATACTGCTACCAAGTTGTCGTCAATAAAGCCTTCATGGCTGACGACCTCAAGGCAGCACAGGAACAAGCACCCGAACAATTACAACCATGGGACCCAATGGGCGCCCTTGCTTAACGTGTTTGTTCTGAGTAATCCGTTTATTGATCAATAAACACACGCCACTAAAAAGGCCCCACAACCGCGCAGCGTAATCTGCACAGTTGTGGGGCCTTTTGTTAAACGCAAAAATACCCACATTCATTCATTTAATCGACGTTATTCGCATAAAAGTCCGCCCAGACACGCATTGCTTCGTGCACTGCCAGTAGATGTTGTCCCACCTCGGTCAATGAGTACTCAACGTGTGGCGGTACCTCGGCAAATACATGCCGATTAATAATTTGGTGTGCCTCTAACCATTTCAGGTGACTTGTTAACACTTTTTGGGTAATCTGTAGTTCCCTCTGGATTTCGCCAAACCGCAACGTCCCCTTTTCTAACAGCAAATTGACGATTTCGGGCCGCCATTTATTTCGGTGCAACTCATTTAAAATGGTAAGCTTTTCCTCAATTTGTGGATTCATTTCAATACTAAACGTCATGTCGTCTCCTCCAATCTACTTGCTGGGCCACAGTTTCCCTAGCGAAACTATCCCACTCTAAAGTGCCTACTTTTATGTTTGTTCAGTTGATTGTATTATATCTATCATTAATAAAATAATCTTTAGCAAACACTTTCGGAGGCCATGACATGACAAATACAGACATTGCACTTTCATTAATTAATTTATTTGCAACAGGCGAGACGAAAATCGCTGAGGCGCACCTCGCCAAAGATTACATTCAGCATAATTTGAATTTTGGGACCGGTCGCGATCAGTTTATCGAAGCTGTCACCGGACTTCAACAAGCACCAACCAAGACAACCGTTGAAACCATCCGGTCCTTCTCAGATGGGCCATACGTTGTTTTGCACAGTCGATATAATTTTGCCGGCGCTGGCGATCAAATCGGGATTGATGTCTTTCGTTTTGAAGACAACATGATTGCTGAACATTGGGATAACCTTTCAAAGCTCACCGGGCCAACGCCTTCTGGTCATACTCAATACGACGGAACAACGAAAATCTCAGATTTGGACAACACAGCATCCAACAAACAGCTTGTCGCCAACTTTGTCCGTGACGTGTTACGAGGAGAAAATCCAAGCGCCTTACCAACTTACTTCGATGGCGATCACTACATTCAACATAACAGTGGCATTGCTGACGGCTTAAGTGGTCTTAGCACGGCGTTAAGTGCGATGGCCGAGCAGGACATTACTATGACATACGACAGAACCTTCCGGGTATTAGGCCATGGAAACTTTGTTCTCGCCATGAGTGAAGGTACTTTTGGCGTTGACCACGTCGCCTTTTACGACTTATTCAGTGTCCTTGATGGCAAGATCGCTGAACATTGGGACATCATTGAAACAATTCCTGAAAAAACGACCTGGGCAAATCAGAACGGTAAGTTTTAACCCATTCGCCACTCAATGCCATTTTTTATCTAAAAAGTAGTGAGGCCCGCTGAATTAGCGTGTTTCACTGCTTTTTTTGTGCCCTTTTATTCAGACAGCGTTAAAATTAACCCAACTTAACTCAAACCAGATTAGCCAACTTTTCGACATCGCTACACTTTCTTTGAACGTTTTTAAGTTCGCTTTATGTTGGTTTCTTTATGATAATCATTGTTCAAAACGAACAGAATTTTAGTTTGATAATCTGAATGGAGTGACCATTATGTTAAAAGATACGAGTAATTTGATTTCCGCTAAGGTTGTTGCTGCACATTGCCCCACAGTTGTTGCTGAAACTGAATCGGGCCAGCAATTTGAAGTCAATGTCACACGTGAACAAAAGCGTGACCCGTTATTTTGGGCAACCATTACTGATATTCTTCGGGAAGGAATTTGGATTCCCGTCACCAAACGCTACCACCAGCTTTCTGCTGACGGCTGGTTGTTAAGTCAACCGGCACTCGCACCGGCTGTCGCATCTGACGGCGTTTTCGATTACAATTATTAATAAACAATTCATTTCTAGGGGGAACTACTTATGCAACAACTCGCACGGGGCCTTATCATTGAGGACGATCACTCAGTGTCAGATGGCATTAAGGAACTATTAACGGACATTGTCGCCTGTGACCAAGCGTTTGACGGCGAAGATGGTGAATTCATGGCCAGTCAGGGCATTTATGACCTGATTATTCTGGACTGGATGTTACCACTTGAAAGCGGTCTTGACGTGCTAAAGGCCATTCGCGAACAGCATCTCGACGTTCCCGTTTTATTCCTGACGGCGAAGGATGGCTTAGACGATAAAATTCGGGGCTTCAATTTAGGTGCTGATGACTATCTCACCAAACCCTTCCACCGTGAAGAACTCCTGTTGCGGGTTCGTGCCTTGCTCAAACGAAGCGGAACGTTCTTAAATGAAAACATTTTGACGATGGGTGATATTAACGTCAATTTACAAAACCACGCTGTGACGGTTGGCGATACGTCCGTTCAACTGAACGGAAAGGAGTTTGACCTCCTCGTTTACTTTATCCAAAACCAGGGCACCATTGTTACTAAGGATCAAATTTTCGACCGCTTGTGGGGCTTTGATTCTGAAACCTCCATCACGGTCGTTGAAGTCTACGTTTCTAACTTACGAAAGAAACTCAAGCCAGTCGGCGCAGACAAGACAATTAAAACGTTGCGAAACGCCGGCTATCTTGTCGGAGCAGAACAGTGAAATCAAAACGAACTGAACAATCATTTGGCAAGCAGCAGTGGGGCCTTTTCATCAGTGAACTTGTCAGCTTTGCCCTGATTTTCCTAACGCTGGGCGTCATTTTATGGCGGGTGTTTGAACCGTCGATTTATCAGGATGTTAACCGTGGCATCAAAGTCCAACGTCAGGTCATCCTAAATAAAAAAATCACCGGTGGTCCTGCCAGCCAGGACGCGTTTCGCTCCATTGCCTTTCGGACCTCCCTGTTGATCTATAACAAAAAGGGCCAGTTACTGAACGGCACCACGACAAGCGGGTTCTTTGGTGGTGCGCCGACAAACGACAACACCAATAATTCGACGGCAAATGGCACTACAACCCCTAAGAAAAAGACGACCGACTCTGCTCGTGAAGATTACCTGAATGCGCTCGAGGCCATTAAGCTTAATAAAACTCGGCAAAATGTGCTCCGTGACATCGTCGTGAACGGGCAAAACAACTTCCGAACCATGACTTTTTACGTGCCAGCAAGCAGTAATTCGGCTTACGCCGGCTGCTACGTCATGGTGGTCACCAACACCGACTCAGAGCATGGTTCCATCGTCGTGTTCCGAAAAGTTTTGACCTGGACCATGCTCATCTTTTGGTTGATTTCCATTCTTCTGAGTTATGTCCTTGCTCGGCTCAACATGCGGCCCATTCTTCGCTCCTGGCAACGTCAGCGTGAATTTGTGGCTAATGCAGCCCATGAGTTACGGACGCCGCTCACAGTCATCCAAAACAAGCTAGAGTTGATGCTTACCCACCCCACCGACCAAGTCATGGATCAAACTGAGCAAATCACCATGTCGCTGTCTGAGGTCCGCCGATTAAACTCACTCACGAGTGATTTATTGTTACTGGCGCGCTCTGATTCCGATATGACCCAGATTCGGACAGAACCGGTGGCCATGAAGCAATTTCTCGAAACGGTGATCCTCCCCTATTCCGAAATTGCGGACAGCCAGCATAAACACTTTACGGATGAAATCGATCTTGATCGTTCACTCGTTATTGACAAGGAACGGATTCACCAGCTCATTGTCATCTTTCTCGACAACGCGCTCAAGTATACTGAATCTGGTGATAGTGTCGCCTTTACAGCTAAAATGAGTGGTAACCGCTGGCTGCTCCAGGTTAAGGATACCGGGATCGGCATTAGTGACGCAGATAAAAATCACGTCTTTGATCGTTTCTACCGGGTTGAAAAATCACGAAGCCGGGCCACCGGCGGAAACGGTTTGGGCCTCTCCATCGCTAAATGGATCATTGATAGCCATAAGGGCCGCGTTTCCATCACGGATAACACCCCCCACGGCACCATCTTCACCATTAGCTTCCCCGTTGCTAAGCAAAAGAAATAACCCATAAAAATAAACCCCACCGACTCATATTCTTGTCGGTGGGGTTATTTGATTCTTTTCATAAAAACGTCGCGGCGCTAATCTGCCAGCATAACTTTCTTCACGATCCGTAACTGTGAATCAAACGTATAGTGAATTGGCTGGGCGTTTGGCACCTCCACGCGACTGATGTCTTCATCACTTACGTTCTCAAGGTATTTAATGAGCGCCCGCAGTGTGCTCCCGTGTGCCACGATCAGCTGATTGTGCCCCGCCAGAAGCGCTGGCGCGATGGTATCGATCCAAACGGGTAATAACCTCGCAGAAGCCATTTTAAGGCTCTCGCCCCGTGTCATTGCGCTCTGCGGTAGCGACGCATACTTGCGATCACCAATATGTTCAGGATGCGCCAGCAGTGGTGGAACCTCTGTATAACTCCGCCGCCACAACGCCACCTGATCGACACCAAACTCCTGACGCGTTTGTTCCTTATTTCGACCGCGTAAAGCACCGTAATGGCGTTCATTTAACCGCCAATCCTTGTGTTCAGGCACCCATAACTGGTGACACTCATCAAGGACAATGTGGGTCGTTTCAATGGCCCGCTTCAAAACGGACGTGTGCACATCCGTAAACGCCACGCCAGTCTTGGCAACCAACTGGCCCGCTTCATGAGCCTGCTCACGGCCAGTGGCTGTTAACTCAACATCCGTCCATCCCGTGTAGATTTGATCACGATTAGCCGTACTTTCACCATGCCGAACAATTACCAACTCTGCCATGTCTGCCCTTCTCTCTTTGACCTTACACAGTCATGGTACCATTTTCATTCCTGGTTTCAAACTAACAAAAAAGCGGCTCACCACTGAGGCGAACCGCTTCGTTAATTAACATAAATTAGAAGACAATGTAACCAGCAGCTTCGCTAGCTGAGATTGTCCGGGCGTGGTAGGCCAAACCTTCGAAGTTACCTTCGATGATGTTAACCGTCCCGTTACCGTTAACGCTCGTTACGTAAGCAACGTGCATGTAACCAAAGTAAGCAACAGAACCGGCAGTTGGTGTTGTGCTTACAGATAAACCACGGTTAGCAGCGCTGGCACCCCAGGCGTTACCGTTACCTAAGTAAGCCCATTCTGAGCTTGAAATACCGCGTGCTTGTAAGATCCCAGCAACGAATGCAGTACATTGACCAGCAGGGTAACCATTGACACCTGTGTTGAAGCCATTGATTCCGGCTTGAGCATAGTCACCTGAAACAGAACTAGCTGATGATGAAGGTGTGTTTGTGTTCGTTGTGTCATCAGTGTTAGTTGCAGGTGCTTGTGAAGCTTGGCTAACTGGTGCTTGGCTAGCAGGAGCAGCCGTGCTGGTTGCTTCAGAAGCTTCTGAGGCAGGTGCTTGGCTAGCAACAGATGCTGGAGCCTGTGAAGCAGCCTGACTAGCAACTGAAGTAGGCGCTTGTGATAATGCTTGGCTAGCAACAGGCGCCTGTGAAGCGGCACTTGCTTGGCTTGCTTGTGAAGCTTGGCTAGTCGTTGATGTTTGAGAAGCTTGTGAAGCAGCGCTTGTACTTGCTGCTGAACCAGTCGTTGTATGTAATACTTGACCGACCATCAACACGTTAATGTTAGCGATGTTGTTTTTTGAAGCTAAGTCTGAAACGCTGATGCCACTCTTTGCGCTAATGGCGTACAGTGTGTCACCACTCTTAACAGTGTAATCACCACTAATTGATGATGACGTCGCTGTCTTATCTGTTGAAGCTTGGCTAGTTGTGTTCGTTGTGCTTGTGTTGTTTGACGAATTAGTGGTCGTCGTGTTAGCTAATGTAGTTGCATCAGGAATCACCAATGATTGGCCAACGTAAATTAAGTTAGCGTTTGACAGGTGGTTGGCCTGAACAATGGCGTCTACTGTTGTATGGTTCTTTTGTGCAAAGTTCCACACCGTGTCACCCTTGATTGATTTAACCGTTGAAGCGTTAGCAGCAACAGAAACCCCAGCAAGAACACTGGCGGCACCAGCAGTTGTTAATAAAGCATTTTTAATCGATTTTTTCACGTTAGTCACTTCTCCTAAGTTAATTCATCCCGCGTAACAAGCCTATGTGTGTTACCTACTAGCCTTAGTCTAAGCCATTCGTGTAACAGGGCTATACCAACAATATGACAATTGATTACAATTATTACATTAAGATTACGTTAAGCGTTTTTTGCCTAGTAAACCTTTTCACCCGTCTATTATTAGGCTTTCTCGCACTGAACGCAAGCAATCAGCCTTCATACTTTCTTAAACTTTTTAACCGAAACTATACCATTTTTAAAATGAAACTCATCATCACGGGGACCACCACCAGAGATAAAAGTGTCGTTTCTGTCACCATCACCGCCGCAAAATCCGCGTCGGCATGGTAAAGTTTGGCCACGACTGGTGCATTCGTCATCACCGGCATGCACGATTGAAGGACGAAGACTTGTTTCATCATCACGGGCATACCACTTCGCTGAACAAGTAGTAACATTAATGTTGGCGCCGCGATAAACCGCCCAAAAAGAACCCCAGCACTGCTTAAATCAAAGCGCATGTTCTTCAAGCCTGCTTGGTAAATGGAGATTCCAATAAAGATCATCGACAACGGGACGGTAAGTCCACCAAGGTACCCAAACGTTTGATTTAAGAAATACGGGAGGTGCACATTCCATAGAACCAGGAGAACGCCGAACATGAAGCCTAACAGCGGTGCCGAGAAGACCTTTTTCAACACCGTTTTGACGTTTAACCGTTCGTGAATTTGGCCGTCTCGTTGAATGAAGTAAACCCCAATGGTCCAAAAAATCGTCGTGTTGGCCATGTAGTACACCAGGACATACGGTAAGCTTTTACTTCCAAAAATTGCCATGTTGATCGGCAGACCCACAAAAACCGTATTTGAGTTGAAGAACATGGAGGTAAAAAGCCCCCGGCGCCCTGGCTCAATGTGTAACAGGCCGACCATCCCCCACGCAATCACCATGAGCAAAAGCATTGAGATGACCGGATAGCGTAAATCAGGCAGGAGGGCCACCAGTTCACGTTTAGAAAAATCTTTTGTCACCGAAACAATCATGTACGGTGGTAACGCGACTTGTGTGACCAGCTTGGCCACTAATTTTGTGCTGTCTTCATTAAACCAGCCCTTAGCGGCCAAAACATAGCCCACGGCCACCATGATGATGATCATGAGGACGCCCGTTGTACTTGCCAATAATCCTGCCATTATGCCATCCCTTTACCCAACGTTATTCTTTCAGTATATCACGTCATTTTGACGTCGCCCTGAATGCAAAAATAAACCGGTTGAGTCCCCATCACGGGAAATCAACCGGTTTATTTTTAACTGTCATTTACTTTGCTTGGTTTCGCTTCGTGCTTCGTTTGGCTGCAAGCCCACGGAAATCACGCAGAATCATTTGACCAAAGGACAGCGCCTTAACCACATGATCTGGCCCAACGTAATTACGGATGGCCCGCAAAATTACCTTTGGCTTTCGTGCGGAGAACCGGTACGCCCCGTTATGTTTCGTTTGGATCGTAAACCGTGGGATCCATTTCCCCCGAAACATGACAGAAGCAACCACGTTGTCCACTTCTTCCCAGGGAATTTGAACAAACTTATTGGTATCACGATCGTTATAAAATTCAAACGCCTTATCGCCCACCATCAGTTTACCGTACTCGCTCATTCCCATGTACGATGTCCCTTCAGTAACTAAGTCGACCTTTGTATTTAATGATTCTGCCATGTCTTTTCTCCCTACTCTGTAAGCCCACGTTGCACTACGAACTGCGCCATAAACAACAATAGCGGTTGCTGCCCACACGTGGGTACAAGCCGCCATTGCCAATAATATCTAATTTTACAACCAACCAATCACGTGGAGCAAGATCCCAACAACGAAGATCCCAAGAATGATAACGATTGGTGAAACTTTCTTCTTCAGTAACCACATGCACAAGAAGGTTAACAGTAATGCAGCCAACCCAGGAATCAATTGATTCAAGTTGTCTTGCAACGTTGTTACCTTAACGTTTGACAGGGATAAGCCCTTGCCCAAGTTGTATTGTGTTAAGGCTTCCTGAATCCCTTTAGAACCCTTTGGTAACTTACTCCATTCGATGTAAGAACCCTTTTGTTGTTGAATCGTTGAAACAACTGGCAGGAATTTAATTGAAACCCACCGTTGAATCAAGGCCCCAATAACAAACATCCCCATCATGGAAGCACCACGGGTAACCTTTTGCAGCAACCCACCAGAAAGGTCTTCACTGATTCGTGAACCAGCACGGTAACCAAATTCTTGGGTGTACCACATGAAACTCCAACGGATCAAGTTCCATAAGACGAAGAACAAGATTGGTCCAAGAATGTTACCACCAATGGCAAGTGAGGCACCAAGGGCACCAACAATTGGCCGAACGGTGAACCAGAAGACAGGGTCACCGACACCAGCCAGTGGTCCCATCATCCCAACTTTAACCCCTTGGATCGCAACGTCGTCAACGGCAGCACCGTTAGCACGGTCTTCTTCCAGGGCTAAGGTAACACCAAGAATTGGTGAAGCCAAGTATGGATGAGTGTTAAAGAATTCCATGTGTCGCTTGTAGGCGGCGATCCGGTCTTCTTTTTTTGTGTATAACTTATTGATAGCAGGCATTAATGAGAATAACCAACCACCATTTTGCATCCGTTCATAGTTCCATGAACCTTGGATGAACGTTGACCGCCAAGCAACCTTTAACCGATCACTTTTTGTTAATGTAATCTTTTTATTATCAGCCATTATCGTTTCTCCTTCCCTCGGTTTAATAGTCGTCTAAGATGTCGCCGAGTGGATCACCACTAGTGCGACCACCGCCGTTACCACCACCGTTACCACCTTCATCAAGCTTCAGGTAGATCAGGGCAAGTGATAAACCAATGGTCCCAATTGCGATCAATGTCAATTCTGACAAAGCGGCAAGGGCAAAACCAATGGCAAAGAAAGGCCAAACTTCGCTAGAAGCCATCATGTTAATAACCATGGCATAACCAACGGCAACGACCATCCCACCACCGATGGCCATCCCATCGGATAACCATGCAGGCATTGCTTCAAGCATTGCCCGAACTTGTGCAGCAGGGATAATTAACAGTAAGGCAGCTGGGATCGCGATCCGCAACCCTTGTAAACAGATACAAATGATCTGCCACATGTTGATAGAACGGTAATTCCCCTTTTCTGCAGCCGCGTCCATAATGTGGATGATGGCAACAGTAATGGTCCGAACGATCATGGTTAAGAATAAACCGGCAACGGCCAGTGGGATCGCAATCGCAATCGCTGAACCGATTCCCTTAGTTCCTTGACCACCTTGGACCAAAATAATAGCAGATGCAACGGATGCCAAAGCGGCATCAGGAGCGACGGCGGCACCAATGTTGGCCCACCCTAAGGCGATCATTTGTAATGACCCACCTAAAATTAATCCGGTGGTTAATTGGCCTGAAACCAGTCCAATCAACGTACATGCAATCAGGGGTTGATGAAATTCAAATTCATCCAAAATCCCTTCCATGCCGGCAAAAAACGCAACGATCACGACTAAAATCATTGAAATAGCAGACATCTGACGTTCCTCCTACGTATTGTGAGATTACTTAACTAGGCTTGTAATTCTTTACGGGCCTTGTTAATGATATCGTCCATGTTAGCACCTGAATCATCAGGAACCTTACGAACATCGAACTTAACGCCAGCGGCCTTCAAATCATCAAAGGTCTTCACGTCCTCTTTCCCTAAGGAAAGCACTTTACTTACGGCAACTTTCCCAGCTGAGTGAGCCATTGAGCCAATGTTCAATGTCTTAATGTCCACCCCACCCTGAATGGCACGAAGCGCATCCTCTGGTGTTTCAAATAAGACAAGGGCCTTTGTGGCACCAAAACGAGGATCTTTGGCAATTTCAATCATTTTATCAACTGGAATGACGTTGGCCTTAACACCAGGTGGTGTTGCTTCCACAATCATGTTCTTCCGTAACGCGTCTTTGGCCACGTTATCAGAAACAACGATAATCCGATCTGGGTTGGTTGAACGCGTCCATGCAGTGGCAACTTGACCATGCAATAACCGTGAGTCAACACGTGCTAACACAAACTTAATGTGACCGTCCCCAAGAACCGTCCCAGGTGCAATAGCTTCCTGTTGTTGTTCTTCAGCAGCTGCCTTTGGTGCTTCGGCAGGTTGAAGTGTTTCAGGTTTAACCCGAACCCCTTCCTTACCAGTCTCAACGATGTGAGTCGCAATTTCTTGCGCTGAATCCATCGTCATCCGTGAACCATAAGCTTCGATGACCATTGGTAAGTTCATACCAGTGACCATTGCCCATGTGTCCTTATGTCCCTCAAAGAGGCTGCTGGCCTGATTGAATGGTGTTCCACCCCAAAGGTCGATCAGAATCAACACTTGATCAGGATCGTCAAACGTTGCAACTGCTTTTTCAAACTTGGCGTGAACATCATCTGGGCCTTCGCTTGGCAACAAGGTGACTGTTTGAACGTTCTCTTGCTTACCGAAGATCATTTCACCAGATTGGTAAATGCCTTCTGCAAAGCCACCATGACTTGCTAAGATAATACCTACCATGAGTGTCCCTCCTAAAATAAATATTTGAAACCAAAATTAGTGTCAGCGATTTGTTGCTCGCTGAAAAACAGGTGCTACAGACCATGCTCGGTCAACAACGCCATTAGATCTAGTTGCTGATCTGTTGGGGTCTTTTGCACTTCAAGCTTGACCCCGGCGCCGGAAAGTTCGCGGAAGATGGTTGCATCTTCTTTGCTCACCGCCACGGCGTCCGTGATCATCGTCTTACCATCGGTGTAGCTTAAGCTACCCACATTGACAGACGTTAACGTGACACCCCCGACAACTGCTCGTTGAACATCCGCTGGTGTTTCAAACAACAGCAATGCGTCGAGATCATCGAAATGGGCATCTTGATAAATGTCAATCAACCGCTGAATGGTAATGGCACTGACCGTCACACCGGCAGGCGCTGCCTTAATGATCAGGTCTTTACGCAAGGCATCTCCTGCTGCACCATCGGAAACAACCAAAATCTGCTGAGGGCGTAACGCCCGGGTCCAAATCGTGGCCACCTGGCCATGCAATAACCGTGAGTCAATTCGTGCTAAGCGAATCTTCATTGTCATGCTTGTCCTCCCTTAGTTGCAACTAAACCTCGAGATGCTTGATTCCAGCCTTTGCAATTACCTCTAGATGGGCAATAACATCAGCTAGTGGTTGGCGACGAACCGTATAGGCTTCCACTAACATCGGGAGATTAACTCCCGTCAGTAGTCCCATTCGCACAGAATGTTCTGCAACGAGTTGACTTGCAACGTTGAAGGCTGGTCCACCCCAGACATCAACCAAAAACAACACTTCGTCATCCGCGGCAAATGTCGCAAGAATCTGGTCGTATCGTTTTCGAAGTTGATCTGGGTCGTCGTCTTGAGTGACACCCACGGCAACAACCTTCTCTTGGTTACCAAAAATCATGGCTGATGATTGCGTGATTCCTTCTGAAAAAGTCCCATGACTGGCAACGATAATTGCGATCATTTCGTCTTCGTTTCCTTCCCAAATGCCCTTAATCAATAAAATCGTTTAATACATCGAGAAATATTGGACCGTTTCTCCGTATATGTATTATAACCATTAACTACCGTTTAGCAAAGCGCTTACAATCGGTTCGGCAAAAAAATGTCGATTACCCTTACGTACGCTAATGCTACCCAGTGGTTTACAAATCTTGAGCACGGGACTAGCATACCGTAGTGAAGCGCTTACATCAAGCACAAATCAACGCTAAACTGTCCGACAAGTTACCAAATGGACTAGACAAGTTGTTAGACCGGCGTTTGCCAATTCTTAAGTTTCTTAAACTTTTTTCAACGCGCCCAGAATCGTCGTCAACAAATGCCAATGAAGCGGCGAAATCACTTGTGTAAGTCCTTTACATCAGCATCGCCAATTGGTCGGCATCACGGACAATAATTTGGTTTCCTGGACGTTTTTCGATCCATCCAGACCGTTGAAACGCCAGTAACTTTCGGCTGACCGTTTCCGGCGTGGTTCCTAAATACACCGCAATTTCCTTTTTAGGCATGGGCAACGTAAACGATTGTTGGGCCGGAAAGCTGGCCGCCGTTTCTACCAAGTACCCAGCCAGCCGTCCCTCGATCGAGGTTGTGCTCACTGCCGTCGTCTTCGTTTCCAATTGGCTGATCCGTTGACCAAACGCATTCACGAGGTTTAAGGCTAATTGTGGTGCGGTTTGCAATAACTGCTGAAAGTCAGCTCTCGCAATCGTGCACACCCGTGATTCCACAAGCGTTTCTGCAAAGCTTGTCCGCGTACTCTGGTTAAACAGCGCTGCCTCTCCATCAAAATCCCCAGATTGTAAGAGGTACAGTAACTGTTCACGGCCATTAGCCGCTAACTGATAAACCTTTGCTTGACCGGAAGCGATAATCGTTAACGCCGTCGCGGCTTCTCCTGCCGCAAAAAGCGTTGTTCCTTTGGGATATGTCACCTCATGGACCAGCTGGCTCACTTGCGCCAATGCGTCCGGTGCCAGTGTCTTAAAGATGGGCACCAGCTTCAAACAGTCCTCACCGTGATCGCCATGTCCCGTCTGGGTCTTCGTCATTATGTGTTCCCCCAACCGTTTATTAATTCCGTCTTTTAAAAAAAGCGTAAACACTTTGTTTTAATAAGTGAATCTGTTATATTAAATAGTAACTGTTACTGTTATAAAGTGCAATTGAGTTTTGTTGCCCGTTTCTATTAACATTGTTGATCACGGAGGATCATCGCTCAATGGCAAAAAAGTCAAAAATCATTAAAGAACAACGCATCGAAGCCACGGTGGCTAAGTATGCCGCGCGCCGTGCACAATTAAAGGCAGACCACGATTACGCTGGTCTTGCGAGTTTACCAAAAAATGCATCACCCGTTCGAATTCACCGGCGGGATCAAATTGACGGCCGGCCGCACGCCTACCTGCGTCAGTTTGGCTTGTCACGGCTCAATTTTCGCCAATTAGCACTCCAGGGGAAAATTCCTGGCGTTCGTAAGGCGAGCTGGTAATTTACGGTACAAAAGAAAGATCTGACGATGGCCTCTCGCCGTTGTCAGATTTTTTTCTAATCACATCAATACTGATGACCCCGGGCAAGGCGCACCTGTGGCAGTTGAATGACATACCCGACTATGCCAACCAGTAGCCACCCGCCCGTTATCATCAGACTAATCCACAGAGAACCGGTGCCCGTTTCAATTCGTGTCACAGGTTCTGAAAACGGAAATAGGGTTGCAAACAGACGTAGCCATTCCGGATACTTCGTCACGAGGACCAAACACCCAGCCACCAAAATTGTCACCGAAGCAAAAAAATTGGGAAAGAAGTACGGATTTTTCATTTGCCACGACAGGCTCCAACCGGTAAAGCCAACCACCACCCCGGCACCAAGCAGTCCCGGTAACACCATGATCCCGCTCATGACCACGCCCACGGGTGCCCCCAAAATAAGCGCCCCCACTAAATTTACCGCGGCTAAAGCTGCGCCCGCCAGTAGTGCGGTCGCAACTTTAGTGGCCCAGTAATAGGCATTGGCGGGGGCTTTGGTAATTAATTCCACATCAATCCCTAAGCGTGCATCCGTTACTAATAGCTGCGCCATGGCTTGCAGCGTCAGTGTGGTCGCGTCAATGCACACGGTCGCAATCACGATTTGCCACTGAAACCCAGTACCATATTGATCATTGATCAAAAGGAGTAACGCTAAGTTAGTAACCGGTAGCAGAATAAAGTAAATGAGCCGGGTGCGCCAATTTGCAAAGTAGGCCAACGTTGAAAACTGTGTCATCATTTTAAATTACCTTGAGCGTCCCCTTCTTTTTAGCTAAGACCATGATATGTTTGGTTATCCCTGCCGTTAAACCAACCCACAACGTTATGCTCACAATATAGGCGTCCCAGTGTAAGTGTCCGTTACCAGTTAGCGCTGAAATTGGTGCGGTGATGGGAAAAAGCCACTGTGAGACCGCCATTACTGGTCGTGTCAGTGCTTTACCCCCAAACAACCCCGTCAGTAACACAATTGGCACATCAATCAAACTTTCATAAACCAGTGCGTTAGGCGTGAGTGTGAAAAACGCGGCCAGTAAGAGACCCATCAATGCCGCACCACCCCACAGACAGATAACCCAAAATAACCAGTTTAACGAAAGCGAACCAACCATCACGCCCGTCACTTTAGCAAGGCCATACGCAAGCGGAAAGGCCAACAATCCGTAGCTAGATGCTGGCAGCAATAACGCAATTAACGAGCCACGCTCATCATAGCGGGTGTTAACAATGTAGGGCAGTGTGCCCTGAAACCGTTGAAAACCAATGCTTCCAGCGGCCGTTGCGGTTGAGGCCCAGAGACCCACAACACCACTATTGATCCAAAGCTGCGGATTGGCTAACCCGTCATTGGCATAGGCAACGACGTACTGAAGCAGAAAAATGCTTGCTGTACTGGTGACCGTCAGCCAGAAAAAGTACTGATTTGATCCATATTGTTTAAAGTGAAACCAAAATAATCGTAAAAAGCGCACGCTACCGTCTCCTTAACTGTGGTGCCAACGCTAAGTAGGATTCTTCCAATGTCGCCGGTCGATCAATACGCTGAACCTTCGATTGCGCGACAATCTCGGCCACCGTTCCCGTCGTGAAGACCTTCCCAGCCCCTAATAACACAACCTTGTCTGCTAATGTTTCAACTTCCGTCATCGTGTGACTTGTTAACAGGACACTCGTCCCCGCGTTAACCAAGTCCGCAACCGTGGCCCGAATTCTAGCAGCGATCTCAACATCAAGCCCACTAGTCGGCTCATCCAGCAACAATAACTTTGGGTCTCCCAGTAGTGCCCGGGCAATGTGCAACCGCTGGGTCATCCCCTTCGAAAAGGATTGCACCCGCTTATCGGCCACATCACTCAGCTTAACAATGTCTAAGACACGCGCAATTTCTTCTTTTTGGGCACGGTGTGAGACCTTCGCCAAATCCGCAAACAACCGTAAATTTTGTCGGGCAGTTGCCCGGCCGTAGAAGCCCAGTTCGCCACCAAACGACACGCCAATGTTGGGGCGGCGTGTTCGCTTGGTCAACTGCTGCCCATCAAAAATAATTGTTCCTGTCGTTGGCAAAAGATAGCCGCCAATAATGCTGACCGTTGTCGTCTTCCCCGCCCCGTTTGGCCCCAGTAAGGCCACAACTTCCCCAGCACCGATCTGAAATGAAACGTCCGTCAGTGCGGCAAAGGTCTGGCCATGACTGCGATAGCTCTTTGCCAGGTGCTCAACACTTAGAATGTGATCCATCATGTCCCCCTCAAGGTAACCCCGCGTTTCTAGTTTTCCACCACAAGTATTCACATTGTAATTTAATCTTTTTATCACATTTTAGCAACTTTATTATCATTTTTCGCGCAAAAAAAGCGTGTTGATTGCCATGACACTGGCATCAACACGCTTTGTTTTTTTCTGATAATGAACAAGGTTAGTCATCCGTTTTAGCAGATAAGTCCAAACTCTTCCGCAGTTCGTTTGTAACCCGTTGTTTTTCTGAATGACTGACCACTTCAAACGATTGACCGTCAATCATCTGACCAGTTCCCTGCATGTGGTCTGTTGTCATATCTTTTGTTGCTGACCGGTAATTTTGGGCCAGTTTGACAAGGTCTGAGCTCGTCAAGTCCGTTTGTGATTCACCAGAAATTGATTCTAAGAACGATGAATTCAACACCGTCTTCACGTCAATTGATTTCTTAAATAATGCTTGAACCACCAACCGTTGTCGACTTTGACGGCCATAATCCCCTTGAGGATCATCGTAACGCATCCGTGAGAAGCGGAGGGCCGTTGTCCCGTCCATATGGTAGGACTGCCCCTTTGTAAAGCTTGAGCCTTCGTAGCTAAATGTTAGTGGTGACGTTACCGTTACCCCACCAACTTCATCGATGGCTTTCTTTAATCCACCCATGTTTAACAACGCGTAGTAATCAATTGGCACGTTTAACAAGTTTTGGACCGTTTTAATGGTTGTCCCAACACCACCATACGTGTAGGCCGCATTGATCTTTGCTGGTGAATACTGGGGATAACCAGCAATATCCGTCATCGTATCACGGGGTAAGCTCACTAACGTCATCTTTTTGGTCGATGGGTTAATTGTGGCAATCATGATGGTATCCGTCCGCCCCTTGTAATCACGGCCAAGGGCTCCAGTATCCGTTCCTAAGAACATGATGGAAATCGGTTTTTTGTTGTTTAAGAGATCCTTTGTGTCCCGCTGTTTCGTAATTCCCGCAGATTTGTAGGCCTTGTTTGCCGCTGAATTAATGTTATGGTACGCAACGGCACCAAACCCAACGATGACCAATAAGAGCACAACAATGATGCCCCAAAACCATCGCCACGGATGGAAACGGCGTGGCTGTTTCCCGCCCTGACGGCGTTGTGCCCGTGATGATGTCTGTTCTTGATTCGGTTCGTTATTCATGAATGCTCTCCCCAAAATAGTCTGATAAGATTGCTATTTACTGATTGTAAACCATGTCATTCGTCGGTAGCTTAAAAAACTTAAAATAATTACTTTTTCACAAATATTTTAAAATTTTCTTAGACTAAAATAATGGTTAATCCACTAAAAAAGACATTCAGCAATCGCCGAATGTCTTCATTATGCGGCCACCGAGACTTGAACTCGGATGATCAAAAAGATCACAAGATCCTTAATCTTGCGCGTCTGCCAATTCCGCCATGGCCGCATCAACAAGAATAATAGTACCAAATAATTAAACCTTTGGCAATCATCCTTTTGATTTTTCCCTCATTAATTTAATCGCCAACATCGTTTTGCAACTGCTGGAGAACTGGTCCGTCATTGGGCTGTGGGTGAACCCCCACGATATCTAAGAAGAAGGCCACAATCGGTAAGCCAACAATCAGGCCCCAGGTTCCAAATAATTGTTCACTGATAATTAACGTCATGAATGTCACAAAAATTGGCAGATCCGTTGCGGTTGCCATTAACCGGGGGTGCAGGAAGTACGATTCAAAGAAGTGGATCACAACCACTAAAATGATGACCTCAACGGCCTTCCAAAGACCTCCACTTGCAAACGCAATCAGTGTTAGTGGAATCATGGAGATCAAAACGCCGGCCACGGGAATCAGCCCAAGAATAAACACGATGACTGATAAGACCATTAAGCTCGGCATTTGCAGAATAAACAAGCCGATCGCCATTAACACGGTGTTGATGGTACAAATGATCAGTTGCGTTTCCACGACTGTGCCCAAAATGAGGACAAACTTATGGGCAAGGTAATAGACAATCGTAAATAACCGTTTAAACCGGCTGTGTAAGAAGCCTCGGCCAAAGCGACTCATTCGCCCATAAGACGCCGTGAAAATCAAACTGAGAAACATGGCGATCCCAACATGAGAAAAGGCCGTTCCGACGGTTTCCAGGCCCTTCAGCCCCGTCATCAACGCCGTTTGTCCGTGCTTCATTAACTCACTACTATTAAACGCCGTGTTGACCCATTGATCCAGTTGCTTGTCCCACACCGGATGATTTTCAATTGCCTTACTAATCATGCTGGGAATGCCGCTAAATTGCTTCGCAAGTGACGGTGCAGCATACGAAATGGCTGCCGTTAGGAGGCCTAATACCACCACGTACACGATCAACGTTGCCAGAATCTGTCCGACCGGAAGCCACCGGCGCAGATGGGTGGTCGCAACCACCGCCAAGTACGAAAAAATCGTAATCAGTAAAATGATCGACAGAAACTGGCGAAGACAAAAGAGCACCACAATGAGGCCCGCCAATGTTAGGTAAACCTGAACATCCTCCTGCTTAAACCATCGATAAACTCGTTCCATCCCCTATTTACTCCCGTCTTGACGTTTTATCATCTTACGCACTACTTTAACACTCTTTCCCCAGATTTCTAATGACTACCCCCCGGTTTAGCGCCACCACTTTCCGTCACCAACCGTAAGTGCCCACCACAGACCCCGCAAACATACCGGGCCGTGTTGACCCGCCGGCGTCGGTGAAAATGGCGCCCACAATCACGACACACATAATCATACTCATGCGGTGGCCGGCGCTTAGCTGGTGCACTCACTGGTGCCGGCGCATATCGGCTTCCACCAACCGCTGCTAATAACTGGCGAAACTCCCGACTCCGGTGATCATAAGGGTGGCCTGTCATGGCCAGATGATAGTGAACAAGCTCATGTTTGATCACCCCAACCAACGTTTCCTCATCAAAGTCTTCAATCATTTTTGGATTAATGTCAATGTGGTGATCCTTCAAATGGTATCGTCCACCCGTTGTTTTTAAGCGCCGGTTAAACACCGCCTGATGCCTAAACGGTCGGTCAAACGACGTTAACGAAATATGTTCTACCAAGTGCTGCAATTGCTCGTTTGTCATCTGCTTCCCCCTTAAATCATCAAAAAAAGCGAAAACCAGTCATGATTTTCGCTCCCATTATTAAAGACATACGTGTTCAGCGCAATCTTTATTTTAGTGTTTACCCGTTTGCCATCAAGATGCTTTGGATCAAACGAATAATGCGATCCATCGCCTCATTTTGGTCGGTCTCAGACTGGTCAAACTTCGCCTGATCCACACTGCTTGTCTCCAGTACCAGGCTGTCCGTCATTGCCTGGCAACCAGCGGTATATGCTTCATACGCTGCCTTTAAACTCTGTTGCTTACCCATGAACCGGGCCGGCGCCTGCATTCTTTTCAATTTTTCGTTGTAGGCCTTGTAACGATCCGTTCCATCCTGGAATTCAGCCTTAATGTCTGCTAGTTCAGTCGATGACAAATCAATTAGCTGTCCGCCAACCGTTCCTTGCTTCAGCTTTGAGTAGTAGGGTTCCAAGTCTTTTTGGACATCCTCTGTATCTGTAATTAACTGGGACAGGGTCCGGCCGTACACCATCATCAAGTTCTTTTTCACAATGAGACTCCTTTAGTGTGCCACTCATTCATGGCTTAGTTACGCTGTAATGAACGCTGAATTAATTTTACCACTTCTACGATCAAAATCATTGTCATCCCTGCACCAATCACAATTAACCATTGGAACCAGTCCAACGTCGTTACATGGAACAGACTGTTAAAGCCAGGGACTAAAATGGTTGCCGCAAGTAACACAAAGGCCGTCAGAATGGCCCAGTTAAAGGCCTTATTCTTAAACAGCTGTTTGGTAAAGAGCGTCCCATGGATCGACTTGGAGTTAAAGGCATGGAACAATTGAATCAACCCTAACGTCGCAAAGGCCATGGTCAACGCATCCGCATGAATTTGGGCACTGCCAGCATGCACTGGGAACGTTAACGCCAACCAGTACACAAGAAGTGTCAGGCCACCCTCCAGTAGTCCCTGGTAGATGATGTTCCCAAACACACCACCCGATAAGAAGTTTGATGTGCGGCCCCGTGGCTTCTGCGCCATGATGTTCTTTTCCGCTGGTTCCAGCCCTAACGCAATCGCTGGGAATGTATCCGTCACCAAATTGATCCACAAAATGTGGACGGGCGCCAGGATCTGCCACCCCATCATGGTCATCACAAACAGTGTGAGCACCTCACCAAGGTTCGCCGAAAGCAGGTATTGGATGGCCTTTTGAATGTTTGCAAACACCTTCCGCCCTTCACGCACAGCCACCACGATGGTTGAGAAGTTATCGTCAGCCAACACCATGTCAGAGGCGCCCTTAGACACCTCGGTCCCGGTGATTCCCATTCCGACCCCAATGTCGGCCGCCTTCAGTGCTGGGGCATCATTGACCCCATCCCCTGTCATGGCAACGACCTTTCCCAGTTGTTGCCAGGCGTTAACGATCCGAACTTTATGCTCGGGTGCGACCCGGGCATATACGGAATACTGCTGGACCTGCTTGGCAAACGCTTCGTCGCTCAAGTCGTCTAATTGCGCTCCGGTGATTACCCCAGCTGAGTCATCCGCAGCAATAATCCCTAACCGAACGGCAATCGCGCGGGCAGTATCCGCATGGTCCCCGGTAATCATCAACGGACGAATCCCAGCTGCTTTGGCTTCCGCCACGGCACCGGCAACTTCTGGCCGTTCTGGGTCGATCATACCGACGAATCCAGCAAAAATCAGATCCTGCTCAACGGCTGCGGAGGTGAGTGTCGTTGGCACTGTTGCCACTGGTCGGTACGCAAACGCCAGCACCCGCAGTGCCTGAACGGCTAACTGGTGGTTAATGGTCAATAATTGTTGACGGTTATCTTCACTTAACTCAACGACCTGACCGTTTGATTGAACATGAGTCACCCGTTTTAACAGCTCATCAGGCGCCCCCTTAACCGTTACCCAGTACCCACTGTCCGGGCCCATTTGGTTCACGGTCGTCATCAGCTTTCGTTCTGAATCAAACGGAATTTCGGCAACCCGTGGATGAGCTGCCAAGAACGGTTCTGGTTCAACACCATGATCGATGTTGTATTGGATCAACGCCGTTTCCGTTGGATCACCGATCAGGCCCTCCGCCGTTTCCTTGGTGTCATTATTCAACATCAGCAGTGTGGCTAACAGCCCCTGGTCATTTTCCGCCGTGGCACCAGCCGCCTCTTTTGCCGGCAGTTGTTTTCCATCGACAATGACAGCTTCGACCGTCATCTTGTTTTGGGTCAACGTCCCCGTCTTATCAGAGGCAATAATGTCCGTGCTTCCTAACGTTTCAACCGCTGGTAACCGCCGCACCAGCGCATTTAACTTCGCCATTCGCGTCGTTCCCAACGCAAGTGTAATTGTGACGATGGCTGGCAAACCTTCTGGAATGGCTGCAACAGCCAGTGAAATGGCCGTTAGAAGCATGTTGATCAGTGATTCGTTGCCCCGTAACATCCCCACACCGAAGACAACCACGGCCACCACTAAGATCAACCCGGTCAGAACTTTCCCTAGGTGGGCAAGGTTTTCCTGGAGTGGTGTTTTGTGTTCTTTGGTGTTATCCAGCATCCCAGCGATCCGACCAACCTGCGTCTGCATCCCGGTTTCTGTGACGATCCCCACACCACGACCATATGTCACGTTACTATTCATGAAGGCTAAGTCTTGTAGATCCCCTAGCCCCGCCTGACTATCCGTCACAGGCGCCAACTGCTTGTTGACCGGCACTGATTCACCAGTCAACGCAGATTCCTCAATCTGTAACGAGGCCACCTCGATCAGCCGCATGTCGGCCGGTACGATGTCCCCTGCCTCAAGTAACACAACGTCACCCGGCACAAGGTCATCACTTTTGACCGTCACCGTTTCACCATCACGCCGAACGTGTGCATTCGGGGCCGCCATTTCCTGAAGTGCATTAATTGCTTGCTCTGCTTTGGCCTCCTGAAACACACCGAAGACCGCGTTTAAGATCACCACAAGTAAAATGATGATGGCGTCAACGACTTCACCCGTCAGTGCGGCCACCACCGCGGCCACAATCAACACGATGATCATTAGATCCTTAAACTGGGCTAGAAACTTTTCAACAAGTGTTGTTTGCCGTTTACTAGCCAGTTCATTTTTACCCACGTCAGCTTGTCGTTGTGTGACTTCCGCGGAGGTTAACCCCGCAGCTTGCCCCTTAACCTGCGTAAACGTCTCCTCAACCGTCCATTGTGCTGCCTGCGGTAATTGTGTTTGTTTCATTCCAATTCCTCCCGTGTCCGTGCGTCACGTTGGTACAAAAAAAGACCCATGAACGCACACTTAAAAGTGTCGAACATGAGTCTCACTATTTAAGACAAAACCAGAACAAGTCTTGTTGGTGGCGTTGTCACGGTCTACCGGTGGACCGAACGTCCAGCCAGTAAGCCATTAGTTACTCCCTCATTTATCGTAAGCCAAATTATACAGAGGTCGACTGGAAAACGCAAGTTAAACGCCCCTACTTTGTTGGCTTCCAAAAATCATCAAAAATGCTGATTGGCAAATGACGTTTATGCTGCGTCTTTTGGTACCAAGCCTCAATCTTGTCAGCGCTCGCGTCACTAATGGTCTTACCTTCAAGGTAGTCATCGATCTCATCGTACGTCACGCCCAACGCAACTTCGTCAGGCAATGCCGGCCGGTCATCTTCAAGATCTGCCGTTGGCACCTTTAAGTACAAATGTTCTGGGGCTTTAAGAACGGCCAGCATGGCTTTCCCCTGGCGCTTATCCAAGCGGTACAGTGGTGTAATGTCCGTCCCACCGTCACCGTACTTCGTGTAAAAGCCGGTCACCGCTTCCGCTGCATGATCCGTCCCGACAACGGCACCACTCAGTTCACCGGCAATGGTGTACTGGGCGATCATCCGCTCACGCGCCTTGATGTTCCCCTTGTTAAAGTCAGCCACCGTCAGATCGTTTGCTTCAACGGCGGCAACCCCAGCATCCACTGCGGGTTGCACGTTCACCCGCATCACTTGGTCGGCCGCCATAAACGCAATGGCGGCCATTGCGTCCTGTTCATCCGCCTGCTCACCATACGGGAGCCGCACGGCCACAAATTGGTACGCTGTGTCACCTGTTTCCTCACGCAGTTCACTAATGGCCATTTGTGACAGCTTACCAGCCAGTGTCGAATCCTGACCGCCAGAAATCCCCAAAACCAACGTTTTTAAAAATTGATTGGCCGTTAAGTAGGCCTTCAAAAAGTCGACACTTTTCCGAATTTCTGTCTGTGCATCAAAATCCGCGCTAACACCCAGTGCCTTAATAATTTCTGCTTGTTTTGCTCTCATTTTACGGCCTCCTAGTTATCAAACTTCAAGGAACTCACGTAGTCATGAACTTCTTTAATAATGCTTTGCTTGTGATCCCACAACCGTTGTGATAAATCGACCGGGTAAATTTGTGGGTTGAGGTCCCGCTTGTATTCATCCCACAGTGACGCCAGTTGTTCTGCGGCAAACGTTCTGGTTTCCTGTAATGTCGGCACTTCGTATACTTGCTGACCATCACGGAAAATATCCACCAGCACAGGCCGTGCATCAAAATCCGTCACGTCTTTATTAATGTATGTGTAGCTTGGATGGAACATGTGTAGCCGTTTCGTTTGATCCGGGCGTTCATCCGTGAGCGCCATGTAGTCACCCTCGGACTTACCATCCGCCTTCTTGGTAATTCGCCACACCTGCTTTTTCCCGGGTGTCGAAACCTTCTCTGCGTTGCTGGATAGTTTGATCGTATCAACCATCGTGCCCCGTTCATTTTCAACGGAGACCAGCTTGTAAACGGCGCCGAGGGCTGGCTGATCAAACGCGGTGATGAGCTTAGTGCCCACGCCCCACACGTCGATTTTGGCGCCCTGCATCTTCAGGTTTGTGATCGTCTTTTCATCCAGATCATTAGACGCGTAGATTTTTGCGTTCGGGAAGCCCGCCTCATCCAGCTGTTCACGTACCCGTTTTGAAATGTACGCCATGTCACCAGAATCGATTCGCACACCCAAAAAGTTGATCTTGTCGCCAAGTTCACGGGCGACCCGAATGGCATTTGGGACACCAGAACGCAACGTGTCATACGTGTCGACCAAGAACACACAGTCCTGGTGTGATTTCGCGTATGCCATGAACGCTGTGTAATCATCCCGGTACGTTTGCACCAAGCTATGGGCGTGTGTTCCGCTCACAGGAATTCCGAAAATCTTTCCCGCACGCATGTTACTGGTGGCGTCAAACCCACCGATGTACGCAGCCCGGGTACCCCACAGTGCGGCATCCATTTCCTGCGCCCGCCGTGTTCCAAATTCCAAGATGCCATCGTTACCCGCCACGGACCGAATCCGCGCCGCCTTGGTCGCAATTAACGTCTGGTAGTTCACGATGTTTAGGAGCGCCGTCTCAACAATCTGGCAATCAGCCAGCGTGCCTTCGACCTGAACGAGCGGTTCATTATTGAAAACCAGGTCCCCTTCTTTAGCCGCCCGAATGGTTCCCGTAAACTGGAAGTCCCGCAGGTAGTTTAGAAAATCTTCGGGGTACTGGTTTGTTGACTTCAAATAGGCCAAATCAGTGTCCGTAAACCGTAACTGGTTAATGTAGTTTACAATTCGTTCTAGTCCGGCAAACACCGCATAACCGTTGTGAAACGGTAAATCACGAAAGTACAGTTCAAAGACAGCGTGACGATCAGCCACCCCATCTTCAAAATACGTTTGGACCATGTTAACTTCGTAAGCGTCCGTGTGCAGCGTCGAACTATCATCTGGATACCGCATTACCATCCTAATCTAAGTCCCTTCTCTTGTCCCTTGTAAGTTATTCATCATTTTACCATAACCGACCCAAAGCGACGTGCTTTCACGTCATTTGTTTTAAACCAAACGTAAAAAAACGACCGGACACATGTCCAGCCGTTCGCCATTCATATTAACGTTCCAGGTAGAACTCAAAGCGATTTCCGACATACTGTGTCCGAACATATTCAAACGGTGTTCCATCGTCTAAAAATGACACCTGCCGCAATCGTAACAACGGATCATTCCGTTTTACATTCAAATATTCTGCAACCCGTTCACTGGCTGTCATCGCAGAAACTGTTTGCTGGGCATGACCGACCGTTAAACCAGCCTCGTCCTCCAGGACATGATACAGCGAGTTGGTAACGTCTTCTTTCGAAAATTTCTGAATCAGCCGTTCAGGAACCGTTGCCACTTCAAAACAAATCGGTTCATCATTACCATAACGAATCCGTTCCATTCGGAGGACCTGTTCATCTGGCGCCAGCTGCAACTTTTCACTTTCCGAAAGTGATGGCGTTGTGATGTGGTAGGAAACCGTGCGTGATGACGGTACTTTCCCTGCCTGTTCCATGAGTTCAGTAAAACTCGTCACCCCAGACATCCGTTCCTGAACCTTTCGATTCGCAACGTACGTCCCGGCACCAACACGGCGTTCAAGCAAGCCTTCTTCCACCAGTGTTTGCACCGCTTGACGTAACGTCATCCGGCTCACGCCAAACTGAATGGCGAGTTCACGCTCAGAGGGGATCTTATCCCCAACCTGCCACTGACCGTCTTCAACAGCCTTTCGCAACTGATTATGAATTTGAATGTAAATGGGTGAGGCCATGTTGTTCATCCCTTAACTTTAATGAATTTATTTAAGTCCGTAATTAATCGTCAAACCGCCGTCCGTAACTGTAAGTCCGTTCAAGGTTTTGCGTCCGGTCCATCAGGTTAAAATCAGCGTCCTTACCGGCTGCCAAAACCCCTTTTGTGGTGAGACCAAATTCTTCCGCTTGGTTAACAGACGACATTTGAACGGCTTCTTCAATTCCACACCCAGTAAAGTACTGGATGTTTCTAAAGGCGTCATCATACCGCAAAACAGAGCCAGCCAAGTTACCGGATTCCAACCGTGCCTGCTTGTCCTTAACGATCACCTTTTGGCCGCCAAGTTCGCTAACTCCCTCTGGCATCCCTTTAGCCCGCATGGAATCTGTCACAAGATCAATGCGTTCAGGCCCCTTTTGGTCATAAGCCAACTTGATCATGTCAGGGACAATGTGGAACCCATCACAGATCAGCTCACAGTACATGTTATTTTCAAGCATGGCGTGTCCCGTAACCCCTGGTTCACGGTGCTTGAATTCACGTTGCGCATTGTACAAGTGCGTCACGTGTGTTGCTTTGGAAGCCAACAATTGTTCACGCGTTGCGTTACTGTGACCCACGGATGGCACAATGTTGTGACTCAAGCAGTACTTTTCAAAGTCACGTGAACCAGGATCTTCTGGCGCATACGTGATCAACCGAACCCGGTTACCGGATAACTTGTTCCAATTATCCAACAGGTCAACGTTTGGATCAGTGATGTATTGTTCCGGTTGGGCACCCTTAAACGTTGCTGAGATAAAGGGCCCTTCCAAATGAACCCCTTTGATGACGGGATTCTTTTCCGCAGCGGCCGCAATCCCTTTCATCGCACCGTCCAATTGTTCTGTTGATTGCGTCATGGTCGTTGGGAATAACGTTGTTACCCCTTCATGGATCATGTCGTTTGTCATTTCATCAATTTGGTCGGCATCCCCATCCATTGCATCGAAGCTGTAGCCCCCATGACAGTGAACGTCGATGAATCCAGGAACGATCATCTTACCAGAAACAAATTCAACTTCGTCATCAGGTTCGGCAACGTAGTCACTCATCGCGCCAACCGCCTCAACCTTATCGCTAAAGCGGATGTAGCCGTCGTTAATTTTTTCCTCACCTGTATAAATGATCGCATGCTTTAAAACCGTACTCATTGAATCTTCCTCCTCAATTGAAAAAGCTCATTTGGTTACGCTTCCAGTATAGCTGGTATAGACCATTTTGACAACGACGTTATTCTTGATCCCGTTTGATGGTGGCGTCGATTCCCTTAACCACCGCCGTCATTAACCCGGCTTCTTCCATTGCAAGTAATCCTGCCACCGTTGAGCCACCCGGTGAAGACACCTGGTCAATGAGCCCAAACGGGTTTTCGGAGGATTGAAGGACCATCTTTGCGGAACCCTCCGTAACAGCGGCCGCGATCCGCGTTGCTTCAGCCTTTGTTAACCCATGTTTAACACCAGCTCGTGACAAGGCGTCAATGAAGAAATAGATGAAGGCCGGTGAGCTACCTGCTAACGCTGAAAAGGTACTAAAGTCACGTTCTGCTAATGCAGCCGTACTACCCACAGCATCGAAGAGCCCCTTTGCATCCGCTAACTTTGCACCCGTCAAGTTTTCATTAGCAGCCACCGCTGTCATTCCCGCACCGATGGCGACATTGACGTTTGGTAACGTCCGCAAAATGGGCAGATCAAAACCAGCTAACTCCTCCATCTTTTGAAGGCTCAAGCCAGCCACGATGGAAATGAGGACCTTTTGGCCAGAGTTTAACTGTTCACGGATTTCTTTAAGCACGTCTGCGGCCATAATCGGGGTAACCGCAAGCACAACGAAATCACTATTCTTGGCCACTTCGGCATTTGTTGCCGCCGTTTGAACCCCCGTCGTCTCTGCAAACTGTTGATAATGGGCTGGATGGGCACTATGAACAATAATGTCAGCAGGTGCAAGTGCATCCGCGTCTAACAACCCGTTGATAATTGCTTGTGCCATTCCGCCAACACCAATAAAACCTAATCGCATGTCTGATCATCCCTTCATTTTCCGTTCAATTACCGTTTCGCCGTTAAACAGGTCGACCACTAAATTATGTATCCGGTTTAAAGACTTATCTGATTAGAATGTAACCGATATAGACCACTAATGCAACCGCCTGCACTTACTTTCTAAAAAAACAACCCGTTCCAAGCGTGACGCCATGGTTCGTTTGCTAAACCATTACCGCAGCAAACGACCAATCAGGTCACCAATCAGAACGGGCTTCTTCATTATTTTTAACGCTTACTGGTGCGGATCATGAGCTGCATGCCATGCCTTGATCTGGGCCAAACGCTCCCCAATTCGCCGCTCCGATCCCTGCGTCGTTGGTTCGTAATACGTGTGACCAACCAAATTATCTGGCATGGTTTGGAGCGTCGTCAGTTTGTCCGCCGCGTCATGGGCATATTGATAATCCTCCCCGTAGTGAAGATCTGCCATCAACTTGGTGGGGGCATTGCGAATTTGCAATGGCACCGGTTCTGCCAAGGAATCCAGTGCGTCCGTCTTCGCTGCCGCATACGCGGTGTAAATGGCGTTTGATTTTGGTGCTAACGCCAAATACGTGACCGCCTGTGCCAGGTTAACGGTACACTCCGGCATGCCGATCAAATGGGCGGCTTGATAGGCAGCAACGGTGATTTCTAACGCCCGTGAATCTGCCAAACCGACGTCCTCACTAGCAAACCGAATCAACCGGCGGGCAACGTATAACGGATCTTCGCCACCTTCAAGCATCCGGGACAGCCAGTACAACGCCGCATCCACATCCGAATTGCGCATGGATTTATGCAAAGCCGAAATGATGTTGTAATGCTCATCCCCCTTTTTATCGTACATGAGCGATTTCCGGGAAACGAGCTGGGCCACATCCGCTTGATCAACTGCCGTCACCCCATTGATCTGCTGACCATTCAGCACGGCCATTTCCAGGGTGTTGAGCGCCACTCGTGCATCCCCGTTGGCAAAATCTGCAATGGCTGCCACGGTGGCCGGGTCGATCTGAATCGTTTGCTTACCAAAGCCACGCGGATCAGTCAGCGCTTGCTGAAGTAACCGCTCTAAGTCATCGTGTGTCAGCTGGTGAAGCACAAACACCTTCGTTCGTGACAGCAAGGCCGAATTAATTTCAAACGAGGGGTTCTCCGTCGTGGCCCCAATCAGCGTAATGCTCCCCTTTTCCACAAACGGTAAAAAAGCGTCCTGCTGGGCCTTATTAAACCGGTGAATTTCATCCACAAAAACGATTGTTCGTTCACCAAGTTGCCGGTTTTCCTCGGCGTCCGTCATGACCTGCCGGATCTCTTTGATGCCACTGGTCACCGCACTGAAGTTAATGAAGCGCGCTTGCGTCTGGTTAGCAATGATTCTTGCTAATGTTGTCTTTCCCACTCCGGGTGGACCCCAAAAGATGAGTGACGACAACACATCACTATCAATCAGCTGGCGAAGCACTTTACCAGGCCCGATTAAATGCTGCTGCCCCGCAAACTCGGCCAACGTTTGCGGGCGCATCCGGCTTGCTAACGGTTGATTAACTTCATCAGCTTGTTCAAATAATGATGTCTCTTCTGCCATTTGTTTACCCCTCCGTCAAACATGCGTTCGTATACTAATTATAGCACGGTGCCGCTTTAAAAAACAAAAAAGACTACTAATATATAGCAGTCTTTCAACACAAATAATTACTTTTCTTTGTGACTGTCGCTATCGTAATGCCACTTGTTCTTCAAATAATAGTAGAACGGAATGCCCAGTGCCGTCACGACAATCCCAATTGCTGTTGTCACAAACTGTGTGAACAACGTGTTAATTAAAATGAACAAACCACCAATTAACGCAATGATCGGAATCCACGGGTACAACGGAACCTTGTACGGCCGGTTTAACTCCGGTTGTTTTCGCCGAAGAACGATGACAGCCACAAACGCCATACAATAGAAGACCCAGATCACAAAGATCAACATATTGGTAATTGCGTCAAATTGACCGGAAAGCATCATCACAAAGGCAATCACATACTGAATTAATCCTGCGGCCCACGGAATGCCCGCCTTGTTCAGTTTAGAAAAAACATCGCCAAATGGCAGCTTGTGTTCAACACCCATTACATACGGAATCCGCATCCCGGTCATGGTGTAGCCGTTGAGCCCACCATAAACCGAAATCAAAATTCCAATGGTGACAAACTTGCCACCCATGCCACCAAACAAAACCTTGGCAACATCAGAAGCCACGTTAAGGTTTCCGGCCACATGACTCACTGGTTCAACGGATAAGAACACTGCGTTGACCAGTAAATAGACAAGCATAATGCACCCAATTCCAAGGGCGATTGCGCGGGGAAGATCCTTTTTCGGATTCTTCATTTCACCAGCGATATTCCCAACGTGGATCCACCCATCGTAAGCAAACATGGTCGCTAACAAGGCGTTCCCCAGCGCCGTCCAAAAGGCGCGGTGCGGACCGGCAACCACTGGAAAGAGTGAAAAGTTGACCCCACCGGAATGAAAGAAGCCTAAAACAACGATCAAGACTAACGGAATTAATTTAACAACCAACGTGACAGAGGTCACCCAGCCGCCCGCTTTGGCACTGATCCAGTTGATCAAAACCAGTGACAATGCTGTAATCATCGCAACCGGGACGATCCAACTTTGCTTAAGTCCAAACAGATTAGCGAATTGTGTCCCAAACGCAATTGCAATTGCGGCCACATTCGCCGGAAAGTAAATAATGGCTTGCGCCCAGCCAGCTAGAAACCCCCAGAACCCACCATACGTGTGTTCAATGTATCGGGTCAGGCCACCAGTTTCTGGAAATGCGGCGGCCAATTCGGCCCCCGTCAGCCCGGCACAGATGGTGATGACACCACCCAAGAACCACGCTAGCATCGCTAGACTGGCAGTGCCGGTTGATTCAGTCACTGCGGCGGCCTTGAAGAAAACCCCCGTTCCAATGACAGTCCCCATAACGGTCGATAATGCCGGGAAAAAGCCAATCGTCTTCTTTAAGCCAGTATTGGTGTTGGAATCCCCTTTATTTTCCATGTTCTTCACCTCTAATTAAACTGTTTATGTTTCTGATAGAACTCAAACACGGCGAACATTATGACGAACCACGCAGCGGAAATCATAATCGAAACACGCGTGCTTTTTTCAAACAATAGAACGATTAAAACGCCGAAAAAGAACGTCAACGTTAGATAATTCGAGTACGGGAAAAACGGCATTGTAAATGACGCCGGTTGTTCATGCTTTTCTAACAACCGTTTACGATACGCAAGGTGTGCAATGATGAGGACAGACCAAACGAAGATAAAATTCATGGTGGCAACACCCGACACCAGGTTAAAGACGCCTTTTGGAATGAGATAGTTTAAAATAACGACCACAAAGAGCACGAGCGACGAGAATTGCAACGCGTTATTTGGCACATGACGTTTATTCAGTTTCGCAAAAAAGCGTGGGGCGTTGCCGCCAACAGCCAAGGATCTTAGCGTGCGACTCGTACTAAAAATGGCGCTATTGCAAGCAGACATTGCTGCCGTCAGGACAACAAAATTAATGATTGCTGCTGCCGACTGAATGCCAATATCAGAGAAGACCTGAACAAACGGGCTTTGATTGGCCATCAGTTTATTCCACGGATAAATCGCCATCGTGATGACCATTGAGCCGATGTAAAACAGGCCAATCCGAATTGGCAGGTTGTTAATGGCTTTAGGTAAATTTTTCTCTGGATCTTCCGTTTCACCAGCGGTCAGGCCCACCATTTCGATGCCGACAAAAGCAAAAATAACCATCTGGAAGGCGTTTAAAAATCCCGTTACTCCGGTTGGGAAAAAGCCGCCGTGTGCCACTAAATTTTTAAAACTTGCCGTTGACGTTGGCGTTTTATAGCCAATCATCACTAAGTACAAACCGCCGGCAATCATTGCCAAAATGGCCACCACTTTAATCATGGCAAACCAGGATTCCATTTCACCAAATAAACCAACGTCTGCAAGGTTAACCATCATCAAAAGCAGGATGATGATCAGTGGTGTTGCCCACTGTGGGAAATGCGGGAACCAAAACCTCATGTAGATTCCCGAGGCCGTTAAATCGGCCATTGCGATGGTGATCCAGCAAAACCAATAGGTCCATCCGGTCACAAACTCAAAGCGATTTCCCAGATAGCGTTTAATGAAATCAATAAACGAGTGCAAATTTGTGTCTGATAGCAGCAGTTCACCGATTGATCTCATCAAAAAGAAGCAAAAACTTCCTGCAATAAAATACGCCAAGATGATCGATGGCCCTGCTTCACGAATGGCGGTTCCAGACCCAAGAAACAGTCCGGTTCCAATGGCGCCCCCAATCGCAATCATCTGAATATGCCGACTTTTCAAAGACCGTGATAACTGCTGGTCTTCCTTATCCATACAAAATCATCCTTTTTTACGTTTAAAGAAAAAGGATGTTGCATCAAAAGGTGCAACATCCTCGATGCTCTGCATCAGTGGGTTAGGTCACTAAATGAGCAACTGCTCAACAACTGGTGCTAACCAATTCCCCCATCAGCAGCAACTGGTGAGAAGAAGTGATCAATGATGTTTGACACACGGGCCAGGTCAACGTTCCCCCCGGAAACAAGCGCGACAACCTTCTTATCCTTTAACCACTTATCGTCAATTTTGTGTGCTTCCAATGCAGCAGTTGGCAGTGCCCCAGCACCTTCCGCAACAACCTTTGTCCGTTGAAGCAGATCCTTCATTGCCGTTGCGATTTCTTCTTCGCTAACCAGGACAATTTCATCCACAAGGTTCTGAACGATTGGGAAGGTAACGTCCCCTGGCGTTGCAACATCAGTTCCATCAGCAAGTGTGAAATCTGTGTGATGTGACACGATGTGGCCGGCCTCAACGGAAGCTTCCATCCCGTGAACATTTTCGGATTGAACACCAACAATGTGAATGGATGGGTTAAATGACTTCAATGCAGTGGCAACCCCAGCAATCAGTCCGCCACCACCGACAGGAACGACAACGGTGTCGACATCCCAAAGGTCATCAAGAATTTCCAACCCAATGGTTCCTTGCCCGGCAACCACGTACTTATCGTTAAACGGATCAACGATTGTCTTGCCTTCCTTTTCTGCACGTTCATGCATCCACGCATGTGCGTCATCAAACGTTGCCCCGTGCATATCAACGGAGGCCCCGTATCCAGCGGTTGCATCACGCTTCATTTGTGGTGCTTCATCTGGCATAACAACCGTCGTGTCGACGCCCAGCAACTTTCCACTCAATGCGACCCCTTGGGCATGGTTCCCTGCTGAAGCGGTAATCACACCACGTTTCTTTTCTTCAGCAGTTAAATGATTCATTTTATTATTGGCACCGCGGAACTTAAATGAACCGGTCAACTGCATGTTTTCCAACTTAAGATAAACGTCTCCGCCAACCACATTGCGGCTTAAAAACATTGATTTTACTAAAGGTGTCCGCCGTGCATTTTTACTTACAATTGATTTTGCTTCTTCAATATCTTGGATATTTACTAAGTCAAAAGTCTTTGCAACTAATTCATTTGCAGCCATTTTATTCACTCCTAGAAGTTGAAAGTTTAGTGTACGGTAATTTATTCACAAGTCTGTGTAAAAGAAAGGGCTGGCCCCTCCTCTGTCCAACTAGCGAACATCCTTAAACATCAAGTTTTGTGTATGGTTCATCTAACGATTTGGCGAGGCCTTCATTTGTGACCTTGCCTTCATACAGATTGACACCTGAAGCCAATGCGTCATTGGTCTTGATGGCATCAACAATGCCCTTTTCGGCAATTTCCAACAGGTACGGTAAGTTTCCGGCAGCCAATGCCATCGTTGAGGTACGTGGGACAGCACCCGGTTGATTTGGCACAGCGTAGTGCACAACACCGTCTTTAACGAAGACAGGATCATCAATCGTCGTTGGATGGTCGATCGTTTCAACGGTTCCACCCTGATCAATTGCCACGTCAACGATCACGCTGCCCTTCTTCATGGACTTAACCATAGCTTCTTTCACGAGCTTCGGTGGCTTAGAACCCGGAATCAAAATTGTCGAAACGAAGATGTCCGCATCCTTGATTTCCTTAGCCAAGTTCTCTTCGTTTGATTTCACAACACGAAGATTCTTGCCTTCATAATGGTTTTTAATTTCAGCAATCTTGTCATCGTTTAATTCAATGATGACCACTGAACAGCCCATGCCGAGCGCCATGTCAGCAGCTCCTTCAGCAGCGTTCCCACCACCAAAGATGACCACGTTCCCAGCATGAATCCCTGGGAAATTAATCCCTGGAAGTAAGATGCCTTCACCCTGGTGTTGGGCTTCAAGATAATAAGCGCCCATGATAATTGACCGCCGCCCAGCGATTTGACTAACGGGTGCTAACAATTCGAGCTTGCCATCTTTCACGATGGTCTCGGCACCAATTGCGGTGGTTCCAGCTTTCATCATTGCTTCAACGGTTAGCTTAGATGAAGCCAGGTGTTGAAAGCCCCAGACGATTTTTCCTTTGGAGAAATATTTATATTCCTCGGCATCTGGTTCCTTAACCTTGATGATTAATTCTGCCTTCCAACCCTCTTCATGACTGACAATCTTGCCACCAGCCTCGGCATATTCATCATTAGCAAAACCAGCACCAACGCCGGCATTTTTTTCAACAAGTACTTCATTGCCTGCTTCCACCATTTTGCGAACATTTTCAGGAGTTGCGGCGACACGCCCTTCCCCTTCTTTTTGCTCTTTAATAACGGCAATCTGCATGAGAACACTTCCTTGTGATTTTTTTCGTTTTATTTTCGAATTAACTTTAATTAACGAAAACTGGCCAGTTTTCAAAAAAAGTGCAACATCGGAAACTGAAATGACAGCTTACTTCAACTGATTTAACAATTTCGCTGTAAGCGTATTCATTTTCCACGAACAATGTTACACTTTTTATATAAAAGAACAAGCATCTATTTCCATTCTTTTTATTTTAGATTTAAAGAAAAAGCATCTCTTTCCATACGTATCACAGCGTCAGCAATTTAATTCATGTCGTTATTTTCACAAGATTTTTTCTTGACTGACGTCTTCTTAGCATCAATATCGACGCTTTTTTTGCTCATCAGTCACTCAAATCTCTCAAAGGACGGTAACCAGATCATGCCAACCATTCCGGTTCATCTCAGCACCCAAGAATTTGATTTATTGAACCACTTCGCTTCAACAACTAACCAGCCACTGCCAGATCTTCTCCGGACTGCTGCACTCGCAAACGTTCAAAACAAACTGGATACAGCAATTTACGAAACGGCCTATGCCCAGTATCGGAAAAATCCGCAGTTGATGAAAACTGAGACGCTAGCAAGTCAGTTAGACAAAGGACACTAGCCTTATGGAATACAACTTGGGGTACACGTTAACCGCAGTCAATCAACTTATGGCGCTCCCAAAAAAGGAGGCTGTCATTCTTATTTCGTGGCTCAAAAAAAACGCTGGGTTCAATCCACTTGCTCATGGTCACACCATTGAGCAGATCGAAGCACCAGCGCAGGCAATTAAATTTAATCTTGGTCAGTACACAATGATTGCCCATGTCACCTATAACCAGGTCATTATTTTGGCGGTGATCAAATACTGACCGCGTTATCATTTGCAAAGGAGTGAAACGACCTTGGAGCATTTCTTTGGTGTTCTTGGCGGTATGGAGACAGCCGCCACAGACACTTATTTAGCACGATTGCGACGTCTTAGCACTCATGATGCACTTAATTACGTGCTTTTAAACGATGCGGTCCCGGTAACTCAGTCACCCATCCAAACAGCACACTATCTCCGATTGAACGAAAGCTTCCATCAGCTGTTGGCACTAGCACCCGACTTTCTGGTGATTCCAAGCCACTTCGCCTACTTTTGGCTGGATGACTTACAACGGCAAACCACGATTCCCATTCTTAACATGCCACGGGATAGTATCGCCGCAATCAATCAGCTAACTCCTGGCGCTCAGCGCATTGGGCTCCTCGGACCCCAGGACGTTGCCTTACAAAGCATTTATGACCAGGAGCTCCTTACTGCTGGCTACCAGCCCGTTCACCCATCGGCTGAAATTATCGAAGAAACGACAACGTTGCTTGTTCAGGACATCAGAGCACGGCACTTTGTTGATCGAACGCTTTTTCATAAACTGATTACCGACATGCTTCGGCTGGGTGCTGATGCTGTTATTTTAGGGTGCTCCGAATTATCGCTGGCTAATTTACGCGAACCCGCGCCGCATTTACCTGTTATTGACCCCCAGGCGGTGCTAGTGGCACACACACTAGCGGACGCATTGGGAACCGCTAACTTTGCTACATCATCGAGGTAATTATGACAAAACAGTGGTACCAATCCATTTCATACACTAACGACTCCCTTTCAACCACAATTTCATGTTTAACACCGTTACTAACCGACCCACTATGGGCAAATGAAGATTGTCAGTTGATCATCTTTCAACGAAAAAAGTATAATCCGTTCGTTCATTGGGTGGCCGTCATCGTCTTTCGCCACCGCATCATTAAAGTTGCGGTGCTCACCGGCCGAACAAACGCCCAGTATGCCATCATGGAAAGCGTCAACATCAATTCAATTGTTCAACTAAACCTTGGGAACCCCCGCCAGTTATTAAACGTCGTCAACGCTCACATTGAATCTCTTTCCGGTGGCGATCAGACGACGGTTGATTTGTGGCTACCTGCGAACACGATTGCACCACAAAGTTTCATGAGGACCGTTCATGGGCTTCAACAACTGCATTATCGTGACGCATAAGCCCCGTCAGTTTAGTGATCAGCGCACAAAAAAACGACCACCGTAATTGACGGTGATCGTTAAAAGACTGGGATAGCTGGATTCGAACCAGCGCATGACGGAGTCAAAGTCCGTTGCCTTACCACTTGGCTATATCCCAAAAATAAATGGCGGAAGTTGGATTCGAACCAACGAACCTTTCGGGGCGGTTTTACAGACCGCTGCGTTTAGCCACTTCGCTATTCCGCCATAATTTAACAACTTTCTTATTTTAACGAAGACCGCTGTTAAATTCAAGTGTTTCTAACAATTATTCAAGATCAAGAATCCGTAACCGGGTAAGCCACTCACTCATAAAATCCTGGTGGCCCCATTCGTTTGCCCGGTGTGTATGGTACCCAACCGCTTGGTCAAAATACATCACCCCGCCCAGTTCACGTGGTGCCGGTTTGATGTGTAAATGACCAAACTGTGCGTAGTTTACCTGCCCCTTTGTGAGCACCTCGCCCAATCGCCGACTACCCAATAAGGCGTTTGCCATGTTCCAAAACCGGTTGTCCGTCGTCACCCGGATGTACTCGGCCCGGGGCACAAAATGAGTGACGTACAAAATCTGCCGGTGCGCCTCATTAGCGGCTAATAACTGGTTGGCCGTCTGCGTTAAAACAATGTCTTCCCGTTCAGGATCTGTCATCGGTTGTTCAATGATCCCATCGTACCAAAACGCCCGTTTCCACTGCGCAAAGTCCTCTTGGGCACGTTCATTGAAGAGCTGTTCAGCAAACGTATAATCGTACCACCCGTTATTCCCAATCAGACGCCAGTTCGTGTTGGGAAGGTCAATAAATTGATTATGCAGGTAATGCGCATTGATCCGTGTTTCCAGTTCAGAGTACGTCACCCCGTGCCCCATGTCGTGATTGCCCGCTAAAAAGACAACCTCCGTCTGACTCCCCAATTCGTGCTGAAGGCGATCAACATAACGAACCGTTTGGGTAAAGTCATTAAACGTATCACCGGCAATGACGTAATAATCAATGTGGCGATCTGAAAGGACGACCGCCTGGTGTTTTAGCAATTCATCGCTGTCTAATTGATTAACATCAAAGTGATTGTCACTCGTGATTGCAACCCGTACCATTTGTACGCCTCCCAAAATAAAAAGGTGTAACCAACGTTTTGTCGGTTACACCTCATCATACAGTAATGTTCAATTGAGTGAAAGAACGACCTTAGTCAGCCGCAATTTCAACGTCCTTCATTAAGCCAAAGATTGGTTTTCTGAAGATGAATAAGATGATTCCTAAGATCACACTAACGGCTCCAATAGCGACGAAGTAAGCAACTTCTGTCTTTGCCGTGTAGAATTGAACGATTTGTGCGTTCACCGCTTGTCCAGCAGCGTCGGCTAAGAACCACATACTCATCATTTGTGAACGGAACGCTTTTGGCGCTAACCGCGTTGTCACAGACAACCCGATTGGTGAAATCAGCAGTTCAGCCACTTCAATGATGGCCCAGCTTCCGATCAACCAAAGCATGGAAACCCGTCCGGCAGTTCCGAATAACCACCCAGGAATTGCCATGAACAGGTAGGAAACACCCGCAATGATCAATCCGTAAGCAAACTTCGCAGTCGTACTTGGCTGACGTTTACCAAGACGCGTCCAGAGAATGGCGAAAATTGGTGTGTACAGCATGATGAACATTGGGTTCAGTGATTGGAAGTAAGCTGCTGGCATCGTCCATGAACCAATGGTCAAAACGGTCCGTTGTTGTGCAAACAAGGCCAACACAACGGAACCTTGTTCTTCAATTGCCCAGAATAACATGGCAGCGATAAATAACGGAATGTACGCAATCACGTGATGGCGTTCGTTTGTCGTCACCTTTTTACTGGATAACATCAAGATAAAGTAAACAACTGGTGTTGCGATGGCAATGATACTGATCATTAAGATGATGTTCTTAAGCGTTAAGGCACCCATTAAGGCCATCAAGATAACAACGAGCACAACGGCAACGATACCTAAGCCCCAACGAATCACCAGTGGCAGAACTTCGTCACTTTCGATTGGGTCAGATGGGTATAATCCATCCTTGCTTAAGTACTTGCGACCATCGATCCAGTACTGGAGAAGACCAAAGAACATCCCAACAGCGGCCAATGAGAACCCGAGGTGGAAGTTAACTTCTTCCCCTAATGTCCCAACGATGTAAGGGGCAAACAAGCTCCCCATGTTGATCCCAAAGACGAAGATGTTAAACCCGGCGTCACGCCGGCGGTCTTCTGGGCTATATAAGGCCCCAACCATTTCGGAAACGTTGGGCTTCAACAACCCGGTCCCAATAACGATTAAGCCAATGGAAGCAAACAGTGCAGAGGCACCAGCAGGGATTGCTAAGGCAATGTGCCCAAACATGATCAGGATCCCACCCATAAAGACGGTCCGCCGTGGTCCAAAGACACGGTCACTCAAGAACCCACCAAGAACACTGGATAAGTAAACCAGTGATCCGTAAATCGCCATAATGGATGTTGCGGTTGCCTGGCTAAAGCCCAGACCACCCTTATCAATTGCAAAGTACATGTAGAACAACAGAATGGCACGCATCCCGTAGTAACTGAAACGTTCCCACATTTCGGTGAAGAACAGCGTTGCCAGCCCTCGTGGCTGACCAAAGAACGCTGTATCATATTTCTTATTTTCCAAAAGAATCCTCCTAATTGATCCCCAATGGTAATCGTTATGATTACGTCTTTCGGGCATTCTCAATAATGTCAAACGCATGGTTATGACAACCGTTAAAAAAACGATAAAACAAGTATAGCTGTTTTAAATGGCGATAGTCAAACCTTCTTTTAATTTATTCGCCATTTTCTCGTGTTTTTTTTAATCTTATCGCCATTTCTACAACGACCAACTAGGGCGACCATAAGAAGCCGCCACACGCCTGCTCTGCCATTCAATGAAACGTTTTGGGCCACGTTACCATTCTTTGCAACAAATCACCTAAGCCCCTGCTAAGCCCGTTTATTTACCTGATCATTTTTATTTAAAAAAATTTCGTTTATACAATTGATTTCATTAATGAACCATTACCTTGACTCACAAAAAAACGCTGCTCCACGGTGATCAATCCGTGAAACAACGCTTTACCATTGATGCCGGATAGGTGACTCGAACACCTGACCCTCGGTTTACGATACCGATGCTCTACCAACTGAGCTAATCCGGC
>NZ_JBPCCV010000007.1:0-52708 GCF_053471565.1 Furfurilactobacillus sp. WILCCON 0119
TCGGATCATTTGGATAGGCCACACTTGGTACCTTCGGCCAGTTAGGATCGCTAGGATCACTCGGCGTTGGTACTAAGCTAGCCAGCGTTTTATACGTAACCGTGAAGTTCTTGTCCCCACTGGTTGCCGTCAAGCCAGTGATTTCATCAATCTGTGCCTGATCGGCGTAGTACCCCTTCACTTCAGGGGTAACTTTTGCACTAAAACTCGTCTTGCCATCAGTCGCAACCCATGACGTGTATTTCAGTTTTCCAGTAACTTCGTCAACGGTTCCATTACGAGTAAACGTCGTTTGATCCGTCTGATCAACTGGTGCTGTCGACCCATCACTCATTACGTAATGCACGCGTTCATTGATCGATGTTGATAGCGAGTTGAGGTCTGAACCATTGGGCCACTTGGGGCCAGCAGGGTTACTTGGGTCGATCGGTTGTCCTGGTGTCCCTGGATTACTTGGCGTAATCGGCTTAATGGCATGTTTAAGATGCACCGTAAATAATTGGTTAACAAGATTATTGATATCAAAGACTACACCGGCACTCGGATAGTCCTGAGAAACGAATTCATACCCGGCATTTTCCCATTTCTGAATTTCTGCTGCGGTACGATAAGGACTGGTTGTTCCCCCCACACCACTTAACAAAACTTTATCTAATTCAATGGCCAAAGTATCATCTACATAACTGACATAAGCATACTGTGTATCAGGCACGTAGAGATACGTTACATCCGGTGTGGTCCCGGCCTGCAGTCCGTTTGGCATCGCAAATGTTCCTGTCGCGTTGGTAGGCGTGGACACCACATGATAGTTTGCAACATAGGCGAGGGTTGTCTCATAGTTTCCACCGGTAGTACTCGTCACCACCGTTGATGGGGCCAATTTAGTACCATCACTGGTTTCATAATTAACATTGACTGAGGCGGCATTAGAGTACCAAAAAACGATTGCCTGGGCAGTACTCGAAATTTTCGTTGTCACACTTGATCCCACACCTTGAGAAGTAAGACCATCTTGGGTACGTAGATCATTACCGACTAGGTAGTAACCTTTATTACTCTCGTCAATTGCATTCCCAGTGACGGACTGAATCGCGTTCACATTATTTTCGGGTGTGTTATCTAGAGCGTCAGTTTGTCCTAAGATAGTATTAGGTGACAGATCTTGGCCATTAGAAGCGTCCTTATAGTAGACTCTAACCTGGACATTACCTTTATCAAGGCTTCCACTGGTCTGCCAGTTCGACCAATCAATATTGGGATTAGTCGTAATCCCATTGGACTGCGCGTCCATTCTGGTTAATACTTGTGGTTGATTAGTCTGACCATAGCTCTGAACCGCTGCAGATTTAGCACTAGCAACCTGACCATCAGTAGCGTTACCTAAATTCTGCATGTTAACACTCGCTGTTGAACTAGCTGTACTACTAGCGTTGGCTGTTACACTTGAAGTAGTTGAGGAAACACTATCGAGTTGGCCTTTGGCCTGGCTCATTGAGCTTTGTGAAGCACTGCTATCGGAATATGTCGCCGTACTCATAACAGATTTAACTGTACCTTGTTGACTCAAATCACCGTTTACATCAGAAGCAACAGTACTTGCTTGGCTGCTAAACGTTGGATCAGCCACTGGTGGCGTTTGCAACGCCTGGCTGGCTGCTTGGGAAACGCTCCCAGCATTTATTCCACTCGTACTAGAGTCTACATCATGAGCAATTGAGTCTGCGTGGGCAATCCCCACACCAGTGCCTAACATTGCCACTGTAGCACTAGCGGAAAATAACCACATTTTTCCAGCCTTGTACATCTTAATCCTTCTTTTAGTTTCACCAATGTTTTTCATAATAATTAACCCCCAAACAAATCATTCATGCACAATATTCTAGTGCTAAAGTGTTTAATGGGCAATATGATCACATGGAATGGCATTATTTGATTTTTAATCATTATTTTAAAAACGAGTATTCGGCTCATATTAACCCACTTTTTTTGATAAACGCCGTGTTAATCTTTATGACATACGGCTTTTAAAGCGTCATTTACAGCACAAAAATTTGTAAATATTTACCCTTACATTTATTTCTCCCTTAACAATAATTAACAACGAATGATTTGACCCCCAAAACTATTAAATGGAGTCTATGCATGAATGAAGATTATTTAAATTTCCTAGAAAATCCACAAATCCAATGCCTACAATTGCTTAATATAGGACTGCTGAATGGTAACGGCCTTGCCATCGCCAAAAACAATATTCAGCAATCTCTCGGTATTAGCTACTATAAATTAAGTCAAACCATTGTAAAGCTGAACGACGACCTATCTCTAATTTCTGGTAATGACACTTTTTACGTGTCTGGTGACGGGGATACCGTTACATTCTTTCAAATAAGTTCAAAGATCGAAAAGAAACTTCGCGCACTCTATGCCACTACCTCCGATTATTTTTTAATGTTTGAGTATTTATATCTAAACGAAAGAGCGGAAACTAGACAGGAGTTCATGTCACGTACGTTCATGAGCATTTCTCATTTTTTCACTTTGCGCAATAAGGTTATCCGCATAACACAAGATCATTTTCATATGACCGAACATTCAGCTGAAGGGCTAAAACGACAGGTTGTTTTCAATGTCTTTTACTACTTTTTTAATGGCATTCGTTTTCCCTTCATTAACCTAGAGACTGTTACGTTATTAATTCAGAAGCTACAAGAGGTTTATCAATTTCAACTGAGACCTACACAATTGGAACAGTTACGTTATTTTTGCGCTATTCAGATTTCTCGAGGCAACAACTCACACTCGATATCCTATGTTCCTCTACATATCACAACAAGCGTTGAAGCAATTAACATAACTAAAAATTTTTATAATGAAATAATATCTTCAGAAGATGATCTCAGTAATGAAGCTGCCTTTACTCATGATTTCTTGCACGTTACTGGAATGATTTCGTTTGACTTCAATATTCTTACACCAAAAGTTCGAAAAAAAATCCAACAGTTGACCGATATTCAAATAACTATCTTGCGAGAGAAGTTGAATTTTTTTGACAAAAATTTCAACTTCTCTAATGTAACCACTAGCCTCAATCAAATTAACCTACATCTAGAATTCCCTTTTTTCATTAGTTCAACTTTTTCTGACCCAGATAAGGTTCGCTTTTTTAAAGAAACGTACCCTCAGTTACATGAAACTGTTATGATATTGATTAATCAAACAATCAAACGTACATTCCCATCGGCAAAGTTGCAAACGATTACACAGCTTTATTACACGGTTATTTTTAGTATTATGCTTAATTTGCCACTAAATGCATATTCAGAAGCTATTTACGTTACTGTCGATTTTTCCCAAGGTGATCTCTATACGAATTATATTACCCAAGCAATTAAGCAACTTGGGCTTTCTAATTTAGTAGTCGAGCAACAATTATCCTCACATACCGATCTCTACCTATCGGACATTTTTGTGAACAATATGGTTCCAGAACAAGTTACGTGGGAAAACCCGCCTAAACCAATCGATTGGCAGGACCTTGGCGACTCACTCATTGCTATTCAAAATAAAAAATATGGAGCCCATTTTAAATGAAGGTCACAAAGCCTTGTACTTACCCACAATTGCTATCCATAAAAGGAGGTATAATCTTTTTCTTTAGCGCCTTACTTCTTTTTAGCACCGATAATTATTCTGTTAAAGCTAACGTAACGAATATCGCGTCAACAACTCAATCTAGTTCTACAAACACAACAGATAGTGCAATAACTCCCCCGACCGAATCATCAATGAACAACCTTTCCAACACTGTTCCCACACAAAATCCAAAAAAAAATGATCCCAAGACCATCGCCACAGCTGATTCAAGCTATGTATACAATTCGATAGCTCAGTATGCCTACATTAGCTATGTAGATGATGATCTTGGTCTCGAATTAAATAACATCCTATTAAGTGGTGTTGGGGGGACAACCAGTTCCTATCGCACCACCAACGAAATTCAAAAATGGGAAAACGCCGGTTATACATTCGTTTCCCAAGACTATCCAAATGGCGGGTTAGTCTTTGATACTAATAGTGGCGTTAACCAATTTTCTACAGTGCATTTTAAACTTGACAAGAAACTGGCTCAACAAAACCAGCATGAACGACCAGAAACGCCGTCTGATCAAACAGATCAATCGACATTTCCTCCAACCAGTCTGGCTACTGACATAACGAGTCAGCCACGGCCAGCCCATACCCACACTACATGGGGCACTAGCTACAACAAGAATGCACTGCTTAGTGCCAATCCAATTTCCACACTACAAGTTACACCGACTGTACAAGCAAATACTAGCGCTCATTCTGCCCCTCTGGCTTCCCCTTCATCGTCCATCTTAATTACGCGACGGGGAGACATCTCTTCGGCTCTACCAACACCCGCCCAGGCAATTAAAAATCACAAAAAGTCATACGTTAATCATAAAAAAGCACAGGCTAAACACCGAAGAAAAATTAAAAATCACAAAAAAAATCAGACTGGTTTATCGGTGTTCAACCAAATCATAACTGAATCTCCGTCCATTAAAGAATCTGGTATCTGTGCTTCTGAATTTGGTAAAATTTTATGGTTTAGCTGTGGAACAATCTTGTACGGCAAACAATATAAAGAGTAAGATTTCCAACCCATCTGGATAATCGCACACTAAATGAATCAACTGAACATAGCATTCTAATTAAATAGCAACTGTAAACTTCTAGGCCATGAATGACCAAGTAGTTCACTACCAAATATCAAAACATAAAAATGATCGAACCTTTATATAAAAGTTCGACCATTTTTGAATTAGCTACAGAAATTGCTCATAAATAGTAACCTTATTTTAATGTTTCAAATTTCTCTTTCTAAATCCGAATACACTTCCAATTGCAGTCAGTAATGACAATAACAATACACCAATCAAATTATAAGACTTTTGGTCTGTTTCGCCAGTATGTGGCAACTCTGAAGTTATTTTAGTCGTCTCCATCTTAGCATGGTCGGAAATCAAACCACTCTGTTGTGTCAACAAAACTGTTGCGAGGCTCTTGGTTGCCATCATCGTAATCTGGGCGGTAGCGAATGGATAAGTCTACTGCCGTGATCACTGCATCTGGCGCGTAAGTCACGTCGTGATACTGAGCATACTGATCGAAGACGCCGTTAATGATTTGAATGGCGGCCGTGCGGGACGGCTCTAAAACTGGAATCATCGAAAACCGCCGTTGCAAGGCGCGATCTTGTTCAATGCTGACGTGGTACTCGTCATTGGTCGTGGCCCCAATCAGTTGGATTTCACCACGGGCTAAGGCTGGTTTGAGTACGTTTCCTGCATCTAAATGACTCCCATCACTGGCGGCCCCAGTCCCAATCAATTCGTGAATTTCATCGACAAACAAAATGTTGGTCCCCAGGGTTGCTTGCAGCTCATGGAGGACCCCATTAAAATTCACCATAAAATCGTTCGGGTTAGCCCCGACTAAATCCGCCGTCTGTAAAACTAAAATATGTTTGTGCCGTAGATCGCGTGGAACCTGATCAAGTGCGATACGTCTCGCTAACTCTTCGACGATAGCTGTTTTACCAACCCCCGCCTCACCAACTAAAACGGGACTGTTCTTGGTCTTGCGTAACAAGATTTCCACGGCCATGGCCACTTCTTGCTCTCGTTCTAAAGCCATAAACGCTTGCGGGTGTTCCTTAGCAGCGACGGTCAAGTCGCGACAATATTTGTCTAAAAATGTCTCTGCCATGCTTACGCCACCTAAATATCTAAGTCGTCATCACTGAAGGTCGCCGCTGCTTGTGAACCAAGGTCCTGTGGCTCAGCCGGTGCTTCAGCCTTTGGTTGCAGATCTTCATCAGTGACAGTTGGCTTAGCTGGAGTCGCTTCAACAACCTCACTTTGCGCGTTAGGTACTTGCGCATATTCGGGGGCTGGTTCCAGTGGTTCGAGGGGTGAAAAGGTAGCATCATCAGGAAAAGCCAACTTAGGGTCAATTACGGCGCCCTCAGTGCTGACCGGTGAAACCTCTTCCGGCGCGGCTAACGGGTCATCAGTTGGTTGGTCGGTTGCTGGCGCTTGCGCAATGCCGTTTAAATCCAGAACGGCTTCATCAGCTACTTTTAAGCCCAGCTCAAATTGATAATGTTGCCCTAGACTTAGATTCTTAGTCAGTTCCGTTTGGGCGACAATCAACCGGCTTGTTTGGTCATGATGATCAATAATTGTCAAAATCAATCCATCGCGACCGTGGAGACTAATGCCCGTTAAAGTTCCGGTCAGTTGTACATGTAGCTCATTGTCTTGTGTCATTTTCGTCACGCTCCTTTTGTAATGGTCTTACCGTAGTGAGTTGACGCAAAAAATAAAAAAGCGCACAAAAAAGAGCATTCGTGAGAATGCCCTTCTACCTGGTTGGCCCCAAACGGTTAATTTGTCGATTTTTATTCAATACCTTTTGGTGATAACTACTTAATTCTCTTTCAATGGTATGTTGTTGACCAACTGTGATGATACCAGCCTTTCGAAAGCCTGTAACCGCACCCGCAAAGGCCTCACGAAATGTTAACGTACCAACGTAGTTATTACCTGCTTTGTGCTTAAACTTTTACCAAAAACTTCTTTGTTTTTCCGAACTGGCCAGCGTTGTTAATTGATGAGTTACCTCTGCACCTTGTGTTAGTGAACCATAATACACTGACGTCGTGTCAAAAGCCTTTTTCACTGCTGGACCATCTAACGGGGTCATCATTTTAGGACTATTCATCAGCCACAAGTCAAAAACGTCTTTACTTCTTGAATTATCTACCCCACGGGCAATCATCGTTTGCATTTTTTCAGCGGCGCTTTGCTCGGCTGTATATGCTCGAATTGAAATGTTTCGGCCGTCCAATGTAAGCGGAAATGGATAATCAATTGCATTTTCCCCAACCGGATTACCAGTCGTAATATCTGCTTGGCCGGACTGCTCAATGGCTCCAAAATGTGCCATCGCCGTCATCTGACGACCCTCATACTCACTGCCTTTTCGAATTGGTTCAAAATGAACATTATCGAAGCTAATCCCATCTTCAGTTGGCGCCGAAAAAATATCTGTAAAGACCTGGGACAAATTCTGTTCACTAAGATTCATGCCATCAATATGAAAATCGACATCTTTAGTCGTACGCAGTAATTCATTGGTCCTGCTTTGTAAAAGTAAAGCGCCTTTCATAATGAAGGATTCACGATACTTCGATACAGAGATTTTTTCAATCATGCGCCCTGTCAAATAGTTTCTCAATAATAACTGGGCTGTACTTCGATCCGCATTGGCAATCTGACTAGCTTCTTGCTTAATTTTCGCTTTCAGTTGCATGTCATTACGCATTGATTAACACCTCCAAGGCAGTTAATAATCGCTCGTTTTTGGGGCCAAATTCAGTCTCCGCGTGTAGCTTAGATAAATCGTGATGAGATTGAATTACATACTTGTTCAAAGCTTCATACTGACGATCCGCTGACTCCCTCGGATCTAGCCACAAATTAATTAAACACCTTTCAAGCGAATAAACCTTTAGTTCGTTGCCATAAGGCGACTTGATTAGACTAGTTGGCCGATTGTAAAGGGTCTCTGTCCGCCGTACTGCATTGATCTGATAAATTCCACTCCAACTATCACCCAAATGGTAGTTTGCTGGAAACGCTAAACTGTAAGTTGAGGGCGTTTCATTTGAGTATCCATACAAAAACAAGCCGGTAATACTGTCGTAGATCCCTTTGCTCAAACGACTTTGGATTGAGTAGAATGGATCTTCAAAGGTTTTAGTTGACCCGTAAACGCCATTTTTAATTCGCTCCAGTAACCCAGCCTTGGTCCAATAATTTAGTGCCCGACGCGTAATCCCATAATTCAAGGCCTGCGCTGCAGTAAACGTTTGCCCTTGCTGGCTCAGCAACTGACTGATTAATTCTTTCTGGTTCATTATCTAGCCTCACGTAACGTATTATTCATACCCAATTATAAACGATTTGCGGTACAAATAATGCCTTGAGCTTTCTCACGCCTTTGCTTTGTACCGTGGCTAAACAACGTCTATCTTTACCTTCTTTGCGATTTCGCAATGCGATACTGCAGAAAATAAAAAAGAGCATTCGTGAGAATGCTCTTATCGCTGTGGTCCTCTTTGCTGTGATCTTAAAATCCCCTTTTTATCATGGTTACCAACCGTTTTACTTTTGGCAGGTCTCATCACATCAATTGCGTGTTGTGGCGTGCCAATAACGGCATTGTCGTAGAGCCAGGATTTGATATCATCAGTCCGTCCAGACCGATAAAACTTTTGCAGGTAAGAACCATACCAGTGCATTTTGTTTTCGGGAATGGCCAGCATACCCGCGCCTGCTTCAATCATCAGCGTATTAGCGGCTACAATCGCGGTGCGTTTATTGCCATTAACAAATAACTGCCAGCGTGACAAATAGAGATTCAAGTTAATCGCCTTTTCAGTCACCGAGTTTGGCGCCGTTACGATTTTTTCAATATCATTTAATGCCACTGTCGGTTGTGGAATTGGCGGCAGCCAGACATCATTAGTCAACGGAACCTGCACATCTTCGTGTCTAATCTGTCCGGCGTCCACATGCCCACTTTGAATAATATCGTTGATCACCAAAACATCATTAGATTTAAACGGGTGCGTTTTATTAATGACAAAGTCGAAGGCCCGCTTTAATCCGAGCACTTTTTCGACATCTTGCGGTTTTACTCCGTTCACCGTGTAATTATGAATTATATCTTCTGTCTGCGGTAATGTCGTTTGTAAGTTCTCAAATTTACCGGTGGTATAAATTAATTGTGCCATGTTACGTTCGATGAACGTAACTTCCTCATCACGTGTAAACCGATACTTATCTTTGAAACTATCCATTTATCTGCCTCCGATCATTTGTAAATTAGTCGACTATGCAAACGTTATTTGAAGTGATTTTCCAAACGCGTTGGCAATCTTCGATAAGGTGTCCAAGCTTGTGTTATGCCCACCCTCAACCCGGGCGATGGTCGCTTGCGGAACGCCTGCTTTTGTTGCTAATTCAGCTTGCGTCCAGCCATAAGCCAACCGCTCTTGTCGAACGACAACAGCACTGATCAGCTTATTTTTTTCTGTCTTAACGCCTTTTTCAAAGTCGCTGTTGTTTAAATCATCGGTAAGCATGTCATCTATGGCTACCATTAATGAGTCATCTTTTTCCATTAGAATCACCTCCTGACCCAACAACTTAATGTGAATCTCGTCGTGGTTTCGATCATTTTTCTTGATCCAATCCATTTGGACTGCTATTTCTCGGCCCACCAACTGCACAAGCTGAAACTTAGCAACTAGTTCTTGGCGATCCTTGACTGGTAAGTGGTGAACAAACTTTTTAAACTCTTTATTGGTACTAACTTCAATTTTTCTCATGGTTTAATTATAACATATATGGATTATTTTTCAATATATGTTATAATTAAAGGAGTTAAGCAATTGCTCAGCTGTTTTAAAAATTGAAGAAAGGTTGTAGATAGAAAAAGAGCAAGCCAACTACGAATTGGCTTGCTCAGGAACAGGGTTGGGACCCTTGGTTGATTCTATCATATTTTAACATGACAAAGATCCTGGAGCATCTAATTAATAATCACAGTGACTTTTTAATGTCACTTTTCGTCTTGTTCGTGCTTTACATTTTACACACATACTGGAGTTTTTAAACAATGCCCCTCTGTCAAATGAACGATTATCGTTCATTTGACATTTTTTTGTTTCAGTTACCGTTCTTGTGTTTTAGACAGCTGTTGTGTCCGGCTTAATTTCGGTTGCTTCTCTGGCTTAAATCGCTGTTCGAATTGTTTTAGCGTTAGGACTTCCTTGCCGGCCACGCCAGCTTTTACTTGATCATTCCAATCTTTACCGACCTTTGGGACATCAACCATCACCTTCATCGTTTCCGGTTTCAGTTGATCCCACCCGACATCAATAAACTTCTGCACGAGCCCATGGCCCGCACGATCATTATCGACGGCAAAGTGGACCTCCTTTGGTCGACCATAGCCTGGATCAATGAAGAGCTGTTTCATCAGGTTAGAAACGGACTTGGCCTTTGATTCAGAGCCCGACAAGGAGCAAAACTCGACGGATTTACCCGTAAAATCACGGTGATGTAACTGAAAGTAACTCATGGTATCAATTGGCGCTTCAGTAATCACCATGGTGTCCGGTTGTTGATTAGAATTGCGGAAATGCCAGCCAAAATTAGTCGCTGACCCCGGCACAATTAATTTTGAAGTTCCACGTTTACCAAACTTGGCTTTGTTTTGATAGGTCCCCTGGCGATCGGCGCCCACAATTTTGCCCGTTTGGTCCTTCCACGCAAACATTACTTCATGCCCATAAAAATAATCGTGTTCAGCTAACTTATGCTCAGCTAACAGCTGGCGCACAATCCGGCCGTTGACATGTTCACCCGGGTGCTCGTTTTCCCAACGTTTTTTAGCCGCTGGTGTCATGATTGGCGCTTTGATCTCGCGAACCAGGTCCGCCGCGACCAATTGTTCAACTAAAGGACGTGCCAACTGTCGTTCACCACACAAATATGTGTACACTGCTTCTGGGTCTTGTTGATATTGATAATCCGCCAAGTTAAACGGTCGGGCTGGCTCCACTGCAAACTGATGTGGGACCACATCACCGCGGCCAACAGCAGCCCGAAACTCATTTACGCGCTGAAAGGCTTCTTTTGTTGATTTCGCAGGTTCATAGACCCCATCTTCGTATGTTTTCACAAAAGCCACTAAATCGCCCCACGCCCCGGTGGAATACTGGGTAAAATACCCCTTCCGTAAATCAATTTTCATCGAATCATGCGCGGTCGGGGTCACATAGTTGCCTTGTCGTTCGTAGGGAATGCCAGCGTAATCTAAGTAATCAACAATTTCATTATCTTGGGTCTGCATGTTACTGCACCACCCTTTGCCATGGCTGGATAGTCAGTTTAGGTGCAAACTGTACGCGTTGTGACCGCTCATGGCGCCGACAATGGTCAATCAAAGCCGACTTGGACATTGTTTGTTCGACCTGTGGTCGGACAAAGTAGAGTTTAGCGGTTTGCCACTTACCATTAATGTAGTAAGCAAGTTGCACTTGTCCAGCTAACTGACCCATTTCCGTCATGCGTAAACGTACTGCTTGCTGGCCAGGTTGTTCACTGATTAACGGATTCGGGCAACCGGCCTCATCGGCCTCAGAACAATGTTTAACCCAACCAAAGTCAGCGTCGACCGCATCGCTGGCCAGCACGATCGTAGGCTGTTCGCCATTGTGGGCCCGACGATACTGTTGGGCCAGTCGTTGCATTAATTGTTGAGCTTGATCACGTTCTTGATCACATAACTGCGCTTCAAAAGCTGCCCGTTCCCGTTTAAACGCGTTTGCTTGTGCTGCGTCGGCGAGGTGCCAGCGCTGTTGTTGCTCGTTCCAATGCCAGGCGGCACTTAATCGTTTAGTTTCGCGCGTCATTAAGGCCTGCATGAACATAGCCTCATGTTTAGTGGTGTCAATCAACATGTAATGATCTCCTTTTACATTTGTTGACCTAAACATAAAAGCCACCGCAAAATTAACCAAAAAGACGCAAAAAAAGAGCAATCTATAATGACTGCTCTTTAAAGTGTTAGGTGAAGCTTTTCGATTACCAAACTAAAAACACAACTCAAACCAGGTGGTTCAAAGAAATCCTCACTCACGAGTTCGGGGCACGTTCCCAACGGCTGAAAACCACTCGCCCTTAACACTCCGAGCAAAACCGCTTAACCCCATTCACTCAAAACCTAAAGCACCAATAAATAACACTAATTACATGGCCTTTTGATAAACAGCATACAGATCTAACAACAAATCAACATTACCAGCTGAATCTTCATTAAGCTTTTTAATGAAATTTAGAGCAGAAATCTCCTGATTTTAATCAGGCAGATGAATACCTACAACGAACGCCGCAAGGCGTTTTTCTTTGCCGCTGTGGTTCGCTGCTTTTCGATGTAACGTTCTACCGTTTCCTTGCTCATATTACCAAGCGTACTCATGTAATAGCTGTGTGACCAAAGGTGTCCGCCCCAAAATTTTTGCCGTTTTATTTCTGGATGTTTCTCGAAAAACATCCTTGCAGATGCTCCTTTGAAGGCCTTAACAATGTTTGTTGGTGCATACTTTGGTTTGAAACTAATCAACATATGCACGTGGTCAGGCATCACTTCCAGCTGTTCTATCGTCACTTCGTTCAGTTCGGCGATGCGTTGTAAAATTAATTTCATATCAGAGATTAGTGGTGGTGTTGTGAATGCCGCGTTACGGTATTTAGTCACCCAAATCAGATGAAAGTGAAAATTGTAAACGTAGTTACGTTCATAAATTGCGTCATCTAAACGGCTTTGATTTTGGCTCATATGGATTCCTCTTTTCTAATGAATACCAAGGGTAATACGATATTTCCTTTACTTATGTGCTAGACTTACAGTATCACAGTCAAGGAGGTGAAATCTATATGAGTAAGACGATGGCGCAATTGCCGTATCACTACGGTGTCCGGGTACGGATATTTCCGTCTAACGAACAAAAACGACTAATCAAACGTAACAGTGACGCAAGCCGCTTCATCTATAACGAGATGAACGGTATGAATCGAGAACTTTTTTTGCTGAAACAAGTGAAGCTCCCCGTTTCTGTGGTTCAGGAACGGATTGAAACGCTAGAGATACGCTTAAAGACGCCTGCGACTGGTATTTCAAATATTCACGGATGGCTTAATCATGCTGACTTTGACAGTCTGATGAAGGCTAACGCTATTCAGAGCTATCGTTCCGCATGGAATCTGTTTCGCAAGGTTCACCGAGCTGGTGTACCTGTCTTCCACAAGAAACGAGTTGACCAAAAATATCAAACATCGTGCATGTATCCTGCAAAGGTAAGCGTGCCCAACATGCTTAATGGCAGTGTTCGCACAATTGGCAAGCGGCATCTCCGCTTGCCTAAACTTGGAACTTTGCGTTTCAAGGGCATGCCAGACAAGCTGTTAATTCGGTGTGGTGATATTCGTATCGGTACAACAACTATTTCAATGGACGCAACCGACCGTTATTTTGTTTCTATGCAATTAGCGTCTGAACAGCCATTTGTTGGAACTTTGAATAGCACAGATTCACCAATTGGCATCGACCTAAATATTGATAACTTTTTGACTGATTCTGACGGCAACGTCGTTGCCAATCCTCGCTATTACCGCTCTATCAAAGGTAAACTAGCTACAGCGCAACGCAAGTTGTCTCGTCGTGCTTTACGTGCTAAGAAAGAACATCGCTCGCTTAGCGATTCTGCTAATTATCAAAAGCAGCGTAAAGTTGTTGCTAATCTCCAGCGTAAGGTTTCTAATCGCCGTAAAAACTTCCTCCATTTTGTCTCGACAACACTAATCAAAAACCACGATTTGGTTGTCGCAGAAGAATTGAGAAGTAAAAATATGTTACGCAATCATGCTTTAGCCATGAGCATCGCTGACGTTGGTTGGCGGACCCTGTTAGGAATGCTGGCCTATAAGGCTAATTTGTACGGGCACAAATTTGTAACGATCAACCCACACAATACAACACAAACGTGTCACGAATGCGGCTTTGTGATGGGAACTGGCACTACACTTAAGTTGACGCTTAATAACCGCGAATGGACTTGTCCAAACTGTGGTACCTACCATGTTCGCGACCATAATGCTGCCCAAAATATTCTGAACAAAGGATTAGCGATACGATAGCTAGAGCAGTCCGTCTGGCAACCTACGGACTCTAAAGGCTTTGGTAATTAGCACGTAAGACCTGCTTGCAGGCAATCGCTGTATCTAAGCAAATTGTAGTCGTGTCGCCGTTAGGCGGCGCTCTTACAAGCGTCTGACTTTAGTCAGGCGTGGTTGACTCACTTCAACCATCGCGGCATCATCATCATAACCTTCATCACTAACAGAAACCGCTGTCTGATCTTGAATAGCTTCCGAGAACCAAATACCGAAACGATTAACAAATTTCAAAAAATCAGCATCTGTTTCCGCTTCAACAACGATTCCGACCATGAAAGCGGTGATATTCATGCATCGTTTTAACAACTTCTACAAGTTCATTCTAATTGTGATCGTCACGATTGTAGTTGTTTTGAACTTAGTAACGGTTACCGCTTCTTAGTTAATCCAAACTAGCGCCTAATCGGATAGCTCTCTGTCTGGAAGCAGAGAGCTATTTTTATGCACAAAAAAACGCTCGCACTGGAAGATACGGGCGTTTGGTGATACTTATACATCTACCAACTTCTACACATACATAATAACAACATTGTTTCATTAACGCAATAAAAACACAATTCAAGCCAGTGGTTCAGCAATTACCAAAGCTACTTTGTTCAATCATCAATCAATTATAAGCTATTAGCTGGCCGGTTGTCTTGTAACAATCATGGCCACGAAAGCGGTGATCATATGCATCGCACCAATAGATCTCCTTTTACATTTGTTGACCTAAACATAAAAGCCACCGCGAATTTGACCAAAAAGGCGCAAAAAAAGAGCAATCAATATAGATTTCTCTTTAAAGTGTTAGGTGAAGATTTTTCGATTGCACACATCAAAATCATAAATCCAACGCGTATAGTATGTACAAAACATGGCGCAATATGATTTGTTTGTTCTGCTATACTTAAGTTATCTACATAAGGGGACAGTATACCTATGGCAAAAAATATTTTAGTTCAGTCACAAGAAGTCAACATACCTATGCTTTTTTTAAGGAACGTCAAGATGATCCTAAATGGCACGCCGATTTTATCCGTATACGAGCAAGCAGGCGAAAAAAATTAATGATAAATGCGTCAATTATTATTACTGGTGTTGTCATCTTTTCGGTATTTACCGTCATTTTAAACACAAAAAATAATGTGCAGCGAGCATCAAATACTACAGTTTCGTCAAAGACGCGTTCGTCTAAAGCTAGCGATCAATCAACTACAAATTCGCAGGCTAGAGAATCCATCGATGACGATACATCTTCTGACAATGCCGCATCTTTAAGCTCTTCTAGCACAAAAAATTCAGATTCTTCTAGAGAAACTTCTGAAGCACTTAAAAATTCAGGCCCTGGTAACTCATCGGAAGCCGACCAATCAGAAAATTCAGATTCAAATGATACCTACACAAATGCGTATGGTCATATTGTGACTAAAGGTCAAGAAGATAATAGTGGCATGGCACGCAGATATCGTGAAATTAATAGTGATTCTGAAAAACTCGATACCTTGGTAAATTCTCCGCTAGGACAAAATCAAAAAATCACACAAATGGTCAACTGGGGATTCACATTTAGACCCGCGGAAAACAATTGGTTAATCATTTACGGGCATGACGGACAAAAACCCATAGGATTTATGGATAAAGATGGGAACATCCAAAAACAATGACAAGCCAGTTAAGTAGGTTAGTGACACACTAGCTGCGCTTTTGCTAAATCACTACGCTTTTTGGATAACCAGCCTGGTTGCCGACTTATGTGATTATGCGTGCTGACGCATTGGTTACTTGATTCTTTCTACAACAGAAGAAACTCCAAGACAACCAAAAGAAAGTCGCCAAAGAGCAACCTTCCTCACGTTCATTTTTAATTTACAACATGCTATAATTGTTTCCGACATGTCACACAAAAACCCCCGTCGTAGCTAGTGGTCAGCTATGACGGGGGTTTTTAAATCTTGCAACACCAGCCTGATTTTAGTCTTCTTTATGTGGATCAGGTTCACCAGTGGCGGCTTCCATGCCCTCCGCTGTAACAACGATTTGCCGGTTGTCAAAACGCCGGTAGGAACCTTTAGGCCACTTTTTTGGTGATTGTTTAATGCTAGTTTGAACATATGAACTGTTTTTGCCCCAGATGTCCGCTGCTTCTCTAGCTCCTAAATATTTGAGCTGTTTAAATTTATTTTTGTCATGTTCCACCTGTCCATCAATACAATTGTTCTGAAGATTCAATCAAATACCGCATGAAATCAGGGAAAAACAAAAATGCAAATGCAATCGCGATGGCATAAACTTCTAATTTAAGGTCATGTTTCCACTCAGGGATCATTTCCGGCTCCACCAAACACTTGGCTCCAACGTTATAGGCAAAAAAGGTTCCTATGATAGGGCCAGCCCAAATAAAGAGAGCCATCAGTGGCCCACCTGCGTCTGCTGTAAACGTGGCTGGCTTTAGAATCTGCGTAATCAGCAAATTACCTGGAATATACGCAAGAACAATATTCAAAGTAATGCCGCAAATCAGCAAAGTAATTGGCACCCCCAAGAACAAACACCACTTCCCCATCTGGATAATCATCTGTTTAGCCTTTTTCATGCTGTCGCCTTATCTCCTAACCATTAGATCTTAGTCACGTTCTACTTCTTGATCCCGGTCCTCATCGCGTTCGTGCGCCCGTAACGCGCGCATCTGTGCCCGGCTATCCACCGCCATCAGTTGATTGATCGCGTGCATTGCTTGGCGCGTGGGCTGGCGCGCACGTAAATTGCGGTTGCTTGCTGGTGCCATTTGTTGGTATTGCCGCCGCAGGCTAGGCGCCACCGGTTTCACACCTTGCAGTTCAGGATTGCTCGGCAACGCCAGTTTTCGCAACTGTTCAATTAACTGGTGGTTTTGTTGTTGCCAAGCCCCTTCATGACCCGCCTTAAGCTGTTGATTATTCACATTAACTTCATGTTTCAACCTCAACGCCTGCTGTTCAATCTGCAGGCGCTTTTTTATGGTGGCCACCGGTTGCCCATAAATCTGGCTGACCATTGGACCTGGGGTTTGTTCAATTAGCGCCAATGTCTCGGTGACCCGCCGGTTCGCTAACTGAAACACCTGCTCCGTGACAGGTTCAATGCCCTGGCGCGTGTAATTTCCATCGTTAGCGTGATAATACCGGGCACCCAACTGCGTTAACATTTGCTGCTGGCTGGCTGTTAAGCGGCGCTTTGGGACTAACTTTAAATGGGCTAACTGGGCCTGCTCCGCTAAGGCTGTTAATTGTGCGGTTTGGAGTGGACTTGCTGGTAACCGTTGGTCTAACAGTGCTTGTCGGGCTGTTGTGAACGCCTCGACTTGCGCTAGGCCCCGTTGGCGGCGTAAACGATACTTTAATTTAGCCAATTCCTGCTTAATTTGTTGCTGTTCAGCTGGCTGCTGCGTCTGTTTGAGTTGGCGGGCCCGTTGCGTAATGGCGGCCGTTAATTCAGCTTTTGTTTGGGGCCGGTCAGTATGGGCGACCGGTTCACTATCGCTCGCGTACAAAGCCCGCAGGACTTGATTACCTAACCGCTTTTTTAACTCGCGACGTTGTTTCTCTAAATAATCTTGCCCCCGTTGACCGTACAACGTGGTAAACCGGGTGCCGAGTGCTTGCCCGGTCGTCTGCCAGTCTTGGTAAGCCGTTGACTGCGCCAGGGTCGTTGACACATACGCTTCAATAGCCTGGCGACTGGCCGCAAATGCCTTTGCATTGGAACTGATCGATTTAACTTTAGGGCCGGTGGGTAAGTGTTGATAGGCGCGTGTCAGCCGCGTATTTTGCCGTAGATCTGTCGGCAATTGACGTTCCTGTTGCGTTAACAATTGCGTCCGCAATTGCCCCAGCTCGTGTTCCCACTGTAATTGTTTGGCCCGCTCTGGTTCGCGACTTAAGGTATTGGCCACAGTCCGCTTCAGATCATCAAAATGGGCGGCTTGCATATTCCCACGGACTTCATGATTGGCCACTCGGGGCCGGGCTGAATGCACCTCACTCAATCCGATGTGCACATGTACGTGATCGGTGTTCAAATGGACGTCGGCCCACCAAAAGGCGTCGGCGGATAAGCCTTCATCACGAATAAGCACCGGCATGGCCGCCTGAATTGCCCGCTTAATTTGACTCTGATCGACCACCCCCTGTTCATCAATAGCGCCTTGTTGTTTTAACCAATCGTGTCGAAAGGAGACTACCCCTTGCCACAACATGGACCCATTGGCTTGCGCTTGATCTAACTGATCCCGTAACTGCTGCTCATCAGTTGGCGTAAAATTGAGCTTCTGTCCGTTAAAGGTCGGCAACAATTCTGGGGCCGCAGCGGCCGTCGCGTAGTCCCGCTTCATGTAATCTACATAGCCATTGACATCGTTTTCGTCGTACCCGTGATCAGTGGTTTGACCACTTTGATTCAGGATCTGTTCTTTAATGCGGTCCAGGTCTTCTGGGGCGACTTTGGTCACCCCATCATCGCCAAAGTGATCGCGCATATAGTCCACAAATTGCTGATTAGGCGCTGTGTATTGCCAGTGCGTTACCACCGCTGCCGTGTCCGTCCCCGGATCACTAAAAATTGCTTTACTCATGTCACTATTCCTTCACAAATTGCCGGTCACTGACCAACGGCACTCGCTGCCAGTGCAACAAGACATCATAATCTTCCGACCGTGGGCAGTCGCCAATTTTCAACTTCCACCGTAGATATGAACGATCCACATTCATGATTTTTTCAATCGCGTCTAACGATAAATCAAAAGCCCGTAGGGCACGGGCATACTGCCGATTAAGCCGCATCGGGCTGGTGGTTTGAGCACCCTGATCGACCCCTAATAATTCTCGGATCATCAAAAGTTTTTGCCGCGCTTCGCGGAGCCATTGTTGCTTTTGGGGACTGAATGAGCGCCCGTCACGATCACGCAACTCAGCTACCGGTTTCACAAACCGACCGTTCACATCGTCGCCAATTAAGTCAGCCCAGGAAGCTTCCACCGTGTTAAATTCCTCGAGCTCTTGAATGAGTTCCAAAGCTTGCTCGTAACGGGTCGTGCCGGCGTCGTTATTCATCAGTCCGCCCCTCTCGTTTAATGGTTTGATTACGATCTTTATCCCGCATCACCTGCGCCCGCAATTGTTTAACAATCCCATTTTCTGGCGTCCCATCTGTGTACATACTCGTCAGTTGTTGGAGCTGTTGGTCATTATCCAAATGGAGGGCTTTGTACATTACCAACAGACCGTATAACGTTTCCGACAACAGATCACCCTGGGCCGTCAACCGCCGGTTAATTTTCGTCAAGTCATTGTCCCGCACCCGTAAGAGTTCTTTTAACCGATCGTGGGGAGACAAAGAACTACTAGCGACAAATAATTGCCAACATAACCGGGCCATTTTTGACACTGTCTCACTGTCGGAGTTAGCCCCCAAAAGTTCTTTGACGGCCAGATACTTATCCCGATCAGCGGTCTTAATTCGGATCGTTAATTTTCCATCCTTCATGACTATTCCTCCATTTCGTCGTTGAGCAAAATTTCCGTTAGTTCCGTGTCATTGACTTGTAGCTGTTCGACCAGCTGAGTGAGTTTGGCCACGCCCTCTGTGTTCTGATTTAATGCCCGCATAAAGGCATTGAAACTCAGATTAATTTCACTTAGCGCTGGGCCCAAATACGACTGTAAGGCATTAGCCTGTTGGGTCTGGATCACTTGTTGAAGTTGATCCCGTAAAAATTCACTGAGCGTATCGTAACCGTTGGCTTTCGCCATCACTTGTAACCGCTCTTTATCGACAGCCCGGACCCCATTAATTTTAATCACTTCGCTCATGTTGTTATCTGTCCTTTCGTTCCTGAGAATTGTGTAGCGTTGTCTCGACAAATTGGGCAATGGCTTGGTAACCAATTGTTTGGGCCAAGTCTTCAAGGACCGCTTGTGCGTCTGAGTCCAGTGCTGGCAAATCTTTCGCGTTAATTTTCGCACCCTCAGTTCTGTTGTGTAGTTTGCGAGGCAACACGATTTTTTTGTGTTTCGCCCTGTTCATAACGTCGACGGACGCATGAAAGACAAAATGGTTTGTGGCATCAAAGCACGGGAATTTAACGACCCGTTGTGGCCGCCATAAACGAATCATGAAAGAACGCAAATGCTTCATGATTTTTAAACCAACGATTTCAATAGGCAGCCCAACAAGTACCAGAAACTGTAAGAGCAGCCAAGGATCATCATTGAGTTTTCCAGCAATCAAGAAAGACGTCGCTGAGGACAGTAACGCCCACAAAAGCAGCACAGCAATATACAAACTAGTCAGGTAACAAATCAATTGTGCCAAAAAGCATAACAACAATGCTGACAATACAGGTGCAGCGCTTGCTTTAAAACTAACGATAAAATTATTGATGATTGATTCTAAAAATTGACCAAGTTCTTGCATGTGTCCTACCTCCGTTTAGTGACCCGTGACAGCATAACGCACGGGGTCATTCTGACCAAAACCACACCAAAAACGGGTGGATCATGGTAAAGAGCATAAGGGAAACCTGGTCCCTGACACGTCAGGGAGCCGGTAGTGCCGGCGGTTTCAATGGGCCCTAGATTTTCTAAAACGCGTACGTTTGCGTACACTTTTGCGTACATTTGCGTACAAGTTCGCGTACCTTTGCGTACACTACTTTGAACCCTCATTAACGCAACAGGGCATGGTCGTTTGCCCCCTGGATCTGGAACAATGACCATGCCCTTTGACCTACAACAAGGCCGCTAAATTGATCAACATGTGGGCCAAAAGCGACCACCGTAACTGCCGGGTCCTTACATATAGTGTGGCCAATAAACACCCACAAACAAAATACATGAGCCAACCGACGGGGGTCGAGGTGAGGTGAATTGTCGCAAATAAAGCACTGCTAATTCCGATCCGGGTCCCCACACTTCGCCGCGCCAGGAGCCGTTCAATACACCACTGACGAAACACCAATTCTTCGGTTAACGGTCCCAATAACAGCGCGTCGATCATCACCATCAGGGTTAATTGCGGTTGGTGTAACAGGGCTTCAAAGACGGCATTATTTGGCGTCATGACCTGGCCACTAACGGCGCGATTAAACCAGCTCAAAGCCATTTGACTTCCGAATAACCCCACGACCGTCAGGGTCGTTAACCCGAATGCTTTTGACCATTTGACGGGGGTCAACCATGCCGGCTGCGGTTTGATAAATCGCAAAGTTGCCAACAACCCCAGCCACCCGATCAGCCACATCAACATCACTTGAGGGTGTTGGGAACTGGACTGTTTTACCATTAATCCGGGTAAGCTTTGCAGCATCAAATACCAGTACAAGATTCCGATAAAAGCCAACCAAGCCCCACTAGTTTTTACGGCGGTGTCAGTCAACACGGGGGTGACATATTGGGTTAATGCATCACGTTGATACGTTTTAATTTGTTGTTTTGCCACCACAAATTTCCTTTCTTAAATCCTGTAAACCGCTACTTAAAGCGACTAAATTCGACTGAGCCTTGTAGCTTATACGCCCCGGATTGAATGTCACGTTGCTCTTGTTGCAACAGTTTAATCTTGGTTTGGTGACTCTTGATTTTGCCCTGTTGGGTCTTAACAGTGGCCGTTTGTGATTTGATTTGTGACTCATAGGTGGCCACCGTTTGTTCATTTCGTTTCTTTTGACCCGCGGTATTGTATTGGTTATCCGCTTGATTTTGTTTCAGGTTATCTTTGGCCGTATTGATGGCTTGGTTGGCGTCTTTAATCTTTTGTTGGTTCTGAGCAATGTACCCTTGCTGCTGTTTAATTTCATCGCCAACCACCCCAATTGCGTAAGCCTTACGGCCCTCATACTTGAGCCCATGCTCGGTTTTAACCTGCTTCGGCAAGACATTAAACTGGAGTTGTTTTTGCGCGTTCTTTTGAGTCTTAGAACTGCTTGAATTCGTATCAGCGGCGAGATTTACCGGTACATTATTATTGGTCACGGTAATCCGCATTGCTTTAAACTGCTTCGGCAAATGCCGCACCGCCACCACAACTTTATCGCTGGTGGTCGGGATCACTTCAGCTTTGGCTTGCGACCCATTCAGGACTTGAAATCGTCAATCTATATGCTTTGTGATAAACCTATCGTCCCCATTACATACTTTTTTTTGCAAGCTTAAACTCACAAAAATCCTTGACAATAATCGACCAGATTATCGATGTCATGTATCATACCGAAAATAACCTTCACAGCTGATCATCAGCTGTGAAGGTTATTTTCGGTATGATTTACCTCAACTATTATTAATAATAGAATGTTTTGCATATAACAAACGTCGCTCTTTTCCGGTAACTACTTTGTTAATTTTGATACTCTATTCATATTTAAACCAATAAATGTAAAAAAAACCAACACAGATTAACCATCACGTGAAATTGAAACAGACAACTTTGCTGACAAATACAACCCAAACAAACACTCACCACTGAGTTTTTACTCAAATATACCCAAACTATTCAAAAATCAAATCGGTAAATAACCGCAACAGCAAACAATACATATGCCGAAAATTGGGCAAGTTTAATACTCTCATGATCGCTAAAATATCGTTCATACCGATGCCAAATTTCCTCATAATAATCGTGAAAGCCTTTGTCCCAATTACATTTCACAGAAACAACCAGCGCATTAGAGACACGGAGACCAATTAATAAATCCAAAAAAATAATTAAACAAGACTCATAAACATCACACCCCAAAAGAAACAATCAAAGTATCTAAGAGATAAAACCTTTATGGCAAAGTAGAGCACAAAATTATCCCGTATCAACCAACGCTAGTAAAAGACTCTCTGGTGCCGGTTGAGTCGTCGTCTTCGCCACTTTAAATTGACCCAGGTCTACTAGGGCCTGACGAATAAACGTCCACCAGGCGTCTTGCTGAGCACGTTGTTTCGTTAAGAGCGTTTTGATCAACATTGCTTGCGTGGCCATTAAAGCAGGTCGACGCCCACGTCCTGGTTGAACAAACAATTTTCCTGCTAGTTGTAACTGACTTAAAACTTTTTGTAACGAGGCCGCACTAATGTGCAGTGCTTTCCGTAGATCACGTGTTGAAATAGCGATCCGGTCTTGGCCATTCCCCACCCGATTAACGTAAGCGACGACGTCGCTGGCCCATTCATGTAAGTGCGAATACTGCCGGGCTGCTCGTGGCTTGGCAAACTTGGTCCACTGAGCTGGGGTACCAGCGCCAAACTTAGGCGTTGTACCTAACCATATCGCGCATAGTTCACGAATATAAGCCTTGGCTGCGCCGTTGTACCGGCCACTAAACGCATCATGAACCGTGCGCTGAACCTCTTGGTTATGTAAAGGCGCGGCTAGATTAGAATTAAATTCATCCAGTAAATCAAAAGCGGCAGCCTCTGACCACGCCGATGAGTAACACGCTAAGGCCAACGTTAAGATGGTGTTATGCCGACCAAGCCCCTCCCCTGCATGAATGTCCGTCACTTGTAAAAGTTCTTTGAACCAGGCCTGTTGGGTTTGGGCCGCAAACTTGGGTGTTTGCACCACATGTAAATCAACCTGGGCTTTTTGGGTAGCAGAAAAACGCTTTGACCAATCGGCAAATTGATCAAAACTAAAGGTGGATTCAGGTAAATAAGCCAGCAGGTTATCTTCATGTGGCATTCTAAAAATCCCAAAGTTGTTACAACCAACATCAACGGTTGGCAACCCTTGGCTAACATATGCTTTTAAGTTATCAGCGATCTTTTGCGCCACTGTCAGCCCTGGCATCTGCCCATTGGCATGGCGCTTAAAGAAGAACGGTTGCTCTAAAACATAGTACGCATGAAACCCTTTGTCGGTCGATAAGACCATGGTCGGAATCATGTTGTCATCAATCACTAAGCGTTCTAGAATCGTGGACTGTTGGGCCTTCATCATCGCAGGTGAAGCAAAGTCCACATCGATCACAAATGCGTTTAGTTGTTGGAGATTATTCGCTGCGTGCCCACGAATATAGTTTCGGTCAGCACCACCATAGCCCAGCCACACAAATGGATTAGGGGTCCAGTGAGTCAACTTAGTATAGTCTTTATGTAATGCTTCAAACGAGGTGTAAACCACCCCATGACTGTGGCTCATGGCCGCTTTCGAGCGAAAACCAGCGATTGAACCCTTTTTATTAAGATCTTCATGATCAGTCAGGGCAACTAATTTACTGTTGCGGGGCTGATAAGTATGTAATGAGTGGTGCAAGATCTGTTCAATTGCCTGCCAGGCTTGGTCCATGTGGGTTCACCTCTTTTCTGGTATAAAAAAAGACTCAGCATTTTTGCTTAGCCTAACCAGTTTCGTAGTGTACACACTTCATGGCTTTTCACCAAATGCGTGACAATTTCCGAGAATTTGCTATAATATGTTTACAAGTTTATAGCAAATCAAGGGTCTACTGTGGATCCATAGATAACTTTCGCGGCCAAACGAATGGGTTATTTATGGAATGAGGTTGGGCTCTTTTTTGTTTTCAATTCAATAATGTTATTTGAAAAGCTCGTCAACAAAGGCTCGATGCATCTGGATTTCAAAGTCCAATAAAGGCTGATACAAATCAATCAACAAATCTTCAAGCTGATCGATTGTTGCTCCTCGGAGTGTTCGGCTATCACTTAGTAAGGCAGACAAACCTGAAACCGAAATATCTGCGTCCTGGGCAATACCTGACATTGATATGTGATATTTTCTAACCAACACTTCCACAAGAAACTTGACATATTCATTGCGCTTTTCGATATCTAATTCATTTGAACGTTGCATAAGTGTCCCTGACTTTCACTTTCCTGATTGAGAATATTATTTCTCAACGAAGTTAGTATATTCTTAACATTCAGATTTAGCAAGCCTTTTCAATGATTATTTACACGCTAGAAACCTTAATGCGGCGCCTTTCACAGTAACACCATACAAACTATGATGTTACTGTTTTGTTTTGTAATATATTATGTTTTAACGTAATTACAACTTACTTTCTATTGCCTTTTAAAAAAACCTGTCATATCATACGTTATAGAAACTACGATTTAACATCATATAAACCATTGTGTTTAAGCATACGTTGTTAACATATTATGTAACATAATGGTTTTATAGTCACGGTTCCAATACTCTTGCAAAAAGGTGGGCCTAATTAATATGGCAACTTTAAAATTTCCAAGCAATAAAGAAGCAGTTATGTTGGCAGTTGTGTTTCCAAAAGGTGGGGTTGGTAAAACAACCACAACCGTCAATTTAGCGGGTGCTTTATCAAAACAGTATCCTGATCTTAAAATTCTTGTTGTTGAAACTGATGATCGTGGTAACGCAGCTACCAGTTTTAATCTCGACTCTTCAACTTTCGACGCCACCTCGTATGACATCTTCATGGGCAACATGACCCCAGAAGAAACAGTTGTGAAAGCATACAAAAACATCGACATCATTGCCTCAAACAAGGACATGAACTACCTTGAATTTGATCAATTAGCCGAATACGATCAACGTATGAAAGATAATCTGTGGAACCTGCTTCAGACCGAAGGTCCAAAGCTACTTGAAATGAGTCGTGAGGACTTCAATAAAGAAACCACAAAAGGTATTAACCTGGACAGTTACTATTTCAATATCTTAGCTGGAAAGTTCGACAACCTGCGCAAACAATATGATGTAATCCTTTTCGACACGCCAGCTGAACTTAAGGCTGTTTCATCATCAGTACTTAGCATTGTCGACCAAATGCTCATTCCCATTGAACCAGATCCATTTTCAGTTGATGGTTTAAGCAATATCGTACAACGTGTTGCTACAATCCGTGATAAATACAATCCTAAGCTTCACATTGCTGGTGTCTTGGCCACTAAAGTTCGCGCTCGCACAGTATTACATGCTGACGTTACTAAAGACCTAATGCGTTTTTGCATGCACAACAATTTGAATTATTTAGATACTCAAATTCCAAATTCAATTCGTTTTGCCAGTTCAGCCGGTTACAAAGGCTTACCCGCAACTTTGTCAGGCGATCCAAAGGAAAAGTTTATTCATAATTACTTCCAACTCGCCAATGAATTAATCAGCAATGGTAGCTTTACCAGCCAAAACTAAAAATTTCACAACGATTTATAAACTATGATGTTGTATAATAGTAATAGTTTATAAAGTGTTACTAAATTAAGAGGTATCAAACTATGAGTAGAAAGAATACTAAGGACCGGCTCGCCGAAAGTAAAACTGCAGAGCAAGACGCTCCAGTACAACCCTTATGGAAGACCCGGCTTGCCGACGAAAACAGCACTACTAACCCACAATCAGAAGTAAGCATGTTTGATGGTTCAACAGCCGCTACTGAACAAAAAACAAGCGAGGCAACTTCAGCGTCGGTTGCTTCACCTACTAAAAGCGAAACAAGCGTGCCCGCGGTTGATTCAAATGCTGCTTCACCAGCCACAGATGTTGAGGAACGTATCAAAGCTTTTCAAGCAAAGCATCAAAGTGAGGCTGCTTCTGTGGCCACAACTATCTTAAGCCCTAAAAGTATGAACGATATTATCAAGCAATTGACCACGACTCCTTCTGGGAAGCACCGCGCTGGTTCTAAAGGCCTAATTACATCCATCTATGTTAATGGTGCAGCTCATGAATTGCTTGAACTTGGTATCATTGATCAAGATCAGTATGATCGCTGGCACCGCGATTACAATTTGTAGATCGTTGAAAAGAAAGGACAGCAAACATGAAAAATCATTTTAAAGCAATCATAATTTCACTAATGACGTTGACGTTAATTTGCACATTAGCCGCTTGCGGCAAACAAGCTACCAGAGAGAAATCTCAACCAAAAACGCCAATAGAACAGCTCACCAAACCTGGACAAGTTGTTTTCGTTTCATCCAGTAAAGAAAATTTAGATGAATCCTCAGTCAATGACGGTATTGTCTATATTTATCGCTTTACATCCAATCATAAAGTTCAAGTACAAACCGTTTCTCAAAGTGCAAAAAATTTATCAATCGCTGATAACACATTTCAAAAAGGAGCTGAAGCAGATACAATTTACCCAGGTTCTTGGAAGAAAACAGGTACTAACAAAATAAAAATAACAACACATAACAGTGGCCAAGAATTAATCATGAATTTCGACAAAAAAATAAACGGAACTACAGCAAGTAGTCAAACTAAATATACTGGTTTCTCAGATAGTCACAGTCAAACTGCAAATCCTTACTGTTATATTGTCACAAAATAAACAAAAAGCAGGTCACAATCATTAAATGATTGTAACCTGCTTTTTGTTTGTCTTATTTCGCCAATGATCCGTCAAATTTGGCTTGAGTAAATTTCTGCTGCTTGACGTTAAACGTTAAGTCATACACTGATGTAGCTTTACGTTCACCATTATCAAATTGCGAAGAGGTGACCGTATAGGTCGTAAAGACCTTTGCGGTTAGATTGCCATTAGCGTCTTTTGCCCCCTGATAGACATGCACGTCCTGCACCGTGGAGTTGATACTGGTTGCTTGTTGAACCTTGGCGTTTTGCTTACGCTGATCTGCAGGTCCAGTAAACGCCGTTACGACCGCTTGATTACCATACTGCCCAACTGCTTTTTGGCGATCCGCATAACTGCTTGTACTGTAGCTATACGCCGCATTAACTAATTTAGTAGCGCGGTCGGTTAAGGTGGCCTCAGGCACTGTCACGTCTCCTGATGCCTGAGCTTTTGCCGGTTCGTGGACGATTTGTTTTCGCGTCACTGTCTTAGTGACCACCCGCGGGTGCTGAACATGTTTTGTAAATAGGTTGCCACCCACAAAGCCAAGGCCCAGGGCGACCACCACGAGGATCCCCAACTGCCAAGCTTGTTTACTACTGGATTGATTCATTTCCATGCCTCATTTCTTAAAGTGTAAATAATTAGACGCGTCTTTAGCATCGATGGTGCGGGTATGGTAACTACCATCACCATCTGGTGTCGAAGCCGTCGCCCAGTTGTATTCTTCGAGATCAACCTTTGAGCCTTTGACGGCGGCTACAATGGCCACGTGTCCGTACCCACCATCTTCAAATTCGGCCACACAACCCACGCTAGGGGAGTGGTCCACTTGGACACCTTTTTTACGCGCATTAGCGGCCCATTCACCACCATTACCGTTATTTTCAATCAGATTATCCGCGATGCCTTGGTGCTTTAATCGCCAGGCCACAAACGAGGTACACTCACGGTTGTAATAACTAAGTGAATCAGTTGTTGAGTCCTTTTCGGCGTCTTTGTACTGTTTCGGATAATCATCACCTTTAGCGGCCGCATCATTTTGATCACCGCCCGCGTCACAGCCATCATTGTCTGTACTAGTGCTGGTATTGGCGGTATTTCCGGCATCAATGGTCCCACTGGTAACTGGATCACTCCCAGCCAGTTTGGCATACCAGTACTCGGCTTGCTGAGCCCGAATGGGCTGGTTTAAATTCGCCGGAACTTCAACCTTGGTCAACCAATCATTGGCGGCCTGATCAACATCGGTTTCGGTTAAAATTTTGCGATAGGTGGCATTGCCTTGCACTTCGCTCCACATAAAATCTAATTGCACATTTGGATCGTCCCAGTTTTTACCTTGCGCTTTGGCAAAGGTAAGTAGGTTAGTATGCCTCTCCCAGGTCCATTGAATAATGCCTAAGCCAATCGCTGGATTACCTAAACCGACTGCTTCTGACACATCATGCTCTAATCGATGAAACTGAATCCCCGACTCACTTTGGATACTGCCTAAAGCCCCACAAATGCCAGCACTGGTCGTATGGTGCTGAATACCGTAATCATAGATGGTTTTCGCGTTAGCGGCCATGTCGGTGGTCACGCCGGCGGCGGTACCACCAGTAGCCACCGTTGTATCACAATCATTTGACCTGCTAGAACTCGAAATCATGGCAATAAACACGTTTAAACTAACTAACACCAGTACCACCGCACCAACAATCGTGACGGCGATTCCACCGCTTAATAACAGGTGCGCTTTAAACCACTTCTTCACTCTCGATCACCTCGATCACGTTGGCGCCACACCAACAACCAGGTGCCCATGATGACCAACGCCAACACCAGGACCCAAACCGGCGCGTGAAGCATTAGTAAGACGAGTAAGAGGGTGATACAACCAGCCACAGCTACTAACGGCCATAGCTGGTAAATGTCCTGCGAACTTCGGCCCTTTAAATCCTGGCCTCGCGCCACCTTGCGTTGATAATCATTTCTCAAAGCCTTAATCGGGTGTCGCCACGCATGTGCTTTTTTACTCATCATCGGCCTCCTATTTTCCACCATCAAAGCGGGCTAACTGTTCGTCTGATGGCTGGACATGAAAGACTAAACTTCGGTAACCAGATATGTTCATAAACACGCTCCCTTTTTCCAACTCACTGACTTCACTCAACGTCGCATCAGAAATCGACTTTTGTAAGGCGGAACGTAAGAGGGGTATGTCTTCTGGCGCCATGTGAAAGAAACACCGGTAATTGGTGAGTTCGAAGATTTTCTTAATGTCGGTTTGATAGGGCGTATCTTTTTTCCCCGGTTCAGAGGGGATAATAATCCCTTGGACCGACGGCGCGCCCATCACCATGGCACAAAAGTTCTTCCGCATTTGTTCCATAATTTCGGCAATGAACCGGGCGACCGTGGGGTGTTGCGGCGTTAAGAGCGTTTGGACTTCGTCCATGTGAATTTCAAAATTCGGTGCGTCTTCATAACGGACTTGACCGGCTTTAACTAACGCCCGGTACTTCTTCCCGTTGTTTACGATATCCGCCTGCAACATCGACAGGGTAGACATCATCACCGCATTGAATGTGCCTTCGCCATAACTTTTTAACCGCTCAGTTTGATAGGTGACAACACTTTCGTGGCTCAAATCCGGTAAATTAGTGACGCCCTCATACAAGTCACCGTGCGTCTGTAACATCGATTTAAACGTTCAGAAATCATTTTAGAACCGGCTCAAGAAATCAACCTATTAAATATTCGTCACATTGAGCTCCTATCAGAAAACAAAGAAACCTCATCTTGAGCTAAGTCAGGATAAGGTTTCTTTGTTGTATTTTTTCTTTTTGGGCTCACTCAAGACACCAAACGTCACCAATAAATGGTAAGCTATTATCTGGTCGGTTGTCTTGCAACAATCATGACCATAAAGGTGGTGAGCATCATGCACCATTCACTTAAATGTTGTGAATTCTTAGCTATTGTAACTTTTGTGGTTATAGTTGTTTTGAATTTACTCACAGTAACGGCTAAGTAGTCGTTACTAGAAGCGTCTCTTGTCTATCAGCAGGGGGCGTTTTTATGTACAAAAAAACACTCGTGCTATCAGACGCGAGTGTTGGTAGTAGCATCATGCCACACTTAAATGTTGTACCTACAATATACATGCTTAAGGGTAATTAGTAAAGTTTTTGGGTCGATCTGCCACCAAGAGAACAAACGTATTTTCAATTTGATTTCGGTCTCGCACGGTTGGAAGACTCTCTGCTTCAATCATCTTTTTAATCCGTTGTAAGGTTGGAACGCTGAAACCGGTCATAGAGCTAACCTGTTTATACGAGTGATCCTTCAGCAGGTCATCGGCCAGCTGCTTTTGGGGCGTAATTTGTGCATGCGGCCGACCTTCACGGTAATTTGGATTATGCTTCTTAGCATATTCCTTACCTTCCTGCGTGCGTTGAATAATCATGTCCCGCTCCATCTCAGCAACGGACAATAAAGTCCGTAAAATTATCTTGCCCATGGGACTATTTTCGATGACGCCAAGGTTCAGCACACGTACTGCAACTTCCCGCTCCATCAATGGTTCAATGATTTCCAACGCTTCCCGTGTATTCCTGGCAAAGCGATCTGGTTTGGTTACCACGATTGTACACGATTAAGCAATTGTGAAAACTTTGGACGCTCCGTTGTTGTGCCTGTGAACTTTTCGCTATAAAACAACATTCCAAAATGACAATGTCATCACTGCAGCAATGCTAAGAATAATTATAACTGTGGTGTATCGATAATAATTGAGTAAGGCAATGAACTCACGGATTAAAGCACTCGGTAAAAAGAAAAATGACGTTGGTGCTCCCACACCGGTAGCCCATAAGCCAGCTTTACGCGCGAACAGCAACGCCCGTAAGACGTGATAATTGTTGGTTGAAAAGACAATTTTCGGTGGCTGATTTCCCTGCCAATCCTTTTCAATCAATCGTTTGGAAAACTGCATATTTTGTAACGTATTCCGAGACTGATCTTCCACGATAATATGCACTTCAGAAATCCCCAATGAGAGCAAATAATCACGCATTGCCGCAGCCTCAGAGAGACTTTCATCAGTACCCTGACCGCCACTGACAATAAACTTAGGCTGGTCATTATTTCGATGATAGTAAAGGACAGCTTCATCAACACGTCCCTTAAGCAATGGGGGGATTTGGCCTTTTTTACCAGACCATGAACCTAAAATAATTAGATAATCAATGTTACTAGGTCGATTAAAGAATTGATTTAAGGCAGAATAAACTAAATAGCATAGGAAGAGTACAGAGAAGAAAATATCTTCCCATACAAAAATAGCTAACGGAATTTTTACGAGGCGCGTCGTTGCTTGAACCATCAGCCACATCGCTGGCAATAGAACGAGTAAGTTAACACCTAACATTGCCGATAATTGGCTGGTTAAGCTACGGCCCTCGCGACTATCCATGACCGACGTATTGTGGATTAAATAAATAATTGTACTGAAAAATAACATCACTAAGACAAGGGCCAAAATCACCAATATGCTAAGACCAATGACCATTGAGCGTGCAGCCACAAGATTCAATAAATAAACCAATCCCCACCAGAGTAAACCCGTAGTGAGTAAAACCAGTGTTAAAGCCAACAAAGCCCCGGCCCAAAAGTTGGGACCACGCCATAAAACCAGGCCGGCAATAATCATGATCATGATTAACGCAATGACAATTTGCATATTGTTTCTCCTTTTAGTTCAACGTCGTCCACCCAAAAAACAATTTGTAACTCATTATAACAAGGAGGCGCACGATTTAAGAAAAGCTTTATCCCATTACTATCAAGAAACCATTACAATAACTTGTACGGTGTCCCCCCAGATTCTAAAGGAGTTCTTAAATGAAAACACGAAAATTATCAATGAATGGATTTTCAATCAAAGTTCTGGGGATTATTTTAATGGTACTTGATCATATTCATGAGGAATTATTGCCATTAGGCATACCCACTTGGTTCAACATGTTAGGACGAATTGTAGCACCCTTATTTCTGTTTTTATCGGTTGAAGGGTTTATTCACACCCATAATCGTAAGCGTTATTTATGGCGATTATTACTTGGCTTTTGGATAATGGCACTTGGTAGCTTTCTCTTGCAAACTTTTCTACCAGTAGATAATGGTCGTCTTGGTTTATTGAATAATATTTTTGGAACTTTATTCTTGGGTGTTTTTGCAATGCTCGGAATCAGTAAAATTGCCGATGGTCGACAGGATCATGATTGGCGTTTAATCTGGCAAGGTATCGGCATTTTAAGTTTAGAAGTTTTACTTTCAGTCATTGGGACTGTGCTTTTATTTATTCCTGATTTATCTATCCGGGTTGCTGTGGTGCGAGTGCTTCAATTCATTCCCAACATCATTGCGACTGAGGGTGGTCCCCTTTTCGTTTTACTGGCAGTACTTTTTTACTTATTCAGAAATAATCGTAGGGGGCAAATAGCAAGTTTAGCAATCGTTTCGCTTATTTTCACTGGCTTTAATTTTCATGGATTGTTCAGCACGAATTATGCTTGGATGATGATTGGCGCCATTATTCCGATTGCTTTGTATAATGGGCAACGAGGTCGTAGTGACAAGTGGTTTTTCTATGTTTTTTACCCAACGCATATTTGGGTGTTATATCTTTTGGCTTTTGCTTTACACCTTACCGGATACTAAATCACAAACACAAATCAGTCATTCATGACACATAATAAATCATATAAAGGAGAAAACTATGCGCAAACTTTGGGTTGTTTCAGGACTTATAGGCGTTATAATTTGCGGGATTTTTTTTGGCCTGAACGCGTGGGATCGATATAATAAAAGCGGGGATATATATTATGTACACATTATTAAAGACGGTAAAGAAGAAGTTAGTAAAGATGACAATGGTAGAAAATTCATTGACTACCGCTATGAATTGACAGCGTACAACGATAAGGGGGACGCTAAAGCAGTTGATTTCAAAGGCACCCAAGGGGCCCCGTTAACTTTAAATAGTTACTTGAAGCTAACAGTTAACCCCAAAAAAGGTGTGACTCAGTGGGAAAAGGTTGGTAAAAAACAAGTTCCTAAAAAAGCCTTGGAAAAATTTACTAACTAACTCAAACGATGAAATAAAATGCTAGTCATTATGGTGTAAATTATCAGTGTACCCAGAAGCTCGGTCATTCATGTCCAAGTAGTTCACGGATAAATAGTTTATTAACGATCACACTACGTTTTCAGTAAATAACCAGAATAAAAAGGGCTTCACTTCAGACGAATACTGAGGTGAAGCCCTTTTGAACGAAATGATCCATTGTATTATTTTAATTTTGACTCAATTACGTTCCTAGAATAGACTAACTTCGGTGAGCTTGTATGATCTGTTGACCAAATTCTGTCTCGTCAAAATGCTTGATCACATCTGCCAGGCTATCTTTTGATAAACTTGCACCAAACAACTCGCTTCCTGGTTCAGTCATAATGCCATCAGCTAGCTCGTAATGAATCACGGTATCAAACCCCATTGTCTGAACAAACTCGGCAACCTTGTCAACCGCATTATGCTGATCACCCGTTACGAATAATGCTTTTCGCTTTGGGTCACCTAGCGGACGTGCATCATCCTGAAGATTATGATACCCCATATGATTGAACGTTTTAACAATCGTGCTCTTGTTAAAATATGCTTGAACTTGCTCACTGGAAGTAGACTCCGGATCGAGTACTTCCTCGCGAATCCCGTCGGTTTCCCACCAATAGTTCATTGCATCAATAACTAATTTATCCTTCAACAGTTTGGGATTAATGTTCTTGTAACGACTCAATGGAATTGCCAAAATGATTAAATCGCTCTTGCTGACAACGCCTTGATTGGTCGCAGCTACGGCCCCGGGTACCAAGGTTTCGATTGTCAAAGCGATTTTTTGCACCGAGCCTGAACCAGATATTCGCACATTGTATCCAGCTGCTAGGGCCAACTGTGCCAAAGTAATCCCAACTTTACCGGCACCGATAATACCAACAGTTTTAATTTCTGTCATGGCTATTTATCCTCCGATAACAACTCTTTAACCCGAGGAATCACCTTAGTAGCATACAATTCAATCATGTGTTCTCGCTGTGCCGCCGTTTGATTACCCGCGCCATAAACTAAATCAAACCGACCTAGGCCAAGTAGCTTAATTGTACGTGCTATTCGTTGCGCCACATGTTCTGGGTTACCTACATAAAACGAGCCAACCTGCGTTTCATTATCAAATTGTTCTCGACTCATTGGTGCCCAACCCCGGGTCAGGCCGATTCGATCAAAATTTGCCTTAATATTTTTCCAAGCCACGTCAACTGCTTCATCTTCATCATCAGCAATAAAGCCGTGCGAGTGAACCGCAACCGGCTGAACTGGCTGATGGAATTGCTCGGCTGCCTTTTTATAAAGATCAACGTAAGGTGCAAACCGCTCCGCCTGACCGCCAATGATTGCAATGATGACTTTATACCCATACTTAGCTGTACGAATAATCGATTCTGGTGATCCACCGATACCGATGTAAGTTTCTAACCCATCATAGTCAGTTTTAGGATACACATCTTGCTCTTTAAGTGTTTCCGTAAATTGACCGGACCATGTAACCGGCTTTTCTTTAATGAGTTGGTCATACAACGCTAACTTTTCGTTAAATAAATCATCATAGTTTTTTAGATCATAACCAAATAATGGAAAGGACTCCGTAAATGAGCCACGCCCCAACATTACTTGAGCACGGCCAGCCGATAATCCTTCAAGCGTAGCAAATCGTTCATACACACGCACAGGATCATCGGAACTTAGCACAGTTACAGCCGTCGCTAATTTAATGTGTTTAGTTACTGAAGCAATAGCACCCAAAACAATCTCAGGACTCGACACACTGTAGTCAGGGCGATGATGTTCGCCAACGCCGATTACATCAATTCCCAATTTATCAGCGATAGCACCTTCCTTAACAATTTGTCGAATTGATTCCCCTGCAGTCATTAGACTACCATCTTCTTTAGCAACAATATCCCCAAAAGTTTCAATTCCAAATTGTAATTCATTTATGTCTACCATGACTGTCCTCTCCTTCACTTACTTTTTGTAAGTTGATGGTTTTAGAGTACATCATTTCGGAAAAAAAGCAACCGTTAAGGAGAAAAGGAGCAAGTATAAAACAAATCGATCGGGGCTTCTGAACAGATCAACCAAGTACTGGCAAATGCCTGAATCAATAACCGCTCGGCTTCTCGATTCATCTATACACGTTTGACAGTAACGGTAACTTGTTACCTAACCTGGCAGACAAAATAGTTGACGTTTTGAATTACGGCTTGATTTAGATATCACCCAAGAGATTGACCTCTTAAACATTAGAACGGTTCAATGAAGAAAAGTAAAAGAGCACTACTTTAAAAGTAGCGCTCTTTTAGCACATAATTCAAATTATCGCAATCCACCAGGATGAAACCTACATAAATTATTTGATTTGAATCCCAGCTGCGTTTAAATTATGCAATTCAATGGATTGCGAATCACTAACATCATTTACATTGCTATCGTCTTTAGTAGAAATATCGTCGATATTAAGCTTACTATCCGACAATTTTAAATCTGACAAAACAACCTCATCCAATTCCGAATCGTCCCCATCTGAATCGTTGTCGTAGGATTTTGTAACACGGTATAAGGCAATTACCTTGTAGCCATCGTTATCACTAGAAGATTTAGCGTTGAGTGTTACTTCCGAATCATCTTGATCAGATGTTGAGGATCCCCATGACCCATATCCGTTACTTTTGCCTGAATCTTCGGGAGTCGTCAGGAAGATGTTAACCAATCGGTTAGAATATTTAAGATAATCATTGCTCTGAAAATGATCATTAATTATAGAATCTGTTAAATCATTGATCTTATCAACATTCTTAATTGAAGTAGAATTAACTAGCCCACTGACAGTAGCGGAAATTGAATGAGTGCCAGTGTAATCAATGCCTTCTTTATTGAACATCTCAGAAGGAACAGCAATCTTAATTTCATCGCCATTCTGTAGTTTACCATTATTTTTAACGTTAAATGTAGTACTGGAAGAGTCAAAGTGCTTACTTGAAATACGCACAAATCCACGCTTATTTAATCCATAAAAGGAGACTTTGAATTTATCCGTAATTTCTGAAGCTGATGATTTTTTAACCGCTTTAAGCCCATGAGCTTTCACATCTTTACTCGTAGCTTTAATAGGATTTGTATCATCACCGCCATTGCTAATCGTCAGTTTAATTTTCTGACCGTTCCTTAAATTGTGATCACCTGTTACAGTAGTCTTCAGTTCTTCTGACCAATCTGCAATCTTTCGCATCTTCTGGCGGTCACTTGAATCCGCGCTATAATATAAATCTGCGATATTATCATGATCTTCTAAGCCTTTTTCAACTTGCTCCGAAAGTTCATCGCTAAGGCCTGAACATTCAACAAACGCCTTTACTTCTTTAGTCTCCAAGTCATCTTGATTGTAATCAACATTTCCAGACCCCTCATACCCAGAAAACGTAACCTTAGCATCTCTGAGAACGTTAATTTTACGATGGCTAAATACACTTATTGACCCAATGATTACTAATGCAATAACACCAATAATAATCCAATTTCTGCGACTAACCTTTTTCAATAAATCCCCAAGGTTATTGTTTTGATCCTTCGCCCCCATGTAAACTCCTCCAAATGAATTAATAATACAATCACTTAACTTGTTGTCTCACTTTAACAACTATCGTGCCACTAGAATATTGTTCATTGTTAAATGATGCCCAAAGAGTGCGTGCCAGGTCAACAAGACTTCCGAATAATCAAATGTTATTTTGAAAAAATCAGTCTATAGCAATGATGTTTCGCAGAACATGTTACAATGCGGTTATTATAAAATACGATTTGGGAGGAATATTATCATGAAACATTCAAAAGCATTTCACAATGCAATTGCTGTTTTGCTATTCATTGTTACCTTAGGTGTAACTTTTCCCGCGTTTGCTGATCCAGACCCAAACAATTTCACCTTAACTTATACCTGGAAAAATGCCGAGACTAACACTCCTGCCTTTCCATCTGTTTCTCAACACTTCGCTGAAGGACAACCGTATCCTGTCAACCACGTTTCGAAGTTCGGATACACGATCGACAATAATAATTCTTATATCGTTGATAAAACCGGTGCTACTCCTGTCTCAACTTCCTATGCTACCGCCATTGCTAGTGTCCCAAATATCACAAGTTTTGACGAGTATCTTGATGTGGCTAATGAGACAGGATATATTGTTCAGTCTGGCTGGAATGGCACAGAAGCATTTTTCAATACCGTATTAATCCCCAAGGATGAAACGGTCACCATTAATTATGTGTCGTCTGATGGTACACAACTTGACTCTAAGACAATTGAAACTAAGTTCGGTCGGACCATCACGATTGATCAACCTAACTTTGACGGCCACACCATTGCTGCTAATCAGCCAAGTTCATACAAGGTTGATAAGGACGGTGCTGGCGCTAACGTTGTGACTGTTACTTATGATCCCGTTGCTTCATCAAGTTCTGAAAGTTCGAGTTCGTCTAGTTCTTCATCTAGTTCAAATGGTTCAAGCAGTTCTTCCTCCAATTCTAGCAACGTCGCTAGTTCAAGCGTTTCTGGGAGTTCTTCATCGAGTTCAAGCGTAACTTCGAATGGTCAATCATCAGCTACTAGTCAGTCAAACTCACAAAGCAGTAATGGTCAATCAATCGTTGCTACACCAGTTAAAGAAGGCTCCTCAAACAACAGTTCAAACACACCAGCACAACAAACTAGTAAGCATGACACATCTCATCACGCTAACTTACCGAACACCAGTGCAATTAGATACACAACTAGTATCGTTGGCACTATTATCTTAGCTGGCATTACAACCTTATTCGTAATTAAAAAACATAATCATTAAGAAAAAATAGCAACTTCTTTTAAAAGAAGTTGCTATTTTTGGAGAAACAAATGATTAACATTAGCTAGCGTGTCTTTACCCTTGAGATTACAGGTACATTGTCTGTGGACTACTCTCTCATTTTTGCGCTTCAACTAAGGTTTTTACTTAAGTAAGTCCATGATATAATTTAGTACTAACAATTTTTTAGAGGGAGTAATTACTATGAAAAGTCTCAAATTTTTTCGCGATACCGTTGCTATCTTGTTATTTATTATTACCTTAGGAGTAACATTTCCCGCGTTTGCCGCTCCAGATCCCAATAGCTTTACAATAGCCTACACTTGGCAAAACGTGGATACTAATACGGCTGCCTTTCCATCTGTTTCCCAACATTTTGCAGAAGGACAGCCATATTTTCCGCTTCATGTCGTGAAGTCTGGATATACGATTGATAACAACAGATCGACTTTCGTCGATAGCACTCATATGCCTATTCAAACTGACACATATGCACAATTCATGTCTAGTTATCCACGTGCCTCAAGTGTAGATGAAGTTTTTGCTATATACAGCCATCAAGGTCTAACAGTTCAGTCCCAGTGGCTCGGAACCGAATCATTTTTTAATACCGTCTTAATTCCCAATGATGAAACGGTAACCGTTAATTATGTATCTTCTGACGGAAAGCAACTCGATTCTAAGGCAATTGAAACTAAGTTCAGTCGAACCATCACGATTGACCAGCCTAGTTTTGATGGCTACACCATTGTCGCTAATCAACCAACATCATACAAAGTTGATAAAGACGGAGCCGGAGCTAATACTGTTACGGTTACTTATGATCCTACCGCTTCTTCAGGTTCTGAAAGCTCCAGCTCATCAAGTTCTTCTAGTTCCAGTACCTTAAGTACTTCTTCATCTTCATCAATCTCAAACGACCAATCATCGTCTGCTAGTCAGTCAAATTCACAAAGCAGTACTAGTCACTCAATTGTTGCTACTTTAGTTAAAGAAAGTTCTTCAAATAATAGTTCATCAAACGCACCAGCACAACAAACTAGTAAACATGACACATCTCAGCACGCTAGCTTACCGAGCACCAGCGCTATTGGTTACACAACTAGCCTCATTGGCGTTATTATCTTAGCTAGCATTACAATCTTATTCGTATTCAAAAAGCGAAATCATTAAGAAAAAAGCAGAGACCTCTTTTAAAGAGGTCTCTGCTTTTTTGTGGGGTTACCATTAATTAGTTTGTCTTTAGTCTGAAGGCAAGTATGGACCACTTCATACTTTTTTAACATTTTTCATCTGCATTAATTGCTATGTTTTATAAAATATTAAAAACAGCAAAAATTCACAAACAATTATCCTTCATTTATATAGATAGGATTGGACCTAATAACATAAAGACGATTACTCTAAATCTAATTCAAAAAATAAATATCACAGGTGAGATTTGAGTCATGCATATTATTGATAAATTAAAAGTCGTCACACAAGGTGACGACTCAGTCATAGAAATCAATCTTTATGCTGACGATGTTTAATGAAATATCCAGTGATGATTGAGAAAATAACCAATATTGTAATTCCTGCCGTTACGTAACGTCTGACTTGATGTCCAGTCAGTGGCAACTCGCTTTTTTTCAGCTTATTAGTCTGTTTTGATGTAGCTGCTTCATCTACAGATTGTGTCTTAGATTCAGTTCTTTGGGCATTCTTTTTCCCCGAAGTATCTGTGAACTCATTGGCTATACCGCCATTTACAAAAAGATTTCCTCTATCCATTGAATCCTCAGCAAATTCAGTAAAAACATCGTTAACTTGATCTACTGAATTACTAGAATTACCATATTCATTTTCTTTATCGGGCATTGGATCTGGATCAGGTTTGGACTCTGGCAAGGGAGCTGGCTCAGGCTCTATTGGATCTGGATCCGGTTCTGGTGCCGGTATTGTTGTTGCGTCGTATAGATACGTCACAATACCACCACCCGCAGGAATAACTCCAGATGCAGATAAGCCTTCACCCATTCCACAATGTTGATAACCTTCAAAATTTCCAGCTTTTGTTTCATATGGTTTATCAACTTCTTGTCCATCCGGGTAGGTCGCTTCTTCAACACCTAACAATAAATTATCTGCCCGCGACCGATGTTCTACTTGTACACTTGGTGTTTCAACCGTATCTGGCGGCCCATACACAAAAATAACATGTTGGTCTGTTTCACTTAAAACCCCTGAGGCTGGAGCACTATCGGAACGTGTGTACTTGAGCTCCAATCCTGTAAAATCACGTGGCTCGGCAATGTACGCTTCTCCCAATTTTTGTCCGTTGGGATATTGAGCTTCATTTGTAGCTAACTCATTTCCATCAATGGTTTCATGAGTTACCATTACTTTACCAACCTGGATTGAGGATACTTTTTTATAAACATAGGTTACGATACCATCTGCTTCAGTTAAGTATCCACTTGGATTCCAACCAGTAGTTTCTTTGAATTCATACCCTTCAAACTGGTATTTGCTTGTTTGATATCGTCCGTCGATTATAAGACCGTCTGGATACGTTGCTTCCTCTGAAAACAACTCTTTAGGTTCTTCATCATCAGTCATATATTTAGCAATCACTTTTCCCGCGACTTCTTCATTGCCAGAATTACGAGCATAAATGTAGTAAATATCACCATTATTAGCTGTTAGTGTTCCGTTAGCTGACAAACCTTTTTCTACATCAACCTTGACGAAATGGTAATCATTGATTTCTTTAGGCTTTGTCTCATACGCGTCACCAACATACTTACCATTCGGGTAAGTTGCTTCATTAGTTGGACTCAGTTCCATTCCGGTAGCCGTTTGATGATGAACTGTAATCGTCCCAGAGGCATCTTTAGGTGCATAGATATAGTAAACATCGATGTCTTCTGTCGTCAATTTCCCTTCTGCAGGTGCACCCTTATCTTCATCAACTTTAACAAAGCTATAACCGCTAATCTCTTTTCGCTGCGTTGTATAGCTTTCACCTACAAACGGAAGCTCTGGTTTCACTTCTTGAGGTTCAGCCAGCTCTTTACCATCGACTGTTTCGTGATGAACAGTTACCCTTCCAGCGTGGTCAGCCCGCTCATAAACATAGGTCACATGTTGATCATCAGCCGTTAGTTCGCCACTCGCTGTGGCTGATCCAGCTTTCATTTGTTTAAACGTATAGTTTTCAAAATTTTTTTCCTCGGTTTCATATGGTTCTCCAATATATTGACCATTTATATAATTAGCCTCAACTGGATCTGTGAGCTGTTCGCCCTGCTCGTCTTCATAGTGAGCAATTACATTCCCAGCGCGATCCGAGCGATTATAAACATAATAGACATCTTGTGGTTTCTCTTCCAATAAACCGATTGCTGGTGATTGACCTTCCCCACTAGTATCAACATGGCTATATGTATAGCCATCAATCATAATGTCGGTAGTTGTATAACTTTCTCCAACATATTGACCACTTGGATAGGTTGCTTTAGTCGTTTCTGCAAGTTGTTTGCCCTGTTCATTAACGTGATGAACGGTAACACTACCTGCGTTTTGCTTCAGTTTTCGATACCGATAGATCACTTCGCCGTCTTCTTCACGTAAACGTCCAGTCGGAGACCACCCCTCAATACCGCTTATCTCATATCCCTTAAAGCTCCCTTCGCTGGTGTAATATTCCTTATCAATATATCGGCCATCTGGATAAGTTGCCTCTTCACGCTTAAGCACTTCGCCATCTTCCGTTTGGTGGATTACCATTACTTTCCCCGACGGTTGCTTCTGAGCTTCATAAACTAAAATAACTGTGCCGCCCTTTTCTGGGAAAACACCTTTTTTAGCTAAGCCAGATTCATCAGTTTCAACAAACTTGAAACCATGTAGATTCTTTTCTTGTGCTTCATACTCGTCCCCAATTTGGCCTGTTAATGAATCGCTTTCACTGATTTCACGAAAACCATTATCATCTCTAACCACATGACGGACATGAATGCCGACCCAGGGTTCAAATTCAAAGCTTTCAAACTGGAACTGCTGTAAATTTGAATATCCTCCAGTAGAAGCACTAATAACCATTGCCACTTGTTCGTAGAGTTCGCTTTCCGGAATTTTACGTGTCCAGGTGAGCTCCCCATCAGCCGAATCATAAGTAATCGTCAGTTCTCGCGTTTTACCATTATACTGAGCGCTAACATCTTGAAACTGCCCATCTACATTTGATTTACGATTAAATCCCTGCACACTTTGTGTATCAATCGTGGCCCAACCTTTATCACCGTCAGTGGTGACAAAGGCACCATATGGATTAATTCGTGGATCCGCTTCCCAGCCCAATCTTTGATTGTTATATTGTGCAGATGGATCTGGGGCTGAATACCCGTTAAGATACGTATCCAATTGAAATCCAATCGCGTTTTGTAAACCACCAATCCCCATATTGGCCCCGCGGTATCCTACATCTGAAGTATTCCCTGGATGAAACGCAAATCCAATTCCATCAGCACCTGTTTTTCCCCCTCCGCCTTCGTTACCACTGTTAGATCCTAAGTTAATCCTACCCTTGATTGTAAAATTTTTGCTTAGATCAATTCTATTTTTCAGCGAAAAATTTCCTGTTTGATCGCCCTTGTCTTGTGTCAAAGTGACAATGCCATTGCTATTATTATAGCTTGCATCACCATTGACAGAAAAATACTCCAAAAAGTTTTCTTTAGTAACTTTGATTATTTCATTTTTAGCGTTTGAACTATTAGCTTGTCCCTGCATCGGCGGACTAAATGCAAGTCCGCCTACTATGCCGCAAACTGCTAAACTTAACGCTCCTAATTTCACTCGGTTCTTCCATAATTCAATGAATCTTTTCACTAGCATCAGCATCTTAAGTAACCTCCATTTCGATCGTCTTTCAGTCATCTTATTGTAATCATAACGTATTTACACAGCACAACAATTCATCTGCCCCAAACCCCTTTAATAGCAACGATTTCGCACGATTTAATTGTTCACACTAATGTTTTTTCTGCCTCCTAATTTATTTTAATCGTCAAAAAAACAGCGAACTCCTTTAAAGGGATCGCTGTTTTTTGTGGGGTTAACATTAATTAATTTTTATTTAGTCTGAAATCAAATATTGACCATTTCATAATAATTAATAGATCAGTTCACTTAAACGCTAATGCTAAATTTTTTGTAACTGTAACGTCACTTCATTGATTAACTGTTTTCCTTGATCAGTCAACTTATAATAACGGGCTCGCCGATCTTTGGTGAGAAAAAACTGTGTGGCAAGCTCTTCCTTATATAAATACTTGATGCTTTGGGAAACAACAGCATTAGAAATGTTAGTGCGCTTGACTATTTTAGACGGTTCATAATTTTTTTGCAATAATGCTGTACCCACTAAAAAAATTGAAGTCGTCAATCCATAACTTTTTTAAATTGCCTTATATTCAGATAACATCAAGTTTGCTGCCATTATATTTTCAAATGGTCTTTCTTTGTCTTTTAACATTTTTCACCTACATCAATTGTTATGCTTTATAAAATATCAAAAACACCAAAAATTTACAAACAATCATCCTTTATAAGGATAGAATGTTTAATAGAACGAAATTTAAATCGTTAAAAAATATAGTTTATGAATATTAAGTGGCTTTTGATTTTTAATTTTTCCCGTCGTTTAGGGTGTTCCCTAAACGACGGGAAAGCTTCTCCGTGAAAATTCATATCTGACGGAATTTGCGATATAATAAAAAATGTCGTTTAGGGTTGTCGTTATCAATATTTAAAAAGGGCAGAAAATGAGTAAAATTGGTTATGCACGAGTTAGTACCACCGAACAAAATTTGGATCGTCAAATCGCAGCACTGAAAAACGCTGGCGTGGAAAAAATCTTTTCCGACAAACAGTCCGGGAAAGATATCGAACGTCCGGAACTTCAAAAAATGCTTCATTATATTCGTGACGATGATATTGTCTTTGTCATGTCATTAGATCGACTAAGTCGTAATGCGGACGATATTACTATGCTAATTCAAAAAATCAAAGATGCCGGTGCTAGTTTTCAGTCACTGGATTTGCCAGATTTTTCGTCGATTCCTGATCGTGGGCTACGCAACATGTTAACTGACGTGATTCAGTCTGTTTTCAAGTTCCAAGCTGAATCAGAACGACTGAGAATTAGAGAACGTCAGGCCCAAGGAATCAAACTGGCCAAAGAGCGCGGAATTTATAAGGGGCGCCCACGACTATATGCTGTGGACGCAAAGGACCCACAAAAGCGCTACATTTATCAGCAGGTTTGTAATGACTTACAGTACAGCCAACTATCTGACTCGGCCATTGCCCGAAAGTTTGGTATTAACAGGTCAGTGGTGCGGTATATTAAAGCCGACCTGACACATTTGCAGCCTGATCAACTTACGAGTTGAAATAATAGGGAATATGCTACTATCATGGCGACAATTAAAAAGAGTCAACTGCTTGCGACAGTTGACTTCAAGTAATCACATTGCAAAACTTGGTTAAATCATCACATTAGTGATGATTTTTTTGTGACCAAAAAAATTTAGGCTACGCATTAATTCCATTCTGTTTGATTCACAGACCTCTCCTCCCTAATGGTCAATGTAAAGTTGTCCGTTAGAGAATGTTTAAAACTGAAATTACATGGTCACATACAATAGGAAGAAAACTTTTACTATGTCGGATATTTAAACTTTTACGTAGTCGATTGTAATCGTTAACGTAATGTAAGTTGCTATCTTAATCGATTGACATTCACAAAATTATCATTTGGCAAAACATCGGTTTCGAATTTTTGAATCAGCTTAAGCAGCTGGATAGTCTCTTCATATCCTAAATCGTTCACCCATTGATTGAAACGCTTCAGATGCTTCATTTCAATCATATTAATGATATGAAGGCCGCTTTCAGTCAAAGACAGATATTTTACACGCCGATCACTATCGTTAGTATCTTGCTTAACTAATCCACGCTTTAATAAAGGTGAAATTTGAGCTGAAATACTTGCAGGGGCAACTTTTGTAATTTCCGCGATCTTTTGATTCGTCAATTTTTGATGATCTCTGATAAGTTTCATGACCAGCCATGCATTGTGCGATAAATTATACTGTTGGTCAACAACCGAAACAAATTCATCGAGAAACTTTCCCATAAATAGAAACGCGTTGTTATATTGGTCCATTAATTCTTTATTGTTCATGATAGCTTCCTCCTGAGTATTTATTTTCACGAAGACAGCGTGATACCACAATTGGTATATCAATTGGTGCTCCAATAGTCATTATATTGGTAACTAGTTTAGACGCAAAGCTTTTGTACGATTATTTAATTTTTATTTTTAGTTTATCAATTATTTGAATATAAAATCAGGCAAAAATAATTATGTACGTAAACGACAAAAGTAGGATCATATGCAAAGTCTCTTAGTAATAAAAAAGCTCTCAGCAAATTAAGCTTGCTAGAGCTCTTTTTGTAGATTGAAAATTGTTGAATACAAATAAAATGCAGTCGTCGTAAGAAATCCCAGTAAATATTCACATGTATTAAAGGATATTAATTTCAATTTTTAACTCATTTATAAATTATATCATATCATCTATGGCACAAGCTTTAAGAAGATTATAAAAACTGTGATAATTCTGCCTGCCTTATTTCATGAGGAATAAAAGTGCGAATTTCATCTTCTGAAAATCCGCATTGTAGGAATGAATGTGTCGAATCAAAAATAATCGGAAAGTGAAGCATTGTTGGGTCTTTATCAATAAACGCGAGCATTTCACCCAAAGAAATTTCATTTAAGTCATGTGTTTTTTTGAACAACAGAATAGATTTTCCTCGCGTGGCAAGTAGATCATCTAACCCATTTTCTGAAGCTGCTAAGAACGATTTAAGCGGAAGCTTAACTAAACCAGGCAAACTAGGATGCACACGATGTTCAGTAAAATCAATATGATGTTTTTTAAACCAAGTAACAGCCCTTCTAGAAGGATAGTTGGATGGTAACGTATAAATACTAATCATAGTTCAAACCTCAATATTTATTTTTAACTTCACACTGTAGTGTACACAACACTAATTATAAATACAAACAATTAGTAGGGCTAACTTATTAGGCCGTTTACTTTGCTAAGTAAACCTTTATATAGCAAAAATTGAATAGACCGAAAAGATCCTGTACAATGTGATGTAATTTTTGAAGGAGAAATAAACCTATGAGAAAAAATTAGTATTTTATTTGTATCTTTATTAACCATAATGACTGGTGCGGTTTTATCTCCAATATTGCCTCAAATAAAAAGCGCCTATCCTTCCATTTCTACGATTTGGATTGAATCACTTGTAACCATACCCTCTTTATTTGTCATTGCACTGTTGCCATTAATCAATAAACTCAAAATTTCTAGTCGCAAACAAGCACTAATTGGTTTATTTATATATAGCATTGGGGGCCTAATTCCGTTGATCTTTTTATCCTTCAAAGCTCTAATTGTGTCAAGATCATTAAGTGGCGTTGCGCTCGCATTGATTGCCGGTCCAGCTATCAGTTTAATTACAAGTAATTATTCAGAAAGCACTCAACAAGAATTCCTTGGATATGCCAGTGCTGTTACAAATATAGGCACTGTTAGTTCAGTTTTGTTTGCGGGTTTTGTTGCGCCTATTTCATGGCGGCTTACCTTTTTGGTTTACAGTTTTTGGGGGGTTCTTTTTTACTTTTATTATTTTTTGTTCCTGAAAATGAAGTAACACCAACTATCAGCAGCAATACACCTTCCAAAAATCCGCCAGTGATTTATCTGCTTTTTTTTCTTAGCCTGTCATTAACCTTAATCTACTTTGTTCTTCCAACTAATCTTGCTTTTTATGTAACCGATGTACTGCATATTAAAAGCAGTCTAATGACCTCATATTTAATGGCCAGTATTTCCGTATTCGGCTTTTTTATCGGTCTATTTTATAGAAAACTCAAATTATCAATTATAAACAAAGGTGTTCTCGTTTTTATTGGATTCAGTTTTGGTATGCTTTTACTTTCCATGGGCGAATGGATTCCTTCTTTAATATCTATGCTACTGATTGGTATTGCACTTGGTTTGGGCATGCCGTTTTTAAATGAATGGGTCTCAATAACTTCTAATGATGCAAATCGAAAGAGAAATATCGCGACCAGTAACGCAATGATTTTCGCTGGTCAGTTCATGTCACCTTTTGTTTTCCAATTTCTATCTAAACCATTCGGATTTCATGAACGAGGTATCTTTTTTATAGCTGCGGTTATTTCAGCATTCCAAATTATAATTGTGTTTTGGGCTGGTAAAAACACAACCGAATCAACTAAATGAACCTCATGATTTTGTGATTTGTTCACTTTAAATGATTTTTGATTACAGAAAGCGGATATCGCTTAGTGCATTCATTGTAGTATTAAGCAATATCCGCTTTTCATACTTAATTGTCGATCGCTGTTCATCAGTTTGCCTTTATTTTGTTCATATCGAGTTCGTAATTCCGATCGTATTCATTGTTTATTTGTATGATTATATTTGACAATCGTAAAATATGATATTGTTTTAATTATATTAGTCGAGAACAATTTTTTGAAAATTTTTATGTGCATGCTAGAATACGTGCATATATTAGAAAGGGGTATGTACTTATGGCAAATGTCACAATTGATAAAGACATTATTTACGATGAAAATTTGGATTTAAAATTGGATGTTTATCAAGGCGATAACCAAAATGATGCACAACGTAAGGCAATCATTGATATTCATGGTGGTGGTTGGTGGCTAGGATATAAAGAAGAAGAAGCCGATTGGGCAACCGACTTTGCTAAACGTGGTTTTATTGTTTTCGTCCCTAACTATCGTTTAGCACCTAAAGTCTTGTATCCCGCTCCGGTAGATGATTTGGTTTCAGTATTTAACTGGATCAAGCAATCTGAATATTCTTTTGACCGCGACAAGATTGGGGCTGTTGGTATGTCTTCAGGTGGCAACCTGGCGATTGAATTAGGTTTAAGAACAGGGATTCCGATTGCTTCTTGGTCTGGAATCATTGATTTAGATCATTGGGTTGAACAACATCAAGATGTTGTTGCGTCAAACAAAAATGCGCCAATTCCTGGAACGCCTGTCTCACAGATTAATCAAACTGGCGCAAACGATCCTTATTACAAATGGTTTGTACTAAACTATGTTAATAATGATCTAGATCTATTAAAAAAGGCTTCTCCTTTACATCGCGTAAATAAAAATGCCGGACCAATGTATTTAGCCAATTCTTTGGACGAGTTAACGCCAACAGCTGCTGTTGAAAAGCTACAAAGTGAACTCACAAAGAATATGATTCCGTCGGTTGTACAATTTGTCCCTGGTCATGGACATGGTGAAGCCTATACAAAGCAAGCACAAGAACCAACCGTCGCTTTCTTTAACCAATATCTATAACCATACATTTTAGAAGTTACAGGCTCGAACAATCGATTATCTAGCGGCGTGAAGAGATAAATCACCAAGGATAATGGCATCTAGTTGTTATAATTCAAATAACAATTAGATGCCATTTTTTATCATAACCGCTTTAAACCTTGTTAAAATCCCATGTAAGTAAAAAGTCTATCAGGCTTCGTCGCAAATCCCACAGTGTAGCAATCAATATTAAAAACTGTTGCACTTTAAAGTCTTATAAAATCAGTACAATCTACAATTTGTTTTTGGAGGAACAAAATATGACGAAACGTAATTTAAACAGACTCTGGTTCGTTATAGTAACAATTATAATATTAACTCTATCATTCAATGGCCCGGGTTTCGTCATGACGCCTTTTAAAGGAACTTCGATGATAGAGACCTCAGGAAAGGTGGATTTGCCACTCGTCAATCTGGTCCTTTTACTTATTGATCTTGGGTTAGCAAAATATATTTGGCGTATTAACTTTGGCTTGAGCGTAGTTAAATTGAAAACCTATTCTAAGAGAATAAATACACTGTTGTGGGTGGTCCCAACAATCATCATGATCTTAGCAAGTGTTTTCTATCCTAACCATTTGATGGCGTTCTTCAAAGTAACGCTTCCTAGTCAAGTTCTTGTCGGACTATTTGGTACCCTGATTGCTGCAATAATCACTGGATATTTTGAAGAAGTTGTATTCCGCGGTGGGATATTTGGATTTCTTAACAGCTTAATTCACTCTGAAAGATCAATCTTATACTCATCACTAATCGCTGGCTTATTCTTTGGCGTAATCCATCTTTCTAATCTGGCTGGAGGCGCCAGTCTCGCGTATACCTTAGCACAGATGTTTTACGCGGCTGCATATGGTTTCTTTGCCGGGATGATTTATGTGAAAACGCAGAGCTTATTGTTACCCGTGATAAGCCATGCTCTTGCTGATTGGTTCGATTTTTTCTTTAATATCTCTGTACTGGGAAGAATCGACAAACCTTTTCTTCTATCACTCGTCTCAATTATTCTGACTATCGTTTTTATCGTATGTGGTTATCTTATTTACAAAACAATTGATGAGAAAGATAAAACCGAATTCGATGCTAAATACCATACCTTTAATTAACCTACCTATGAATTTGAAAGGACATCTTTAGAAAGATAGCTAAAGGAGCAAGCTTTACGTTCTATCAGTGACCGCTAGACATGCTAATTTTTGTCGGCCTCACTAAATTTATGATGACAAATGATCTAAACGTAACCTTTTTTAACCATCTAAAGTAATAACTGCACGATTACTGTAACTCCCCTAAAATTTTTAACCCCCAAAACTAGATGCTAATGTCTTTTTCATAAATTCTTTGTTGAATCGTTGGCGATAGTCCTTAAGTTAACGAACTAATCGCTTTTTAGAAAGCTAACTAAAATAATAATTTAAAATAAAAAATACTTCCTTCTCTAATTAGTCCGTGTCATAATAGGGACGTTAAGTATTGCCTCAAATTTAATTTTGCAAAGGGGATCATCATAAATGAACTTAAGTAAGCACTATAAATTATATAAAGATGGTAAAAGCCTCGTTAATGGCGTGATTATTTCAGGAACTGTCATGCTAGGACTTATTACTCTTTCCGGAAATAATGCCCGCGTACACGCCGATACGCTCTCCCAAACAAGCAATGGTTCAGATAATGCGTCTGTTATTTCAAACCAAAATAATCAAACGGTAGTTTCGCTTAATTCAAATCAAAATGCTAAAACCACCACTGATCCGCAACCAAATCCCATAAATAATAATCCACAAGATAGCGAAGTGTCTGCTTCAAGCACAGGTGCCGTTGCCGCCAACAGCTCATCTAACTCACAAGAGCCAGAACGTGCAACTCAGTTAACTACAAGTTCCGATAAAACTACTGAATCCGATGATCAAATGAGCGATCAATCTTCTTTACCATCACTACCACAAAGTGAACCCATTAGTGATAATCCCGTAGCGTTGATGGTTAATACAGCCTCAACAAATGTGAAAACTGCCACTAATCAAGTTGAGTTTTTAAGTAATGACCCGCAAGCGTCTCAAGCACCTATCACGGTGTCAAATAATTTTAACAACGGGCCGTTTAACGGTGACTCATTGATTACCGTCAGTGGTGAATTGAACGGACCATTCAAAAGTGGTGATAGTCTTACATTTATCCTTCCCGCCAATAATGTAAATGTAGATAACAGACCCGTCACATTTAACGGGGCCGAAGCATATGGTAATTTCAAATATGATAATGCAACTGGCATTGGTTCTTACATATTTGACAAAGATTTCCCCGAGATTGATACCCCAATCAAATTCAATTTAAATTGGAGTGCAAAGTCCGGCGCTTCAACTGGAAACAAAGTGTCAGTCACAAGTACTTTAGGCGGACAGACTACCCCTCTTATTTTTACAAACGGACGTGATTTTTATGACACTTTGGGACCAGGTAACCCCGGTGATCAAACGTATTTGACAATAGCCCCTACACCTGGCCTGTATGGAATTAAGGGCGCTGGGAACGATAATTATATCGGATCAGGACAATTTTTGCCTACCGGACAAATGACTTTTTCGGTGGTTATCAACCCTGGTGGCGGCTTATCAGATGCTAAAGATCGCACCTTAACTATTTCTCCGATTGACGGAGGAACGCTTTCACCAGAAGATGTTTATTATTCCAACAATCATGGTAACTTTCCGGGACCAAGCGGTGCCTCTTCATATATAACACTTGATCAAATGGTTAAAGAATCGAACGGCGCGGTCAGCTACACAGTTGGTAACAATTCGATTACCATCAAGTTTGCAGATGGATATAGCAGCAAGTGGGATATTATTGCCATGATCTTAAAGAACGCTACCGATTTAAATAAAGATCAATACCGTATGAATTTTGCATATGCAACTTCTTCTACGAATCTACAGGTGTGGGGATCACCTGCTTCTCCAGGTGGTAAGTATCAGAATAATTCTAGTAAAGGATTTGTACCAAATATTCAAGGCAATGTAGACCATAACTATTACGTTGGACAAGTATCGCAAGAACAATTGTCAGCACAATTATTAAGTGGTGTCACCGCAACAGATGTCGAAGATGGTAATCTAACCTCAAAGATTGTCTTAGACGATAGTTCTATTAATGTTAATACGCCAGGTGTATATAAAGTGACCTACAAAGTCACTGACGCAGATGGAAATATTGCAACTGTTACCTCTGATATCACCATTAAAGCAGACCAACGCTCAATCTCTGCTAATGACTTCACCATGCACGTTGGTGACGCTACTCCTGATGCGGCTAGCTTTGCTGCTTCTGCCACTGACATTGATGGTAAGGCTGAAACTGTTAACGTGGACTTATCGCAAGCTGATTTAACCAAGGCTGGCATGTACAATGTTACGTTAACGACGGCCGACGGCCAAACGAAAGTCGTTAAACTGACGATCTTAGCCAACCAGCAACAGATTAACGGCCAGGATTACACGATGTATATTGGTGATCCAACACCCACGGTTAATGACTTCAAAGCCAGTGCCTTGGATAAAGATGGTAAACCAGTTGCCGTCACAGTTGATTTGAGCCAGGTGAATCTAACGGTTCCTGACATAGTTTACCGTGTGAGACTGACAAGCGCAGATGGCCAAATGAAAGTTGTTCAACTGACAGTCTTAGCTAACCAACAACAGATCAGCGGCCAGAATTACACAATGCACGTTGGTGACCCAACACCCACGGCTAACGACTTTAAAGCTAGTGCCTTAGATAAAGATGGTAACCCAGTTGCCGTTACCACGGATCTAAGCCAAGCGAACCTAACGGATCCGGGCACGTATGACGTGACGTTAACGACGACCGACGGTCAAAGCAAGGCGGTGAAATTAACCGTCTTGGCTAACCAAAAGTCTATCTCTGCTAATGACTTCACCATGTACGTTGGTGACGCTACTCCTGATGCGGCTAGCTTTGCTGCTTCTGCCACTGACATTGATGGTAAGGCTGAAACTGTTACGT
>NZ_JBPCCV010000007.1:52798-55683 GCF_053471565.1 Furfurilactobacillus sp. WILCCON 0119
TTACGTTAACGACGGCCGACGGCCAAACTAAGACCGTGAAATTAACCGTCTTGGCTAACCAAAAGTCTATCTCTGCTAATGACACCACCATGCACGTTGGTGACGCAACCGCAACAGTAGCTAACTTAGGCGGTAAGGCAACCGATATTGATGGAAAACTTGAGGCAGTTTCGGTTGATTTATCCGAAACTAAGCACACAAAAGTTGATATCAAAGATCACAATCAAAAAAAGATGATTTCAGGTAATAAGACAGAGCTACCTAAAACCGGGGAGCAACAGCACAATGAGATTGCTGAATCAGCTAGTTTAACCATACTTGGTTTAGCTGGACTTGGGCTGGGTCTACTTGGTTTTCGTCGAAAGAATAAACAGTAAGCACTGCTTTAAATAAAGCAAATCAGGTCAAAAAAACACGCCGGACTCAGTAAGAGTCTGGCGAGTTTTTTTTGAAAGGATCATGTTAAATAAGAAAGGAATTTTACCCATGCCTAAAACAAATATTCTTGATAAGCTCAAGCCCCTCATTGAAACGCTGGCTCACATTCAGTCTATTAATCGTCAAGTTCAACAAAGACTCAGACATGATTTAAGTACGTTGTACATTCTGTCGTTGTTACAAGAATCACCCGTAGGAATTGGGGTTAAGGAGCTAGCGAAAGCACTGCAATTGAGTGCTTCTGCATTATCTATACGACTAAGTCTGAATGTCCGTCGAGGCCTACTTTATGTGGAGAATTCTCCAGATGATCGACGTGCAAAACGAGCCTACATCACCGAATATGGTGCACAAGTTTTGGCAGAGATTTCCTCTGAGGTAAAGCAAATCATATCTTAATATTGCCAGTTAATACTACCAAAAATGTGTCAATATTTGCTTTAATAGCAATGAAGACTGGGTTTCATTGCTATTAGTGAAGTATCGTGAACAAAAACATTCATTATTTGAGTAAACTGAATAAATTAGTTTATTGGAGGAAAAACCAATGAAAATGAAAGGCAGTTTTTTCATTTTAATTAATTTAGTGTTCATTGTCGTTTTGGGATTTTGGAATTTCCCAATTGAATTTATTCTTAAAAATCAAAGTGGTCAAAACATTGGTATACTTGAGGTTCCCACTTTTGAATTATTATTGTTGGGTATTTTGGTTATCATTGGCAAACGAGCGTTTAAGGTTGTTTATGGATTTAGAGAAGAAAGTTGGTCAAATTGGTTTATTTTTGGATGGCCTTTACTTTTATTAGGGTTTGGTAATTTTTTTCAAGACAATTATGTTTGGAAAAATTTAAGTAAGGTTCCATTTACCAAAATTTTGCTTATTGTCCTTTTAGCAACCTTGTCTGCATTAATCGTCAGTATGTTCGAAGAAGTTGTCATGCGGGGCGGTGTTTTCAATGGATTGATGGCTTTATCGCCTAAACTTGTAAAAACCAACATTTTAATTTCAGGCAGTATCTTTGGTTTATCACATGCGTTGAATTACTTAGGAAGACCTTTTTGGGATACCACCAACCAGATTGTTTATGCAATTGGCATAGGCGTTCTATTCACGACCATTTATTATCTCACCAGTAATATTTGGATTGTTATTTTGTTGCATACGTTTGTTGATACGACTAGTTTCATCTTTGGAATGCACCAATCATTGGTTGGCACTGGAACTGCAAGTTCGATTGATGTATCTTCCTTAATTATTTTAATCTTCGGAATTCTGTATTCAGAGTACCTTTTGATAACAGTTAAACGATCTAAAAAGATAATTGGGTTACGTGCAGTTGAATAATTAAATTATTCAAGCAAATAAATCCGCCTAGTAATTGTCAAAGTATTACCTTTGAATCTAAACGAAGTGACCTCTGCTTTAACTAATTATTACGCCGTCATTGGCAAGCTAGAGCTATGAACTAACTGTCTTGAAATCGAAAATTAAACTTGCTTTTTAACAGAAGTTTTGTCTTTGAAATAGCGCACTCCCAGCGCCCGTTAAACGATGCCGTTTTATCTCGTCGTGTTTGACAAAACGTATTTTCCAAAAATAATGGTACACTTTTCTCCCTATTTTCAATTTATCTACTTTGTGTATGCCCCTCTCACCTATTAAATTTCCCGTTGTTCTACAGCTTCAGAATAAAAAATGGTCAGACCTTTATGTAATAAAGGTCTGACCATTTTTATTAATTACAAACATCATTTTCAACAAATGATTTTATTTTAATGTTTCAAATTTCTCTTTCTAAATCCGAATACACTCCCAATTGCAGTCAGTAATGACAATAATAATACGCCAATCAAATTAGAAGACTTTTGGTCTGTTTCCCCAGTATGTGGTAACTCTGAAGTTGATTTAGACGCTTTCATCTTAGTCTGCCCGGAAGCTAAACCACTCTTTTGTGTCGATAAAACTGTTGCGGGGCTCTTGGTTGCCATCATCGAACCGTTTGAGGCTTGTTGACTCGCTGCGGCACCAGTTCCAGAATCCATAACTGACATTGTTGAAGTGCCAGCACTAGTTTGTGAACCCATTTCCGGTGTTGATGTGTCAGGTGTCATTGTTTCTGGTTTCATCGTCTCAGTGATTTGCCCATTAGCAGACACTGTAATTGTGATATTCACTTCTTTTGTTGCGATTAAATTAGTTAGATCTGTTTTCCCATCCTTCATGCCATAAATTTTAACTGTTGCCCGATAAGTCATCGTGCCATTGGCTTTCAGTTGAGCAATTAGATCTGCACCGGTTTTCCCCGTCGTGTTCCCGTTCAAATCAACTTCATACGCAAATTGATCCGCATTTTCGCTAATTGGTAACAAAGCCGCGTTCTTTGCGGTGCCATTATCTGACCAAGGGGCACCGTCAGATGCGTTTAATAATAGCCGTGTTAACATCC
>NZ_JBPCCV010000007.1:55778-61119 GCF_053471565.1 Furfurilactobacillus sp. WILCCON 0119
GGAATGACTTGGTTAACACCTGCCGTAAATGGACCGGAACCGTCTGGGTTCGCATTTGCCAAGTAACTTGCTGGTACCGTGACACTGTCTTTAATGCCATCTGTCAGGCTAGCCAAGTTAACCGTAACGTTCTTAGTTGCGACAACTGTGTTTGGATCGGCTTTACTGTAAACCTTAACGGTCGCATTGTAAGCCATTTTACCGTTGGCCTTCAATTGAGCAATTAGATCTGCACCGGTTTTTCCTGTCGTGTTCCCGTTCAAATCAACTTCATACGTAAATTGATCCGCATTTTCGCTAATTGGTAATAAAGCCGCGTTCTTTGCGGTGCCATTATCTGACCAAGGGGCACCGTCAGATGCGTTTAATAATAGCCGTGTTAACATCCCGTCTCCGCCGAAGGCGTTGAATGGAATGACTTGGTTAACACCTGCCGTAAATGGACCGGAACCGTCTGGGTTCGCATTTGCCAAGTAACTTGCTGGTACCGTTACGTTATCTTTAATGTTAGTATTTACTGCTTGTTGAACGTCAGCACTAGTGACAGTTGGAGTGGCCAAAAGCTCAATATCTTTTGTATCAGTCTGCGCAGTCGCGTTCAGTGCGGCACTCGCCCCGGATGTTGCTTGGGTCGCAGGTAACCCTTGCGCCGATTCATTTGCCGAACTGGCTACCTGCAGAGAACTAGCGCTGGCCGCTCCTTCTGAAACCGGTGGCAGAGTCGCCACATTTTGACTTGTTGGAGAAACTAATGACGCATTACTACCAACGTTAGCAGTTACTGACTGCGATTGAGCAGAGGCACCTGTTTTTGTTGATGATGCAATCGAATTATCAGTGGCTGTTTCAGTAACAGCACCCTTAGTGACCACTGTAGTTTGTTCAGGGGCCGCTGAAACTGTATCTGCGCTGGCGTTTGTTTGGCTAATCGCTAAAACACCGGAAAGGGCTAAGATACTCAGACCGCTGGTCACCCATAACTTTCCACTTTTATACATTTTGTATCGTGTGCTTTTTTCTTGTGCAAAACTCGTACTATGCAAATTTTCTTTCAACATATTAAGACTCCCTCACAAAAATTCAGTATTAATCTTTTTGAACACCACAACCATACCAAGAACATTAAAATTTGACTAGTTTTATTACTTATTTTTTTCAAGTGTCTATTTAAGAATTTTTGCACATTCCTGATTAGGGACTGTGAAACATGCTTACGGACGTGATTCAGTCAGTCTTCAAGCTGAGTCAGAACGGTTACGAATTAGGAAACGTCAGGACCAGGGCATTAAGTTGGCCAAAATACGTGGTGTCAGGGGTCGCCCCCGCTCGTGCTCAGCCACGTCTAATACTCCTCAAAAACGCTACATTTACGAACAAATCTGCGAACAATTACAGCAATCAACACTCAATGACTCTGCCATTGCCAGGAAATTTGGCGTCTCACGGACAGTCGTTCGGTACATTAAATCTGACCTAGTAAAACCCCAACCCAGTCAAAGCTAACGGTTGAAAACAACAAGAATTGTGCTGCTATTATGGTAGCAGTTAAAAAGAGCCAGCTGCTTGCGACAGCTGACTCTCTGTAATCACATTGCAAAACTTGGTTAAATCATCACATTAGTGATGATTTTTTTTGGCCAAAAATAGCTTTTCATTACCCATAAATGGTCAATTTTATACTAACGACCGTAAGTACCAGAATCATCAAATATGCCACACCAGTAAAACAACTATTAATCTAATCGTTTGACACCCCTATTCATTAACGTATATTTAGGATTTGCTTTAAACGAGGTAAAACTTCAGTCATTATTTGCTTACCTTGTTCGGTTAGATAGGCTCGTTTTGTTCGCCGATCTGGTCCGACATTTTCTACGTAAATTAGTCCCTGCTGAACATTATGACTAAGTCTTAAAGATAACGCAGAAGCACTAATTTTGATCATTTTTCCCAACTCCCTAAGTTCGATTCCGTCAGATGCTTGTTGTAATCGAATAAAAATGTACATCGTGTTTAGATCATATCCAAATTCTCGGTGCAATTTCCGACCAATGGACAGAATGTAAGCTTCCGTTTCAATAATATTTTTAAGCTCATTGTTTATATCTACTTTGCGCATACTTTAAATGCCTTTCTTGTTCACTATATCTCTGTCAAAAAAGCCCCTTCAAACTAATGATGAACCTGACGAGACCTTTCATAACAGAAGTCATTTACAAAATTGCTTAATGTTTTTACTGCTGACAAAAAAACAAAGAAACTCAAACCAAGTCCTGTTAAACTAACTGTGTATTAGTTAATTAACATCTTCTATTAATGTTGGACATGTTGGCGGAAGATGTTGACTGTGTTTAAAGCAAAGGCTAATCATAATGAATTATCGACGGTGACGAAACCAAAATAAGCTGCCAATCACTACAAAAACTCCTAAAACAACTCCGATACTACTCAAGATACCAAATTTAGCAACGTTTGTTGCTGGTAGGTCAGCATGTTTATGTTTCTCGGAGCTGTTGTACTTTGCATTAACCGCCTTATTAGTTTTTATGGTATCCGCTTGATGCACTTTTACTTTTTGCTTATAAACTAATGTAATTTCTTGATCATGATTACTATATTTGCCAGATAATGATTTCTCAGCCACTGTCTGAAAAGTATACCCATCAATTACTTCTGGATTAACGTTAAAGGCAATTCCAATTCGATCACTGTGAATTCGGTCTGGAGCAATCGTATTACCGTGTTCGTTTACATAATGAATAACAATTCGTCCCACATTATTAGTCGAAAAAGTCGGTAATTTCGCATATACATACGTAATTGTCTGTGCTTGTTTCGTAAAGATCCCGGTAGGATTACCATCGATTTTTTTCAAATAGTAACCATCAACTTCTTTTCCGGTAGTTGTATATTTGTTACCAATATCTCCATTTTGGACAACATCATCAGCCAATTTATGGCCTTGATCATCAAAAAAACTAGCCATTACGTTACCGGCCGCATTGCCAGCCTTCCCGTAGATAAATGTTACATTCTGCCCATCATTTTGGTACGTACCTGTTGTTTCCCCTTCTGTCCGAACGATTTGGTATCCGGAGATAGTTTTAGGTACTACTGTATAAGATTGGCCGAAGGCATCATTTAACGACTGATCATCAACTAGCTTATGACCTTGTTGATCCACAAAATGGACAGTAACATGTCCTAATTGTTCTTCAGGAGTAAACACACGTTCTTGATAAGTCATGTCATAGGTCTCACCAGGGTTCAAGGTTAAATTCGGTGATTGGTAAGAGATTGCCGTGTCGATACCCCCAGTTAATTGCCTACCATAATCGCCTGAAGCCAAAACACCGTCTAACAAAGTTCCAGCTTCATATTGACCGGCATATACCTGCACACCCGATAGTGCTTCACAATAAAGTGTCAAATTAGTCGTTTTAATAAAAGCACCGTTATTACCAGTTGAATAGATTGGAATATAATCATCACCGTCTAAGTCTGTATCTAAAAAAACGCTTAATGTTTGGTTGCTTAAAGCAGCTGTCCCGATATTCAGCCATTTTACCTGATGCGTAATGGCCCCAGTAGCCGTTACGTTTAAGATCTCCGAAATCTGAACATTGTTACTTCTGTCTGTGATCACCCGGGCTAACTGAGAATTATTGTTTCCTCCATCCTTGAAATAATAATTGACCTCATCAGCTTGCACATGCGTATTATTATTTAAATTATAAAAACTGGTATTAGAATCACCGTCCTTATACGAATAAGTATGCTTACCACCAGTGCTATCAAAGATTGCATGGCCAAATAAAGCATTATTCACTCGACCCAAAAAAGGAAAGTATAGATCTACCCTGAACTGTTTAGAATCGCGGCTAAATGGATCGACTGCACTGGCAGTTTTCGTTGCTGGAGACCAATTTACAAACTCACTGTTCAGATCATTACTGTTTTGATGCTTTGACTCGTCAACGGCTGACGTTTCTGTGGTAGCTTCATTTTGATGTATATCATTTTCAGAATTACTAAAAGTAACTGCAGTTCTCGATGACGAAGTAGATGAAGATTCTGATGAAGTGTTAGAAGAATTACTAGTCAATTTATTTGTCGACGAAGCTTTCTCAGTTCCGATTGGGCTACTTTTGCCATAACTTTGACTATTAGTCGTCGCATCATTTGTTGACTGAGCGTAAATGGGTGGTGTAAGTGTTACCAAAAATATTGCAATACTTAAAGACATAAAGATGCCTTTTCTTTTAATTTTCATTTCTACTCCAATTTAGATAGATTTAATTTGTAATTCAGTCCAAATCACCTGCTAATTGTTCTGAATTTAAGCTTAACAAAAACTCGCCAGACTCATATTGAGCCTGACGAGTCTTTGTTCATAACTTTGATTTTCTTCCGTAGTTACTTAACGTTTATTTTTTCGACGGAAACCAAGGAAACCTAAACTCATTCCAGCTAAGGCAAGCATAGTTAATCCAGCCACTTCTTCAACATCATTACGTTGTTCCCCTGTTTCAGGTAATGCTGTCATGTTGCTTGAAGACTTGGCTTTTTGATCGTGCCCCTTGTTATCAGCCTGGTCAATACTGAGCGTCACGTTCTTCTTGTATTGAACTGGCGTGTCTTGATCAACGGGGTATGGATCCCCTGGAACCAATGGGGTTCCATTCTTATCGACCGGTGTATAACCGGGAATATCGGGAATTAAGTGTCCTAGCTTGTCATAAACATACGTTACCGTAGTATCACTGTCACCCATTGTTCCGTTCGCATTGGCCGGTATTGCGGTCAGATAATATCCATCAACGACTACAGCAGTAGTATTGTACTTATCACCAATATGTTTGTTCATTTGGATCACCGCAGTATGCACTGGATTCCCATCAACATCAACATATTTAATCGTAATAGTGTAGTCGTTGGCCGTGTACGTGATCGACGTATCTTGGCCCGGATTGGTTGGTGTGATCGTACTTCCTGGTGTCAGTGGATTCCCATCGCCATCACGCGGTGTATACCCAGGGACAGTCGGTACGGTCACTTGTCCTGGCTGCGTCGGATCCGTCGGATCATTTGGATAGGCCACACTTGGTACCTTCGGCCAGTTAGGATCGCTAGGATCACTCGGCGTTGGTACTAAGTTAGCCAGCGTTTTATACGTAACCGTGAAGTTCTTGTCCCCACTGGTTGCCGTCAAGCCAGTGATTTTATCAATCTGTGCCTGATCGGCGTAGTAACCAGGGACAACAGGCGTTGTCTTGATCCCAAATGTGGTGTCGCCATCTTTGGCCACCCAGTCGGTGTAGGTCACTTCACCCGTCACATT
>NZ_JBPCCV010000008.1:0-2815 GCF_053471565.1 Furfurilactobacillus sp. WILCCON 0119
GCATGGCGACGGCCTACCCTCGCAGGGAGCGATCCCCCAACTACTCTTGGCGCGACAAAGCTTAACTTCCGTGTTCGGCATGGGAACGGGTGTATCCTTTGTGCCATCATCACCACACTATTGAGTGTTACGCACTCAAAACTGAATCAGATTCTTCTTATTAGTTTAAACCGGACACCACTTTGTGGTTAAGTCCTCGACCGATTAGTACTAGTCCGCTCCATGTGTCGCCACACTTCCACTTCTAGCCTATCTACCTCATCATCTCTGAGGGGTCTTACTTCCATATAGGAATGGGAAATCTCATCTCGAGGCGAGTTTCACACTTAGATGCTTTCAGCGTTTATCTCATCCATACATAGCTACCCAGCGATGCGCCTGGCGGCACAACTGGTACACCAGAGGTATGTCCATCCCGGTCCTCTCGTACTAAGGACAGCTCCTCTCAAATTTCCTGCGCCCGCGACGGATAGGGACCGAACTGTCTCACGACGTTCTGAACCCAGCTCGCGTACCGCTTTAATGGGCGAACAGCCCAACCCTTGGGACCGACTACAGCCCCAGGATGCGATGAGCCGACATCGAGGTGCCAAACCTCCCCGTCGATGTGGACTCTTGGGGGAGATGAGCCTGTTATCCCCAGGGTAGCTTTTATCCGTTGAGCGATGGCCCTTCCATGCGGTACCACCGGATCACTAAGTCCGACTTTCGTCCCTGCTCGACCTGTCTGTCTCACAGTCAAGCTCCCTTGTGCCTTTACACTCTACAAATGATTTCCAACCATTTTGAGGGAACCTTTGAGCGCCTCCGTTACCTTTTAGGAGGCGACCGCCCCAGTCAAACTGCCCACCTGACACTGTCTCCCATCACGCTAAGTGATGTGGGTTAGAGTGGTCGTATAACAAGGGTAGTATCCCACCAATGCCTCCTTCGAGACTAGCGTCCCGAGCTCTACGGCTCCTACCTATCCTGTACAAGTTATACAAACACCCAATATCAAGCTACAGTAAAGCTCCATGGGGTCTTTCCGTCCTGTCGCGGGTAACCCGCATCTTCACGGGTAATATAATTTCACCGAGTCTCTCGTTGAGACAGTGCCCAGATCGTTACGCCTTTCATGCGGGTCGGAACTTACCCGACAAGGAATTTCGCTACCTTAGGACCGTTATAGTTACGGCCGCCGTTCACTGGGGCTTCAATTCTGAGCTTCGCTTACGCTAACCCATCCTTTTAACCTTCCAGCACTGGGCAGGCGTCAGCCCCTATACGTCATCTTACGATTTTGCAGAAACCTGTGTTTTTGATAAACAGTCGCCTGGGCCTTTTCACTGCGGCTACACTTGCGTGCAGCACCCCTTATTCCGAAGTTACGGGGTCATTTTGCCGAGTTCCTTAACGAGAGTTCACTCGCTCACCTGAGGATACTCTCCTCGACTACCTGTGTCGGTTTGCGGTACGGGTAATTAAACTCTAACTAGAAGCTTTTCTCGGCAGCGTGACATCAACGACTTCCCTACTGAAATTTCGGTCCTCGTCACAGCTCAATGTTAAAGAAACAAGCATTTAACTCATCTCACACCTCACTGCTTGACCGGACACTTCCAATCGTCCGGATCGTTTAGCCTTCTGCGTCCCTCCATTGTTCAAACAAGTTTAACTAGTACAGGAATCTCAACCTGTTATCCATCGACTACGCCTCTCGGCCTCGCCTTAGGTCCCGACTAACCCTGGGAGGACGAGCCTTCCCCAGGAAACCTTAGTCATACGGTGGATCAGATTCTCACTGATCTTTCGCTACTCATACCGGCATTCTCACTTCTATGCGCTCCACTAGTCCTCACGGTCTAGCTTCACCGCCCATAGAACGCTCTCCTATCGCGTCACTTACGTGACACCCACAGTTTCGGTAATATGCTTAGCCCCGGTACATTTTCGGCGCAGAATCACTCGACTAGTGAGCTATTACGCACTCTTTAAATGGTGGCTGCTTCTGAGCCAACATCCTAGTTGTCTGTGCAACTCCACATCCTTTTCCACTTAGCATATATTTAGGGACCTTAACTGGTGATCTGGGCTGTTCCCCTTTCGACGGTGGATCTTATCACTCATCGTCTGACTCCCGGATAACACATCAATGGCATTCGGAGTTTATCTGAATTCAGTAACCCATGACGGGCCCCTAGTTCAAACAGTGCTCTACCTCCATGATGCTCTAATCCGAGGCTAGCCCTAAAGCTATTTCGGAGAGAACCAGCTATCTCCAAGTTCGTTTGGAATTTCACCGCTACCCACACGTCATCCCAGCCTTTTTCAACAGACACGGGTTCGGCCCTCCGGTGCGTATTACCGCACTTTCAGCCTGCACATGGGTAGGTCACCTGGTTTCGGGTCTACTTCAACATACTCAAACGCCCATTTCAGACTCGCTTTCGCTACGGCTCCGGTCTTTCCACCTTAACCTTGCATGTTAACGTAACTCGCCGGTTCATTCTACAAAAGGCACGCTATCACCCATTAACGGGCTCTAACTACTTGTAGGCACACGGTTTCAGGAACTATTTCACTCCCCTTCCGGGGTGCTTTTCACCTTTCCCTCACGGTACTGGTTCACTATCGGTCACTAGGGAGTATTTAGCCTTACGGGATGGTCCCCGCAGATTCCGACGGAATTTCACGTGCTCCGCCGTACTCAGGATCCTGAACTGAGAGACTATGATTTCGTCTACGTGGCTTTCACACCCTATGGCGACGCTTCCCAACGTCTTCGACTATCATGGTCTTTGGTAACTCAAATGTTCAGTCCTACAACCCCAAT
>NZ_JBPCCV010000009.1:0-1229 GCF_053471565.1 Furfurilactobacillus sp. WILCCON 0119
TTTTTTTTATTGAACATATTTGAAACAGTTCACTTTCAACATAAGTAAATCTAATTACGATTTATAAAATCATTTAAATCAATTTCGCTATGTCTCAACAAAATCTGAATTAAAGGAGCTAAATCATTTATCGCTTAAGTGAACTTTTAAGATTGGTTAATTCTGTCGGTGTTTAAGGATTGAAGGAACGGTGAGCTACGTCTACTAGATTCTCATACGATATTGATAATACATAGATGACAACAGACCATATAAATTATGACGCACGATAAAATAAAAACCACAAAGTTGTGTAACTCATTAGATGATGTAACGCCGCTTTGATAATCACGATCACAGTTAGCGAAACACCCATACGGGTATCCACCAACATTGTTCTATTACTTTATTTATACCCCGCCGCCAATGCGTGAGTGTTTGGTCGCCTTCACCTTCATGATACGCATGTTCCGCACTCACTTGTGTAAACGGCATGATTTCTGAAACAACTGTTTGGGTAACTGCCACCGGTTGGTTACGACCGTCTAATATAATATTGTACTCATCAACCGCTGCGGTTGTTTCACCTGGAAAGAACGCAGATGTTGTCGCCGTCTTTTTGACCCGCAATAACAAGAGCGGCCAATTCATCGGCCTGCTGTTCGCCATTCCCAAAGGCCCACGCCTCAGGTTGCGGTAGTGTGCCTAAGTGTTTGCATTGGCAAACTGCATTCCAAAAATCGGTGATCTGTTGGTCATGTGACTGTGCTTGTGGCATTGATTTTACGCCTCGTTTTTATTATTCCAATTATTAATAATGGACATATTTTAGAAATTTCTTCGTCGCCAACATCCCGGCTACAGAGCTAGGGCCCTTTATCGGATCAAGAATAGTTTGATCAAGGATTGTCATCCATCTTGGCTCTACTCTAGGTACGTTTGTTTAAACATGTTCTACGTAAGCTGGCGTTTTAATTTACTGACGATATAAGCACCACAGGATTTTCAATGAGTTAACAGCCCAAGCTTAAAGTATGTTCGAGTGGTACTGCATTAGTTTGAACCATAGTGTCATGGTTAGCAATATTAATTTTATTAAATGGCGCTAGCTGTCTTTTGCCCGTGTTATCGTTGCTCACTCATCAAAAAGCGCTTAGCCATTGTGCGTCTATCCCATTCAGATTAGAACATTAACGATTTTAATTATGATCTGTTACTTGGTTTTTTAATTCTTTGTGTCACAAAAAAAG
>NZ_JBPCCV010000010.1:0-741 GCF_053471565.1 Furfurilactobacillus sp. WILCCON 0119
CTTAGTACCAACGCCGAGTGATCCTAGCGATCCTAACTGGCCGAAGGTACCAAGTGTGGCCTATCCAAATGATCCGACGGATCCGACGCAGCCAGGACAAGTGACCGTACCGACTGTCCCTGGGTATACACCGCATGATGGCGATGGGAATCCACTGACACCAGGAAGTACGATCACACCAACTAATCCGGGCCAAGATACGTCGATCACGTACACGGCCAACGATGAACAGGCAACTGTGACGTACATTGATGACACAACCGGTAAGACACTGGGTAGTGTCGATACGTTAACCGGTAAGTTTGCGACAACCGATAGCTACCGGACAAGTACGCGGATCAAGGATTACGAAGCCGAAGGCTATCAGTTAGTTTCCGATAATTACCCAGTAAATGGCGTAATCTATAACGAAGATGGCACAGTCCAAAACTTCGTAGTACACCTGACGCATGGAACAACTCCGATTACGCCAAGTAATCCAGGAACGCCAGGTCAGCCGATCGATCCAAGTAATCCAACCGGACCAAAGTGGCCTAACGATACCGACAAGAATAGTTTGGATGTCATTAATCACGAAAACGTGCACTACGTGATGAGTGATGGGACCAAAGCGCCGGCTGACCAAACAGATCAAGTTGAGTTCACACGGACCGGAACGGTCGATAATGTGACGGGTGAAGTGACCTACACCGACTGGGTGGCCAAAGATGGCGACACCACATTTGGGATCAAGACAACGCC
>NZ_JBPCCV010000011.1:0-735 GCF_053471565.1 Furfurilactobacillus sp. WILCCON 0119
GAAGTCGTAACAAGGTAGCCGTAGGAGAACCTGCGGCTGGATCACCTCCTTTCTAAGGAAATAATTCGGAAACCTACACATTGTTGAAACGTTGTTCAGTTTTGAGGGATTTACCTCATACCATGTCAGAGACGACATGGGGGATTAGCTCAGATGGGAGAGCGGCATCTGCTTGCAGATGAATGACAGTGGTTCAAGCCCATTATCCTCCAATTGGTCACTTAGTGACCGAGCGTTGCACATTGAAAACTGAATCATGATTCTTTTTATTATTATTAAAAACCGAGAACACCGCGTTTTTTGAGTTTTTTAACAAGTTAAAATTGTTATTCGCTAAACTCATAACCGCAATTCTTTTGAATTGTTAGGTTAAGTTAGAAAGGGCGCACGGTGGATGCCTTGGCACTAGGAGCCGATGAAGGACGGGACTAACACCGATATGCTTCGGGGAGCTGTAAGTAAGCTTTGATCCGGAGATTTCCGAATGGGGAAACCCAATCAGTGTAATAGCTGATTATCACTAGGGGAATACATACTCTAGTTGAAGGTAGACGTTGTGAACTGAAACATCTCATTAGCAACAGGAAGAGAAAGAAAATTCGATTCCCTAAGTAGCGGCGAGCGAAAGGGGAAGAGCCCAAACCAATCTGCTTGCAGATTGGGGTTGTAGGACTGAACATTTGAGTTACCAAAGACCATGATAGTCGAAGACGTTGGGAAGCGTCGCCATAGGGT
>NZ_JBPCCV010000012.1:0-644 GCF_053471565.1 Furfurilactobacillus sp. WILCCON 0119
TCTTAGTACCGATCCTGTTACCACTTGTGCTCGTCGTTGGCCTCCCTGTACTGGGAATCAATGTGTTGCCACTCCTTGGAGCACTTGGCCTAATTGCCTTAGGCGTCATTCTTGATTTAAACGGAAAAGTCTTACAACTACTTGGTATCTTGATCGAGAAGCTTGGTCGCTTCCTCGACATGACCCTTGGCTGGTTGCTTGGTTTGATCGTTAACGTAATTACTTGGTTGCATAACTTCTTAACCTCATTACCAGTTCTGAATCTTGACCCATCATTCTCGATGGATCCAATTACCGTCACGAACGATCCGATCACCGTTTATCCTGGCTGGTTACCAGAAATGAACGGCATCACGATTGCGACAACGGGCACTGATAATAATGGAAACGGTAATAATGGTGGTTCCGATATTGATACCAACACCACTGGTAACAACGGAAACACCACCGCTCCTGATGAGGTAACGCCTGGCACATCTAATTCAAATAATGAATTAGGATTACCAACGTCAACCACTGACGCTGATAAGAACCGTCAAGCATTACCAGACACTGGAATTCAGGCAGGTGCCACCGTGGTTGGTTGGCTCCTTGCACTCTTTGCCGGTTTCATCATCTGGTTCAAACGCCGTCGGAAGGGACAG
>NZ_JBPCCV010000013.1:0-398 GCF_053471565.1 Furfurilactobacillus sp. WILCCON 0119
AATAACAACCGTGTTAACATCCCATCACCGCCGAAGGCGTTGAATGGAATCACTTGGTTAACACCTGCAGTGAAGGGGCCTGACCCGTCTGGGTTAGCGTTTGCCAAATAACTAGCAGGAACCGTTACACTATCTTTGATTCCATCTGTTAGCCCGGCCAGGTTTACCGTAACGTTTTTAGTCGCCACAACTGTCTTTGGATCAGCCTTACTATAAACCTTTACGGTCGCATTGTAAGCCATTGTTCCGTTAGCCTTCAGTTGAGCAATCAAGTCAGCGCCAGTCTTTCCCGTTGTATTCCCATTCAGATCAACTTCGTAAGTAAACTGGTCTGAGTTTTCACTAATTGGAAGTAAGCCCGCATTCTTTGCCGTCCCATTATCTGACCATGGTGCGCC
>NZ_JBPCCV010000014.1:0-391 GCF_053471565.1 Furfurilactobacillus sp. WILCCON 0119
GAAGTCGTAACAAGGTAGCCGTAGGAGAACCTGCGGCTGGATCACCTCCTTTCTAAGGAAATAATTCGGAAACCTACGCATTGTTGAAACGTTGTTCAGTTTTGAGGGATTTACCTCAAAAAGATTGGGCGCATAGCTCAGCTGGTTAGAGCGCACGCCTGATAAGCGTGAGGTCGGTGGTTCGAGTCCACTTGTGCCCATCGGCCTGACTAGACAACATGGGGAATTAGCTCAGATGGGAGAGCACCTGCTTTGCAAGCAGGGGGTCAACGGTTCGATCCCGTTATTCTCCATTGATCACGAAGTGATCAAGTGTTGCACATTGAAAACTGAATCATGATTCTTTTTATTATTATTAAAAACCGAGAACACCGCGTTTTTTGAGTTTTTT
>NZ_JBPCCV010000015.1:0-362 GCF_053471565.1 Furfurilactobacillus sp. WILCCON 0119
AGGTGACTCGAACACCTGACCCTCGGTTTACGATACCGATGCTCTACCAACTGAGCTAATCCGGCAAATCAGTACAGGAATAAGTATAGCGAACTTTACAGCGGTCTTCAAGCCTTTTTAAGCACTTCCTGACCGCTTTTCATGACCATTGCTGCACCGTTTTTTCCTAGCCTCTGGGACCCTTCGTGGCTAAGTGGATTATGGGTTTCACCTGCCATGCTCTTTAACGCCTCACACAAATTCACACCACAAAAAAACGCTGACCTAATGGTCAACGTTTTTCATTTGCATGGCGACGGCCTACCCTCGCAGGGAGCGATCCCCCAACTACTCTTGGCGCGACAAAGCTTAACTTCCGTGTT
>NZ_JBPCCV010000016.1:0-351 GCF_053471565.1 Furfurilactobacillus sp. WILCCON 0119
AAGCGGAAGACGGGATTCGAACCCGCGACCCCCACCATGGCAAGGTGATGTTCTACCACTGAACTACTTCCGCATATATTTTGGTGCAATGCCGACTAGAGGATTCGAACCTCCGACCCCCTGTTTACAAGACAGGTGCTCTGCCAACTGAGCTAAGTCGGCATTAAAGCCGAAGAAATATTACCCTCTAGGGGGTAATGAGCCGTGACAGTCTCGAACTGTCGACCCTCTGATTAAAAGTCAGATGCTCTACCAACTGAGCTAACGGCTCATTAAATGGAAGATACAGGGCTCGAACCTGTGACCCTCTGCTTGTAAGGCAGACGCTCTCCCAACTGAGCTAATCTTCCA
>NZ_JBPCCV010000017.1:0-204 GCF_053471565.1 Furfurilactobacillus sp. WILCCON 0119
TCACCTCCTTTCTAAGGAAATAATTCGGAAACCTACACATTGTTGAAACGTTGTTCAGTTTTGAGGGATTTACCTCACGCCATGTCAGAGACGACATGGGGGATTAGCTCAGATGGGAGAGCGGCACCTGCTTGCAGATGAATGACAGTGGTTCAAGCCCATTATCCTCCAATTGGTCACTTAGTGACCGAGCGTTGCACATTG